>NZ_JBFJTF010000009.1:0-27324 GCF_041625615.1 Immundisolibacter sp. | reverse complement strand
GGTCGACGGGCAACTGCGCATGGCCTACAAGAAAGTGGTGCTGGTGAACGGCGACGAGGCCATACCGACGCTGTCGTGTCTGATTTGAACCACCGACGGCGCCCGGCGCCGTCGGTGATGTGCTTCAGCCGCCCGGCCTGTGCCGGGCGGCTGTGTCTTTGAATGACCGCTACCGGCCAGGGACGGCTAACGTTCAACCCCGCCGACCGGGAGGAGAATCAGCATGGCCAGCAAAAAACCGCTGGCGGCGATCCGTGGCTTTGCCATGTCGGATCTGAGCCGTCAGTACATCGGCCCGACGTGGCAGCTTGCCGTCACGGCCATCCACCGCGCCATTGCCGACGCCGGCCTGAAGAAGGCCGACATCGACGGCCTGCTCATCAACAAGAGCCCTGTCGCCTCGTTGATGGATCTGCCGATGGACCTGATCGACTACGCGGGCCTGAAGGATCTGACGCTGTGCTCGGTGGTCGAGGCCGAGGGCTCGTCCGGGGTGCAGATGGTGCAGCAGGCAGCCCTGGCAGTGCAGGCCGGTATGGCCAAGGCGGTGGTGTGCGTGTTTGCAGATGCGCCCATCGTGCCGGGTGTCAGCACCCAGCAGGCCTTTGGCATGCCGCTGCCGCTGATGGGCAAGCTGGGGTCGGAGGCGCCAACCGGACTGTTCGGTCCGGTGGCCGCCTATGCCCTGGCGGCGCGGCGCTACATGCACAACAACAACCTGAACGAGGATCACCTGGGGGCGGTGGCGGTTGCCTGTCGCCAGTGGGCGCTCAAGAGTCCACTGGCCATGATGAAGAAGCCGCTGACTCTGGAGGACCACCACGCCTCGCCGTACGTGGTGGAGCCGTTCCACCTGTTCGACTGCTCGTTTCCCGTCAACGGCGCGGTGGCGGTGGTGGTCACCAGCGCCGAGCGTGCCGCCGACGGCCCACAGCCGGCCGTGTACATCCACGGCATGGGCCAGGGGCACCGCGGTGTCACCAACCGCCGCGGCTTCGAGAACGAGATCGAGATCGGCGCCAAGCTGGCCGGGCAGGGCGCCTACGCCATGGCCGGTGTCGGCCCGAAGGACATCGACTGCGCCCAGGTCTACGACGCCTTCACCTACTGCATCCTGCTGCAACTGGAGCAGTACGGCTTCGTCGAGCCGGGTGGTGCGGGCGAGTTCGTGCTGGCCGGACAGACCGCGCCGGGCGGCAGTTTTCCGGTCAACACCGGCGGTGGTCAGCTGTCCGGCTACTACCTGCAGGGCGGCACACCCCTGTCGGAGGGCGTGATGCAGGCGCGCGGCACGGCCGGTGAACGGCAGGTCAAGCACGACCTGGTGCTCACCGCCGCGTACGGTGGGCGAATGATGTACCACGCCTGCATGATCACCAGTCCGCACGCCAGCCTGTAAGGAGGTCGCCATGTACGACATCACGCGCATCAAGGGCTGGCCGATGCCGGTCCTGAACGAGCTGAACCAGCCGCATTTCGATGCCATGGGCGAGGGCAAGGTACTGGTGCAGCATTGCCCGGACTGCGATACCTGGCTGGCCCCGGGGGCCTTTGTGTGCGAGAACTGCGGCTCGACGGCCATCACCTGGCGTCAGGCGTCCGGTCGCGGCGAGATCTACAGCTACGTGGTGATGCACCGCAGTTTTGATCCCGCGTTCGAGGGACTGGTACCGTACAACGTGTGCCTGATCGAACTCGAGGAAGGGCCGCGCCTGCTGGCCAACGTGGTCGGTATCGCCAACGATCGGCTGGCTGTCGGCCAGCCCGTGCGTGCCGTCTTCGAAACGGCGGGCGAGGGCCTGCCCCTGTTGAAATTCGCGCCGGCCTGATGTTCTTGGGCCGGTTCCCCCACACGATCGTACGAGGAGGCGGCAGCCATGCTGCCACGTGATTACATCGCCCGCTGCGCGGCGCATTACCCGGACAGGATCGCCTACCACGACGGTGATCGCCATCTGACCTGGCGGCAGATCGACGACCGCTCGGACCGCCTGGCTGCCGCCCTGCAGGGCTTGGGTTTCCAGGCGGGTGACGTGGCGGCCATCCTCAGCCACGAGCACCTGGAGGTCTACGAGCACCTGTTTGCCTGCTACAAGAGCGGCCTGGTGCGCTGTGGCATCAACTGGCGCTACGCGCCGCGCGAGATGCTGCACGTCATTCGCGACAGCAATGCACGGGTCATCCTGGTGCAGGCCAACTGCGTGCCGCTGCTCGAGCCAATCCTGGACGATCTGCGTGCCGATGGCCGGCTGCTGATCGGCTACGGCGGCGAGCACGGCCTCGATCACGATTACGAGTCGCTTCTGAGCGCCGCGCGGGAGCGTCCGCAGTGGCCGTCGCTGGCCGAGGACGCCCTGATCGCCCTCAGCTACACCTCCGGCACCACCGGCCTGCCCAAGGGGGTGATGCTGGGGCAGGGCGCCATGCGCGACTCGATGCTCTACACGGTGTTGAGCATTGGCCTGCGCTACGAGGACGTGTGGTTCCCGCCGACCGCATCCGGCTGGATCACCTTCGTGCTGGGCTCGTTCAATCTGGTCAACGGCATGACCGTGGTGCTGCCGAACGGCGACTTCGACACGGCGCGTTTTCTGGAGTTCGTCGGCCGGTACCGCGTCACCGCCACCATCATCGTGCCGCTGATGATGCAGCGCCTGCTCGACGAGTACGACCGCGGCGATTACGACCTGTCCTCGCTGCGCCTGGTCACCTACGGCTCGTCGCCGGCGCGCCCGGCGCTGATCCGCCGCACCATGGAGACCTTCGGCTGCGAAATGATGCAGCTGTATGGGATCACCGAGTGCACCGGCGGCTGGGTCACCTTCCTGCATCACGACGACCACGTGCGCGGTCTGCGCGACCGTCCGGAACTGCTGACGTCGTGCGGGCGTGGCGGCGTGCACATGGAACTGTCCATTCGCGACGAGCAGGGGCAGCCGCTGCCGGCCGATGCGGTCGGTGAGGTGTGGATCCGCTCCAGCACCAACATGCTCGGCTACCTCAACCTGCCGGAGCAGACCGCGCAGGCGCTGGTGGACGGCTGGTTGCGCACGCATGACCTCGGCCGGCTGGACGCCGACGGCTTCCTGTACCTGACCGACCGCAAGAACTTCCTGATCATCTCCGGTGCTGCCAACGTCTATCCCAGTGTGGTCGAGACGGTGCTGGCCGAGCACCCGTCGGTGCGCGAGGTGGCGGTGGTCGGCGCGCCCCATCCGGAATGGGGCGAGGCGGTGGTGGCGACTGTCAGTCTCAAGGACGGCGCGCAGGCCACGGTGGACGAACTGCTCGACTTCTGTCGTCCGCGGCTGGCGAAGTACGAGGTGCCCAAGCACATCGAGATCGTTGCCGACCTGCCCAAGGGGCTGACCGGCAAGATCCTGAAGAAAAACATTCAGGGGTGGTACAAGGACGACCCGGCGCGCCTGCCGTGGAAGTCCGTGGACTGAGGGTAGCGAAAGTCTCGTACCATCGACCGGCCGGAAAACATAATCACTATCCGGAGGAGAAACGGATATGACCAAGCCGGATGCGTCGTTTCATACCCAGATCACCACGGCGGTGCCGGACATGGGGTCCGGCCCGCTGCCGGTCGAGCCCTATATTTCGCCCGAGTTCTTCGAGCAGGAGCGGGAAAAGGTGTTCCGCCGCGCCTGGCTCGAGGTGGCTCGCGAGGACGAGCTGCCGAACCCCGGCGACTACGTGGTGCGCGAGATCGAGGTGCTCAGGACGTCGGTCCTGCTGGTGCGTGGCAGGGACGGCCAGGTACGTGGCTTCCACAATGTCTGCACCCACCGCGGCATGGCCGTCAGCATCTGCGACACGGGCAATGCGCAGGGCTTCATCTGCAACTTTCACGGCTGGACCTTCGACCTCGACGGCCGTCTGAAGGGGGTGCCCGGCGAAACCTACTTCGCCGACTTCGACCGCGCCGACTACGGCCTGCGGCCGGTCGCCACCGACATCTGGAACGGTTTCATCTTCGTGCACTGGGAGCCGCAGCCGCAGGTCGGCCTGCGCGAATTCCTGGGCGGCATGGGCACCCAGCTGGATGACTATCCGTTCCAGCGTTTCAACCACATCGCCCGCTACAGCGCGCGCGTGAAGGCGAACTGGAAGACCTTCATCGACGCCTTCCATGAGGCCTACCACGTCATGATGGTGCACCGGCACACCGTGCCGGACGCCTGCGCCGGGCAGGACAACCCCTACGGCCTGCTCAGTTCGGCGCGCATCTACGGGCCGCATCACTCCGGCTCGGTGTGGGTGAACCCGGGCCACAAACCGACGCCGTCCGAGACGCTGGCCTGGAAGTACGGCATGAGTTTCGCACCCGGCGACATGGTCGACCTGCCGGGCCTGAATCCCGACAACAGCCCCAACTGGTGGTTCGACATCAACGTGTTGTTCCCGAATTTCTTCATCGATGTCGGGCCGGGCTGGTACTTCACCTACAACTTCTGGCCGGTGGCGGTGGACGAGTCGACCTGGGAGATGAACATCTACCAGCTCGACGCCGAGAGCGCCGGGCAGAAGTTCGCCCAGGAACACACCAAGGTGTTGCTGCGCGACATCCTGTACGAGGACCTCAGCACCCTGGAGTTCGCGCAGAAGGCGATGGCCTCGGGCGTGCTGAAGCACCTGCCGATCAGCGAGATGGAAATCGCCGTGCGTCACCAGCTGCACACGGTGCAGGAATGGGTGGGCCGGCCATGAGCACGCCCCCCTTTGCCCTGCCGTCGGGGTACGAGGACCTGGCGTGGCTGGCCGATTGGGCGCTGCCGGCAGAGCATCAGCGTCACGGCAAGCGCCTGTCCACGCCGCTGGCCGAGTTGCAGCGGGTGTATGACACGCTGCTGCCACGCATCGAGGGCATAATCGCCCACCTGGACCAATTCCCCGTCGACGACTTGCCCGCGCCCGAGGGCAACCTCATGCTTCTGGCGCTGGCCTTCGTGGAGGTGTCGCCGGCGGTGGAGCTGCTGCATTCGCCCACGGTGCCGGACGGCTTCGAGCCGAGCCGGTTCCGCGTGCACTTTTGAAGCGGCCTGGTCGACCGGTACCGATCCGTCTCACAGTCAATCAACCAAGGAGCTAAATAGATGGCCATCGAAATCGACGTGAAGAAGACCGCCCTGCTGTCGATGGATTTCCAGAACGACATCATCCATCCCGATGCGCCGCTGGCGCAGGCGGCCGGCTTCGCCAAGATGGTGCAGGACACCGACATCCTGCCGCGCAGCGCCAAGGTGCTGGACGCCGCCCGCAAGGCCGGCATGAAGGTGATCCACATCGTGGTCGAGTTCGACGAAAACTCGCCGACCATGCCCCACCGCGGCGCGTTCTTCCGCATGCTCGGCTCCGGTGGCCCGACCCTGCAGCCGGGTACCTGGGGTGCGCAGATCCACGAGGACGTGGCCCCGCAGCCGGGTGACGAAATCGTCAAGAAGGCCATGATCAGCGCCTTCTGCGGCTCCAACCTGAAGGAAGTGCTGGACAAGAACGGCATCACCGACATCGCCATGATCGGCGTTGCCACCACGTTCGTGGTCGAAGGCACCGTCTGGTCGGCGGTGGACATGGGCCTGAGCTGCGTCGTCATCGAGGACTGCGTGTGCGCCGGCAGCCAGGAGGCGCATGACGCCGCCATCCAGACCTCGCTGACCTATCTGTCGGACATCTGCAAGGCGGACGAATTCATCGCTGCCATCCAGAAGTAAGTCCCGGACCACGGGCTGATCGGGCCCCGTCGGTGCACAGGCACCGGCGGGGCCTTTTTCGTTTCCGGGGGGCTAGCCCGCCGCGCCGCGACGGGCGGGCAGGGCGCCGGTCAGCGCATCGAGCTGCTTGTGCAGGCGCGCCACGGACACCGGCTCGCGGGTGCCCAGTTCGGGCGCGAACAGCGCCACCCGCAATTCCTCCAGCAGCCAGCGCAGGTGAACCCAGTCGGCATGGTGCGGGTGCGTCGTCTGCACCGGACGGTGTTCCCAGTAACGTTCCCACAGCGGCCGCAATCCCAGCGCGCGTCTGCGGTCGGCAGCCGCATCGTGCCGTGCCGCGCCCAGGCGCCGTGTCGCGGCGCTCAGGTAGCGGGGCAGTTCACCCATCCAGTGCGGCGGCGTGTCGGCCACGAAGCCGGGGTGAATCAGCCGCTGCAGCTGGTCACGCAGGTCGCCGGCCACGTCCAGCAGCGTCAGGGTGGTTACCTGATCGAGTTGCCGGGTGAGCGCCTGCCAGGCGGTCAGGGTCTCGGTCACCGTGTGGGCCAGGCGCTCGCCGGCGGCGGGAAGGTCGGCCCCCAGCCGTGCCGCCAGTGTCTCGAAACCGCCCCGGTCGCGTGGCGCCTGGGCATCGTCCGGCCACAGCTGCCGGACAGTGGCCAGGTGCAGGTCGCGTTGCAGCGCCGTGGCCGTGCCGAGCCGGCGGTAGGCGGTCTCGGCGGCCCCGGGCACGCCCGGCAGCCGATCCGCCAGGCGCTGTGTCAGCAGCGCAAGCACGCCGCGGCGGTGGGCGGCGCTGGCCCGGCTGGGGTCGTCGAACAGTCGCACCGCGCAGCCGTCACCGGTGTCCACCAGCGCCGGCCAGCGCAGCCAGTCGACGCCAGCCGGACCGCAGACCGTGACCTGGTCGGGCAAGGTGGCGAAGTCGTCGGCGAGGACCTGGTCGCGCTCGATGGCATGCGTGTCGGCAGCTGGTCTGGCCGGCTCACGGCCGGCGACGCGCTCGCGCAGCTGCTGCCAGTCACGGCCGCTGGCCAGCGGGTTGCCGTGTTCGTCCACGATCTCGAACCGGAACGTGAGGTGCGGATCGAGCCGCTCGGCATGGAAGGCGTCGGCCGTGATGACTTCGCCGGTCAACTCCCCCAGGGCACCGGCCAGCGCGACAGGCAGGCGCCCTCGGCCGGGTGTGAGCCGGGCCAGCGCTGCCCGGGCGGCGTTCGGCGCCGGGCCGCAGGCGCGGCGCAGTGGTGCCGGCAGGGTGCGGATGAGGGCGGTGCATTTCTCGACCAGCCAGCCGGGAATCAGCCAGTCGAACACGGACTCGGACAGCACCTCCAGCGCCGTGTCCGGGATGCGCGCGGTGACGCCATCGTGCGGCTGGCCGGGCGCGAAGTGATAGTGCAGCGGCAGCAGCGCGCTGCCGGCCGCCAGACGGTCCGGGAAGTCGTGGCCGGTAATGTCGGTCGCCGACTCGCACAGCAGTTCGGCGCGGTCCAGTCGCAGCGCGCCGGCGGGCGCCCGGCGCAGCCACAGTGTGAAGCGGTGGCCGTCCCAGACGTCCTGCGGCAGGCGTGCGTCGTAGAGGGCGAACAGGTGGTCCTCGTCGACCAGCAGCGGCCGGCGGGCCTTGGCCTGCAGTGTTTCCAGGGTCTGCAGCAGGCGCCGGTTGGCGGCCAGGTCCGGGCAGTCGGCATCGAACAGGCCGTCGATGAGCGCCTCGCGAATGAAGATGGCGCGGGCATGGACGGGGTCGATCGGCGCATAGGGCACCGGCCGGCGGGCGATCAGCGTCAGCCCGTACAGGGTGACCCGCTCGAAGACCATCGGTCGGCGGCTGGCGGCATGCCAGTGCGGCTCGCTGTGGCTGCGGCGCAGCAGGTGGGCGGCCGCCGACTCCAGCCAGTGCGGTTCGATGCCGGCCACCGTGCGCGCATACAACTGGCCGGTTTCCACCAGCTGCGCGGCCATCAGCCAGCGCGGCGGCTTGCGCGCCAGTGGCGACCCCGGGAACACCCGCAGCTGTGTGCCGCGCGGGCCCTCCAGGGGGATGGGGCCACGGTGCCGGCCTCGCCGCCCATGCGGCGTGTCCGGGCGGCGGGCCACGTGTGTCAGCAGGCCGCTGAGCAACGCCCGGTGAATGGCGCCGTAGTCGGCTTCGGTCTGGGTGCGGCGCAGGCCCATGGCGTTGGCCTGTTCGGTCAGCTGGCCGATCACGTCACGCCACTCCCGCAGGCGCAGGTACGACAGGAAGTTGTCGCGACACCAGGCACGCAGCTTGGCGCGTGACAGGTGCTGGGCCTGCTCGGTGAAGGCCCGGTACAGGTTCAGCAGGGTGAGGAAGTCCGAGCGCGGGTCGGCGAACTGCCGGTGCAGCTGGTCGGCTTTCTGGCGTGCTTCCAGGGGGCGCTCGCGCGGGTCCTGAACCGCCAGCGCGGCGCAGATGATCAGCGCCTCGCGCAGGGCGCCGGTGCGGCTGGCCTCGATCAGCATCCGCCCGAGTGCCGGGTCGAGCGGAAAGCGCGCCAGTTGCCGGCCGATGTCGGTCAGGGCGCCGGTGGCGTCGAGCGCGCCCAGCTCGAACAGGTGCTGGCGGGCGGCGTTGATCTGCCGGCGCGGCGGCGGGTCCATGAACGGGAACGCCTGCGCGTCCCCCAGGCGCAGCGCGTGCATGCGCAGCAACACGCCGGCCAGCGAGGCACGCAGAATCTCCGGCGTGGTGTGGGCCGGGCGGCCGGCGAAGTCGTCCTCGCCATACAGGCGGATGCACACGCCGGGCCCGAGCCGCCCGCAGCGTCCGGCCCGCTGATCGGCCGAGGCCTGGGAAATCTTCTCCACGCCCAGGCGCTGCACGTGGCTGCGGGCGTTGTAACGGCTGATGCGTGCCAGGCCGCTGTCGATCACGTAACGGATGCCGGGCACGGTGAGCGAGGTTTCCGCCACGTTGGTGGCCAGCACCACCCGGCGCCGGCGGGCCGGCGCGAACACGCGCTCCTGCTCGGCGCGCGACAGGCGGGCATACAGCGGCAGCAGTTCGATGTCGGCGCTGTGGGCGCGCAGCGCGTCGGCCGCGTCGCGGATTTCCCGCTCGCCCGGCAGGAACACCAGCACGTCGCCTGGCCCGTGCGCCTGCAGCTCGCCCACCGCCGCCACGATACCTTCGCTCAGGCTGATGTCGGCCTGGTCTCGGTCGGCGGTGCTCAGCGGCCGGTAACGCTGCTCCACCGGGTAGCCGCGACCGGATACCTCGATGATCGGCGCGTCACCGAAGTGCCTGGCGAACCGCTGCGGGTCGATGGTGGCCGAGGTGATGATCAGGCGCAGATCCGGGCGGCGCGGCAGCAGGCGGTGCAGGTAGCCGAGCAGGAAGTCGATGTTCAGGCTGCGCTCGTGCGCCTCGTCGATGATCAGCGTGTCGTAGGCCAGCAGGTCCGGGTCGGACTGTGTGCCGGCCAGCAGCAGGCCGTCGGTCATGACCTGAATGGCCGCGGCGTCGGCCACGGTGTGGTCGAAGCGCACGCTGTAGCCGACAGCCGCGGGGGCAGCCAGCTCGGCGGCCAGGCGTGCCGCCACCGCCCGTGCCGCGATGCGCCGCGGCTGGGTGTGGCCGATGCGCCCGTGCAGGCCGCGGCCCAGTTGCAGGCACAGCTTGGCCAGCTGCGTGGTCTTGCCCGAGCCGGTTTCGCCGCACACCACCACCACCGGGTGACGGTGCAGCGCGTCGGCGATGTCGGTCAGATGGGCGCTGATCGGCAACTCGGCCGGAAACGCGATCTGCGGCGGACGGGCGGCGCGGCGCGCCGCCAGAACCGCCGCGGAATGTGCCAGACGCTGCTCGATGCGCTGGGCGAGTCGCTGGCCGGCCGGGCTGTCCGGCGGCTGTTGCTGCAGCGCAGACAGGTCGCGGCGCAGCGACGGGCGGTCACTGAGCAGGGTGTCGTCGAGTGCCGCGGGTGACGGCATGGCGGGGGCAGCGGGCAGGGCGGCAGCGCCGGTCATGGCGCGGAAGGGGGCGACGAACGCAGCGTACCATAGCGGCCCGTTTGCCTTCGTCACTGTCCATGAACGCGCTCAATCGTCTCGTTTGCTGCCTGTTGCTGACGGTGCTGTGCGCGGCCGGGCACGCCGCGCCGGCCGCCGATGACGTGGCGGTGCTGACCGCGGCCGCCGAGGGCGGTGATCCCGCCGCCCAGTACGCGCTTGGCGTGCACCACACCCAGGCGGCGGGTGGGCAGGTCGATGCCCAGGCGGCCGCCCGCTGGTTCGCCGCCGCGGCGCGGCAGGGCCACGCCCAGGCGGCCTACAACCTTGGCGTGTTGACCGTGCGCGGGCAGGGCGTGGCGCGCGACTACCCGGCGGCACGGCGTCTGTTCGAACAGGCGGCCGAGCAGGTGCCGTCGGCTGCCTACAACCTCGGTGTCCTGTACGACCAGGGCCTGGGTGTCGGTGTCGATGCGGCGCAGGCGGTGGTCTGGTACCGCCAGGCGGCCGACGCCGGTCATGCCGGCGCGCAGTACACGCTGGGGCAGATGTACTACGAGGGCATCGGCGTGCCGGCCGACGCCCCGCAGGCGCGGCGCTGGTTCGAGGCTGCCGCCGCCCAGGGCCACCGGGAGGCGCAGTACAACCTGGGCGCCATGACGTATCTGGCAGCGGCCACGGCGGCCGACCTGCAGGCCGCTGCCGACTGGTATCGCAAGGCGGCCGAGCAGGGTGATTCGCTGGCGGCGTTCAATCTCGGTCGCATGTACCACCACGGCGAGGGGGTGACGCGCGACGATGCCGTGGCCGTGCGCTGGTACCGGCGCGCGGCCGCCAGCGGCGATGCCTTCGCGCTGAACAACCTGGGCTTCATGGTCTACAACGGACTGGGCGTGAAGGCCGACGTGGCCAAGGCCTACGCACTGTTCACACTGGCCATGCAGCGCGGCAACAGCAACGCCGAGCAGGCACTGAAGCTGCTGCAGCCGCAGCTCGGGAACGAAGAGCGGATGCGCGGCGAGGGGTTGGCGAAGGCCTGGGACGCCACGCTCAGGGCCGGCGGGACGCCGGACTGGTAAGCCGGCCGCAGGTCAGGCGCTGCCCTTGGGTGCCGCGAACACGCAGCGATCGCGGCCCTGCTCCTTGGCGGCATACAGCGCGGCGTCGGTGCGCTCGAACACGTCCTCGAGGGTGTCGTCGCCGGTGAAGGACCCGATGCCGCAGGAGATGGTGACCGGAACCCGCCCACCGCGGCTGCGAAACGGCGCCGCCTTGACGCTGCGGCGCAGTTTGTCGGCAATCTGGATGGCTGCCTGCTCGCCGGCGCCGTTGAGCAGCACCACGAACTCCTCGCCGCCGTAGCGGCCGACGAAATCGGACGAGCGCAGCTGCTGCTGCAGCAGGCGGACCACTTCCTTGAGCACCTTGTCGCCGGCGGCGTGGCCGAATTCGTCGTTGATGTGCTTGAAGTGGTCGATGTCGCAGATGATCATCGACAGCGCGCCGCCGTCGCTTTGCCACCGCGCCACTTCCAGTGCCGCCCGGCGGTCGTAGGCCAGGCGGTTGAAGGCGCCGGTCAGCGGGTCGCGCAGGGCTTCTTCGGTGGTCACGTCCAGGCGGCTGCGCAGGTTGATTGTCTCTGCGCTCAGCTGGGTCACCTGTTGGCTGAGCGCGACCAGCTGTTCCATCAGCTTGCGCTGACGCAGATCACCGGCGTTGTCCTGTTGCTGGAGGTGTGCCTGCAGGTGGTCGAGTCGCGTCCCGACGAAGGCCTTGAGCTGGTCGAGATCCTCCGTTTCGGCCGACATCGTTCGCAGTTGCACGAGCTCGGCCTGTGTCGCGCGCCGCCCTTGCAGAGTCTCGCTGGAGGCAGTCTGGGTGAGTGTGTTCGCCTCGTTGAGCGCCGCTTCCAGTTGCAGCAGGCGCGTGACGGTGTGCTTGAGGAACTGCTTGAGTTCGGTCTGACGGCGCTCGGCGTGGGCCTTGGATTCGCCGACCAGGCGCACCAGCTGTTTGCTGGTCTGTCGGCGCTGGACGTCGCAGGCGGGCGTGTCCAGCGACCGCTTGATGTCGTTTGCCAGCGGCTCGAGCCCGGCCGGTATCGTCAGCTGCTTGAGTATGTCCTGGATGAGTCGACCGTCGGTGGTGCTGCGCAGGGTCTGCGCGTGCGGCGCCGCAGCAGCCGTGCCGGCGCCGTCGAGCCGGGCGAAGGCACGCCGCAGCGCGTCGCCTTCGAGGTCGCCATGCACGGCGTCGGTGATCGCTGCCAGCGCGGGGGCGAGCGCCGGTCGCGTGTCGGCCGCCAACGCACACAGGCGCGATACGGCA
This sequence comes from Immundisolibacter sp., assembly GCF_041625615.1. Taxonomy (GTDB): domain Bacteria; phylum Pseudomonadota; class Gammaproteobacteria; order Immundisolibacterales; family Immundisolibacteraceae; genus Immundisolibacter. Next base: position 15,298 of record NZ_JBFJTF010000009.1, on the reverse strand, counting down.
TCGCGCAGTATCGATTCGTTTTCGGATGCGGCGTAGGTCGGCATATGCATCGGCTGTTTGATGCGCGGTTGTTGTTGTTGGATGAAGAGCTTGGCCTGTGTATCGCCACGCTGCCCCAAAAACTTTAGTGTCCCGTGCGCCGGCCGGCGTGCTTGTCCCCCCGGACAGTGGCCAGCCGCATCTTGCCCTAGTATGACGGCCAGTTTCCGACCCGAGATCGACGATGATCCTGATCCTGCAAGACAACGTTCATGCCGGCACACCCGCGTTTGGCACCATCATGGAATACCTGTCGCGGCGCCCGGGTATCGAAACCCGCGTGCATGAGGTCAAGGGCGCGCAGCAGACGTTGACCGAGATTTACCTGATCGGCGACACCGCGGCACTGGATGCCGAGGAACTGGCCGAGCTCACCGGGGTGGACCGGGTCGTGCGGGTGTCGCGCGAGTACCGCGTTTTGGGTCGCCATCAGGACGATTTCCGGCCGAGCGGGTTCGAGTACAACGGGGTCGACTTCGATCAGGATGGCTTCGAGGTGTTTGCCGGCCTGTGCGCGGTCGACACGCGCGAGCATGTGGACCGCACCTTCGCCGCGTTGGCTGCCCAGGGTCTGCGCTGCGCGCGGATGGGTGCCTACAAGCCGCGCACCAGTCCCTATGCGTTCCAGGGACACGGTGCCGCGTGTCTGCCGTTCGTGTTCGAGTCCGCCGGTCGCCACGGCATTCGCGTGGTGGCGATGGAGATCACCCATGAAAAGCACATCCAGGAAATTCACGATGCCCTGACGGCCATCGGCCGTCCGACCGGGGTGATGCTGCAGGTGGGCACGCGCAACACGCAGAACTTCGAGCTGCTCAAGGCCATCGGCCGCCAGCAGGAGTTCCCGGTGCTGTTCAAGCGCGGTTTCGGCATCACGCTCGAGGAGTCGCTGAACGCGGCCGAGTACCTGGCCAGCGAGGGCAATCAGCGGGTGGTGTTCTGCCTGCGTGGGGTCAAGACCGGCCTTGGCGACCCGCACCGGAACCTGGTCGATTTCGCCCATGTGCCGGTGGTGCGGCGCCTCACGCGCATGCCGGTCGGTATCGATCCGTCGCACTCGGTGGGACGACGCGACGTCGGGCCGGACGGCATCGAGGACATTCATCATGCGGCCGTCCAGGGCGTGATCGCCGGCGCCAACCTGGTCCTGGTGGACTTTCACCCGGCGCCGGCCAAGGCGCTGGTCGACGGTCCGCAGGCCTTGCGCCTGGAGGAGCTGCCGCTGTTCGTCGAGGACATGCAGATCGCCCGCGAGGCTTACCTCAAGCGCCGGGCCGCGCATGAGCGCGCCCGCCAGGCCGACGCCACGTCGCCCGTCGCCTGAGCCGCGTGTGCCGATAGTGTCCGGGACCGGCGCTGTCGGGCGTTGACCGGGCGACGGTCGGACGAAGAACAGGGGGAGACATGACGGCAGGCGACGGCGGGCGTTGGGCCCTGGACCAGGCGCAGGCGCTGCTGCAGCGCCTGCACGTGGCGCTGCAGGAACGCACCCAGGCGGGCCGGGCCATCGACGATCACCAGCTGGCGGTGCGCCGCTACGCCGGCCTGGCGGCGCGGGTGGCGGCGGCGCAGGCGCTGTGTGTAGCGGCCGGGACGGACGCTGGGCAGACCAGCGCCGCGGCGTTGTTCGCCGCCGAGACGGCGCTCGAGGCGGCACATCTGGTCGAGCGCCACGGCGTCGATTTCGGGCTCGCCGCCCCGGCGGCCGCCGAGCTGCTGCCGGTGGAACGACGCGCGGCACTGGCGGCCAGTCTGGCCGAGGGCGCCTTTCGTGAGCTGGCGGCCCGGCTGGCCGCTGCCGATTTCGCCAACCACGCGGCCATTGCCGGCGACGATGCCGACCTCATGCTGGCCTTGCGCGACACCACGCGCCGCTTTGCTGCCGAGCGGGTCGAGCCGCTGGCCCAGCGGATTCACCTCGATGACCTGCTGGTGCCGGAGGCGCTGATCGACGGCATGGCGCAGCTTGGCTTCTTCGGCATGTCCATTCCGTCCGGCTACGGCGGCACCGGCATGAGCAACCTGGCCATGGTGGTGGCCACGGAAGAGTTGTCCGTTGCCTCGCTGCCGGCGGCCGGCAGCCTCATCACCCGCCCGGAAGTCCTGGCCAAGGCCCTGCTGGCGGGCGGCAGCGAGGCACAGAAACAGCGCTGGCTGGGGCCGGTGGCGCGCGGCGAGCTGATGGTCGGCGTGGCCGTGACCGAGCCCGACACCGGCTCGGACGTGGCGGCGCTGCGTTGCCGCGCCACGCCGGTGGAGCAAAACGGTGTCGCCGGCTGGCTGATCGACGGTGCCAAGGCCTGGAGCACCTTCGCCGGTCGGGCCGATGTGCTGGCGCTGCTGGCGCGCAGCGACCCGGATCCGGCGGCCGGCCACCGCGGGCTGTCGCTGTTCATCGTCGAGAAGGCGCGTTGCCCGGGGCATGAATTCGACCTGCGCCAGCCCGGTGGCGGGCGGCTCACCGGCAAGGCCGACCGCACGCCCGGTTATCGCGGCATGCATTCGTTCACGCTGCAGTTCGAACGCTGGTTCGTGCCCGGCGACCGGCTGATCGGCACGCCCGGACGCGGCTTCTACTATCAGATGGCGGGCTTCGCTGCCGGCCGCTTGCAGACCGCTGCCCGCGCGACGGGCCTGGCCCAGGCCAGCCTCATGGCCGCCGGTCGCTACAGCGCCGAGCGGCGCCAGTTCGGGCGGCCGATCGGTGAATTCCAGAGCACGGCCTACGAGCTGGGCTGGATGGCGCTGCGCACCGCCGCCGCCCGGGCGCTGACGCACGCCGCCGCGCGCGCCATGGACACCGGCGCGGCGGACGCCGGCCTGCGCGCGGCCATGGCCAAGCTGTTCGCCTGCCGGGTGGCGGTGGACGTGTCGCAGCGCGCGCAGTTACTGCATGGCGGCTGGGGTTACGCGGAGGAATTTCCGGTCGCCCGCTACGTGGCCGACGCGCTGGTGCTGCCCATCTTCGAGGGTGTCGAGCCGATTCTCGAACTCAAGGTGATCGGTCGCCAGCTGCTGGGTGACGGCGCATGAGCCCGGGGGCGCTGGCCGGGCTGCGCGTGCTGGACCTGTCGCAGGTGCTGGCCGGGCCATTCTGCACGCAGCTGCTGGCCGACCACGGCGCCGAGGTGATCAAGATCGAGCCGCCGGAGGGGGACCCGGCGCGCCGCTTTGCGCCGTTTCGGCCGGACGACGGCGAGCGCGCGTTCGGCGGCTATTTCCAGAGCATCAACCGCGGCAAGAAAAGCGTGGTGCTGGACCTGAAAGCCGCCGCCGGTCGCGAGGCCTTCCTGCGCCTGGTCGACGGCGCCGATGTGCTGGTCGAGAACTTTCGCGCCGGCGTCATGGAGCGCCTGGGGCTGGGCTACGAGACGCTCGCCCGGCGCAACCCGCGTCTGGTGTACGCCGCCATCCGCGGCTTTGGTGACCCGCGCACCGGCGACAGCCCGTACACCGACTGGCCGGCCTTCGACGTGGTGGCGCAGGCGCTCGGCGGCCTCATGGGCATCACCGGGCCCGCCGCCGACCTGCCGCTGAAGATCGGTCCCGGTGTCGGCGACACGGTGCCGGCCCTGATGCTGGCCTTCGGCATCCTGGCTGCGGTGCGCCATGCCGAGCGCACCGGGCAGGGGCAGTTCCTGGACATCGCCATGGTCGACGGTGTGCTGGCGCTGTGCGAGCGGCTGGTGCACCAGTACAGCTACACCGGCGAGGTGGCCCGCCCGGAGGGCAACGGTCACCCGCTGCTGTGCCCGTTTGGCCTGTTCCGCGCCGCCGACGGCTGGGTGGCCATCGGCTGTCCGACCGACAAGTTCTGGGTGGAACTGACGGCCGCCATCGGCCGGCCGGAGCTTGGCGCGGACCCCGGCTGGGCCACCAACGCCGCGCGGCTGGGTCGCCGGGGCGAGGTGACGGCGCTGATCGAGGCCTTCACCGGCCGACACAGCAAGGCGGAACTGAAGGCGCTGTTCGGTGGGCGCGTGCCGTTCGGGCCGGTGCAGGACGCTACGGAGATCTTTGCCGATCCGCACTTTGCCGCCCGCGGCATGTTGGTGCAGGTCGAGCAGCCGGGCAGCGACACGCCGGTGACGATTGCCGGTGTGCCGGTGCACCTGTCCGCCACGCCGGGCGCCGTGCGCGGGCGCGCGCCGCGGCTGGGCGAGCACAGCACGGAAATCCTGACGGGCCTGTCCGACGCCGGCAGCGGCTAGGATTCGCGTCTGTCACCGACGCGGCCCGGGTCATCCGGCCACCCATCCCACAGGAACTGGAGCATGTTCATAGGCACGCCACTGACCGCCAACGCCACACGCGTGATGCTGCTGGGCGCCGGCGAGCTGGGCAAGGAAGTGATCATCGCCCTGCAGCGCCTGGGCGTGGAGACCATCGCCGTCGATCGCTACCCCAACGCGCCCGGCCATCAGGTGGCGCATCGCGCGCATGTCATCGACATGACCGACGCGGCCGCCCTGCGCGAGCTGGTGGTGCGCGAGCGCCCGGCGCTGATCGTGCCGGAGATCGAGGCCATCGCCACCGAGGCGCTGGTCGACATCGAGGCCGAGGGCCTGGCGACGGTCATTCCCACGGCCCGCGCCGCCCGGTTGACCATGGACCGCGAGGGGATTCGCCGCCTGGCGGCGCAGGAACTCGGTCTGCCGGTGTCGCGTTACGCCTTTGCCGACACGCTCGAACAACTCGAGGCCGGTGCCGCGCAGGTGGGCTTCCCCTGTTTCGTGAAACCGGTGATGTCGTCCTCCGGCAAGGGGCAGTCGCGGGTGACCGACGCCGACGGGCTGCAGACGGCCTGGCGCAACGCGCAGGAGGCCGGCCGGGTGCGGGGTGGGCGGGTGATCGTCGAGCAGCAGATCGACTTCGACTACGAGATCACCCAGCTGACCGTGCGCTGTCGTGGTGAGGACGGGCACATCGACACCCATTTCTGCGAGCCGATCGGGCATCGCCAGGTACGCGGCGATTACGTGGAGAGCTGGCAGCCACAGGCGATGACCGCAGCGGCGCGCAGGCAGGCACGCGACATTGCCGGGCGCGTCACCGGTGCGCTTGGCGGTTGCGGCATCTTCGGTGTCGAACTGTTCGTGCGCGGTGACGAGGTGTGGTTCAGCGAGGTCAGCCCGCGCCCGCACGATACCGGCCTGGTGACGCTGGTCACGCAGGCGCTGTCGCAGTTCGAGCTGCATGCGCGCGCCATTCTCGGCTTGCCGGTGGATGTCGGCCTGCGCGGCCCGGGGGCCAGCGCGGTGATTTACGGGCAGACCGACGGCGGGCCGGTGGTCTTTGCCGGCATCGACCACGCACTTCAGGTGCCGGGAAGCGATCTGCGCCTGTTCGGCAAGCCGCAGGCGTTCGCCCGCCGCCGCATGGGGGTGGCGCTGGCGCGCGCGGCCGACGTGGAGACGGCGCGCCAGCACGCGCGCGACGTGGCCGGCCGGGTGCGGGTGCAGGTCGCGACGGTTTAGAAGTGGCCGCGGTGCGTGGCCGCGTGAGGCACAGGATGCGATCCGGCGTGGGCGGACGCGCCGCCCGCGCCGTCGCGTGTCACGGTCAGTTCGGCTGACGGATCGTGGTGGCGCGTGTCTCGATGCGGCGCCTGCCGCGCTGCAGGGTGAGTGCGACCTCGTGCTCGCGCGGCAGCACGGCCAGGGCGGCCAGCGCATCTCGCGCACGCTTGATCGCTTGCCCGTCGATGGTCAGCAGCAAATCGCCGGGGCGCACGCCGGCCTTGCTGGCCGGCGAACCACGGTAGACGCCGCTGACCAGGGCGCCACTGCTGGCTTGCAGGCCGAGCGTTGTGGCCAGTTCGGGTGTCAGTTCCTGCAGTTCCAGGCCCAGCCAGCCGCGCGGTACCTCACCGTACTCGCGCAGCTGGGCGGTGATGCCACGCACGACCGATACCGGAACGGCGAAGCCGATGCCCTCTGAACCGCCGCTGCGGCTGTAGATGGCGGTATTGATGCCGATCAGCTCGCCCGCGGCATTGACCAGTGCCCCGCCGGAGTTGCCGGGATTGATGGCGGCGTCGGTCTGGATGAAGTCGCCGACCGCGGAAATGCCCGGTGCCTCGCGGCCGATGGCGCCGACCACGCCCAGCGTCACCGTTTGCCCGACCCCGAACGGGTTGCCAATGGCCAGCACCAGATCACCGATACGGACCTGTCGGTCGTCGCCCTGGGCGATGGAGGGCAGGTTTGGCAGGTCGATGCGCAGCAGGGCCAGGTCAGTGATCGGGTCACTGCCCACCAGCGCTGCCTTGGCACTGCGCCCGTCACGCAGCGCGACCTCGATTTCGCTGGCATCCGCAATGACGTGGTGGTTGGTGGCGATGTAGCCGTCCTTGCCGAGCAGTACACCCGACCCCAGGCTCGATTCCAGCCGCTGGCGCGGTATCGGGGCACGCCCGAAAAAGCGCTGGAACAGCGGCTCGTCGAGAAGCGGGTTGAACGCGCGGGTGACGACCTTGGTGCTGTAGATATTGACCACCGCCGGCGCGGCGGCCTCCACCGCCGGCGCGAAGCTGTTGGCCGTTGGCCCGGCAGGGGCGGGCAGAGGCGGCGTGACGCCGCCGCTGATCGGCAGTTGGGGCGGCGCCGGTGGCGACGGCCACAGAAGGGTAATGGCCACGCCGGCGACCAGGCCGACCACGGCCGCTTGCAGCAAATATCGATGCCGGGCGTGTTTCGAGGCGTTGTTCATGTGTGCACTGACTCACAAGGGGCCGCGCAATGCTAGCAGCCGGCGCCACCTGCACGACCGGGCATGGCTTGGCGCGGCCCACCTGCGTTTGGCACAATACCGCGGCTTTTTACCCAACAGCTCATGACGGCTGGCGGTCACGTGCCGCCGGCCGCGTGTATTTTTGGGAATACGACATCCGCGGGCGCCGCAGGCCCGCCTTCAGGGGAAGCGTGATCTATGGCAAACGATGCGGTTGATCCCGCGCGCCGCCGGCTGCTGGCCGGAACGGCTGGAGCGCTGGGAGGGGTCGGATTGGCCGCTACGGCGGTGCCGTTCGTGTCCAGCATGCAGCCGAGCGCCCGGACTCAGGCGGCCGGTGCGCCGGTCGAGGTCGACATCAGCAAGCTGGGACCCGGCGAGCTGATGGTGGTCGAATGGCGCCGCAAGCCGGTGTGGATCCTGCGTCGCACGCAGGAAGAACTGGACCACCTGGCCGAAGTGCCGGCCGGCGACCTGCGCGACCCCGAGTCGGTCGAGTCCGAGCAGCCGGCCTATGCCCAGAACGACGTGCGCTCCATCAAGCCCGAGTATCTGGTGCTGGTGGGCGTGTGCACGCACCTGGGCTGCTCGCCGAAGTACCGGCCCGAGGTCGGCGCGCCCGATCTGGGCGCCGACTGGAAAGGCGGCTTCCTGTGCCCGTGCCATGGCGGCCTGTATGACCTGGCCGGTCGTGTTTACAAGGGCGTGCCGCCGCCGCTGAACCTGCCGGTGCCGCCGTACAAGTACCTGAGCGACACGCGGCTGCTCATCGGCGAAGATCAGGAGACCGCGTGATGGTCAATCGCACCTCGGGCCTGGCGCGCTGGATCGACGAGCGTCTTCCCATCTTCGACTGGTGGGACGATCACGTCGGTCAGTACTACGCGCCCAAGAATTTCAACTTCTGGTACTTCTTCGGCTCGCTGGCGCTGGCCGTGCTGGTGCTGCAGATCGTCACCGGCATCTTCCTGACGATGCACTACAAGCCGTCGGAAGACCTCGCCTTCGCGTCGGTCGAGTACATCATGCGCGACGTCAGCTGGGGCTGGCTGATCCGCTACCTGCACTCGACCGGGGCGTCGATGTTCTTCGTGGTGGTGTACCTGCACATGTTCCGCGGGATCATCTACGGCTCCGGCAAGGGGCCGCGCGAGCTGGTCTGGCTGTTCGGCATGGTCATCTACGTGCTGCTGATGGCCGAGGCCTTCATGGGCTACCTGCTGCCGTGGGGCCAGATGTCCTACTGGGGCGCGCAGGTGATCATCTCGCTGTTCGGCGCCATCCCGTTCATCGGCGACGGCCTGTCGCTGTGGATTCGTGGTGACTTTGCGGTCGGTGACCCGACGCTGAACCGGTTCTTCGCGCTGCACGTGGCGGCGGTGCCGTTGCTGATCATCGCGCTGGTGTTCTTCCACATCATCGCGCTGCACGAGACCGGGTCCAACAACCCGGATGGCATCGACATCAAGAAGAAGAAGGGCCCGGACGGCAAGCCGCTCGACGGCATCCCGTTCCATCCGTACTACACGGTCAAGGACATCTGGGGCCTGTCCGTGTTCGCCATCATCTTCGCGGCGATCGTGTTTTTCGTGCCGGAGATGTGGGGCAAGTTCCTGGAGCCCGACAACTTCAAGCCGGCCGATCCGATGGTCACGCCGCCGCACATCGCGCCGCTGTGGTATTTCGCGCCGTTTTACTCGATTCTGCGCGCCGTGCCGGACAAGTTCCTGGGCGTGGTGGCGATGGGCGCGGCCATCTTCGTGCTGTTCCTGGTGCCGTGGCTGGATCGCAGTCCGGTGCGCTCGATCCGCTATCGCGGCATCCTGAACCGCATCGCGCTGGTGATCTTCGTGGTCAGCTTCATCGCCCTGGGTTACCTGGGCACGCAGCCGCCGTCGGACCTGTACACGCTGCTGGCGCGTATTTTCGCGGTGCTGTACTTCCTGTTCTTCCTGACCATGCCGATCTACACGCGCATCGACAGCACTAAGCCGGTGCCGGACAGGGTGACCAGCAAATGAAAAAAATGATTCTTGCCTGCCTGCTGGCCGCGGCGCCGGCGCTGGTGGCCGCCGCTTCCGGGCCGGCGGTGCCGAGCTTCGAGGTGGACCTGAACAACCGCGCTGGGCTGCAGCGCGGGGCGCGCACGTTCGTCAACTACTGCGTTAGCTGTCACAGTGCCGAGTTCATGCGCTACGCGCGCCTGGCGCAGGACCTGGGCCTGACACCGGAGCAGGTACAGGCCAACATGGTTTTCAACGGTGGCGACGCCAACCAGGTGATGCGGGTGGCCATGCGGCCCAAGGACGGCGCTGCCTGGTTCGGTCAGGCGCCGCCGGATATCACGCTGTCGGCCCGTTCACGCGGTGCCGACTGGCTGTACGCCTACATGCGCAGCTTTTACCTTGACCCGAGCCGGCCGTTTGGCGTCAACAATACGGTGTTCCCGAACGCCGCCATGCCGCACGTGCTGGCGTCGTTGCAGGGTACGCAGGAGCTGGTTGACGGCCACCTGACGCTGACCGCGCCTGGCGCGCTCGAGCCCGAGGAATACGACGCGCTGGTTCGCGATCTGGTGAACTTCATGGTCTACATGGGGGAGCCGGCCAAGCTGGTACGTTATGGACTCGGGGTGAAAGTACTGTTGTTCCTGCTGGTGTTCTCCGGCCTGGCCTATCTGGTCAAGCGCGAATACTGGCGCGACGTTCACTGATACGGGGCAGACTGTTGTCGCAGAAATCCTCCAAGAAGGAAGCTTCCTCCAAGGCGTCCAAGGTCGAGCCGCTCGATTACGGCAGCGATGCCGACGGTTTCACCACGGAGCGCATCCGCAACATGAAGCTCTATGCCGGCGTGGTGTGCCCACACAGCCACCGCACCCGGCTGGTGCTCAGCGAGAAGGACATCGCCATCGAGGTTGAGCTGGTTGATCCGGCGGCGATGCCCGAGGACCTGCGCGACCTCAATCCCTACGGTGACCTGCCGGTGTTGGTCGACCGCGGGCTGGTGCTCTACAACTCCAGCATCATCATGGAGTACCTGGACGAGCGCTTCCCGCACCCGCCGCTGATGCCCATCGACCCGATCAACCGCGCGCAGGCGCGGCTGATGTTGTGGCGCATCGATCGCGACTGGTTCAGCCTGCATCAGGTGCTCACCGAATCCAGCAAGAAAGCCGAGGTCACCGCCGCGCGCAAGACGCTGCGTGATGGCCTCACGGCGATCGCGCCGGTTTTCCAGCAGCACGAGTTTGTGTTCGGCGCCGAGCCGACGCTGGTGGATTGTGCGCTGACCGTACTGCTGTGGCGTCTGCCGGTGTATGGCATTGAACTGCCGGCGCCGGCACGGCCTGTGTTGCGTTATGCCGAGCGCATGTTTGCCCGCTCGGCGTTTCGCAACAGCCTGACCGAGCAGGAATTCGAGATGCGGCACGCGCCGTCGGCGTAAGTCCCGTTCGCATGGAGCCGTTGCCTTCCCCCAAGCCCTATCTGCTGCGCGGCATGGTGCAGTGGATGGAGGACAACGGGCTGACCCCGCAGATCCTGGTCGACGCCACCGTGGATGGCGTCGAGGTACCCAGTGAGCATGTTCAGGCCGGCAAGATCGTCCTGAACATCGGCTTGCAGGCCACAGCCGCCCGCGAGCTGTCGAACACACACGTCAGCTTCGATGCCCGGTTCGGCGGCGTGTCGCGCCGGGTGTGGGTGCCGATGCTGGCGGTGCTGGCCGTGTACGCACGCGAAAACGGCCAGGGCATGACATTCCCGGTCGAGGACGAGCCAACGCCTCCGGCGCCACCCGAGCCACCGCCGGAACGTCCGAAGTTGCGCGTGGTGAAGTAACGAAAATCGCCCGACCTGCCCCCTGCCGCGGGGTGGGGCAGCAGGCGTAGCCGTGGAATCCGTTGAACACTCAACCGGCAGCCCGTGTTGGCGGCTGTTGCGGTTCGGGGTGTTCGTGCCGGCGCTGGTGTGGGCTGGTCACGCCGCCGTTCATCGCCGGCGGCGGCCGCTGACGCGTCAGCCGCGTCGTACCGTGACGGTGTGCCGGTCCGGGCCGAACTCCAGGCGGGCGGTGATGCCGGCGTTCTCGTTCAGGGCCCGCCAGAATCCGCGGTTCACGTCCTCGAGCACCTGGGTCGACAGGCGCCAGTGCTGCAGCTGGCCGGCAGCGGCGCGGGCCAGTGGCGGCATTTCGAAGCGCAGCGTGTCGTCCTGCAGGGTCACGCGCAGGTCGCTGCCGAAGCCGTACGTGACCTGGTAGTGCTCGTGGAAGATGTGGGCGATCTTGTCCAGGCTGCCGCACAGGTGCGTCCAGTTGATGCCCTGTTCCATCATCATCCGGTAGCCGAACTCCTCGGCCGACAGGCCGAGCCCCTGCGCCACTTTCACCCCCCCGAGCAGGGTGCCCTGGCATTCCTTCATGCGCAGGCGGGCGAGTTCGTCGACGTTCAGTGCGGGCAGATTCATGGCCAGGGGTCCTCCAGGGTGAGCTGGTGCAGTTCCAGCAGCGCGCCATCGTCCACGTTCCAGCCGGCACGCACCGGCTGTGGGCAGACCAGCTCCAGTTTGTCGGCCGGATAGCCGGCCACCTGCGGGCGCAGCAGCAGGGCCGGCATGTGGCGCGCGCCGTGGCGCAGGCGGGTGGCGTACAGCGTGGCCGGGCAAAAGCCGGCGCGGCCGGGCAACTCGAACCGCCGCAGGCGGGCGTCGGTGGCCAGGGCCGCCAGACGCCCGGCATATGCCGACTCGACCTGCAGGTTGACGGTGCCGGGGTGGAACGGCTGCTGCAGACAGGTTTCGAGGGCGTCGCGTACCCAGTCGATGGCCAGGAAACGGCTGGCCTCGCCCAGTCCTCTCACCAGCCGGCCGTGCAGCGCAAGCGTCAGGTGGGCGTGCAGGTCGGACAGGGAATCGAAGATCGCCTGCGGCGCGTGCGGGACCAGATCCTCGCGCCGCGAGGCGCCGGTGGTGATGCCGTAGGCGGTTACGCCGGCACCGCGCGCGGCCTGGATGTCGATGGGGTTGTCGCCGATGTACACCGCTTCGTGCGCAGCCAGGCGTAGCTGTGTCAGCGCCAGTTCAATGCCGCTGGGCGATGGCTTGCGCGCCGGCGCCTCCTCGCGCGTGACCACGGCCGCCATCGGCGGGCAGCCGGGGGTGCTCGTGAGGTGCCGGACCACGTGGTGATTGGAGTCGGTGACGATGCCGAGCTGATAGCCGGCCGCGTGCAGGCGCTGCAGGACGACCAGCGTGTCCTCGAACAGCCTCGCCTCCAGCGCGAACACCTCCTGCCACAGCGTCATGCTGACCGCGCTCAGCTGCTGGCGCAGGCGTGGCTCGTCGTCCACCGGTCCCAGCAGCGCCTCGATGGGCGAGCGCCCGAGCGTCAGCACCTGGCGCAGGTAATCCGGCCCCGGCAGCGGCCAGGCCAGCTCCCGGCAGGCGTGGCGGGTGATGGCCAGGAACGCCGGCAGCGAGTCGAGCAGGGTGCCGTCGAGGTCGAACAGCACGGCGCGCGGGCGGGCAGTCATGACGGCAGGTCAACGCTCGGAAGAAAGGCCAGTCTGCATTGTAGCCGTGCCCTTGCTGGCGCCGCAGTGGCTGCCGACAATGGCCACACTTCCCCCGCCAACCGGTCGTTGTCATGCGTGATGCCACTCCCCGCGCCGTTGAACTGAAGAACTACCGCCCGCCGGATTTCCTGGTCGACAGCGTGCGTCTGGAGTTCGATCTCGAGCCTGCCAGTACCCGCGTCAGCGCCCGCCTGCAGCTGCGCCGCAACCCGGCCGGCCGGCGCGACGCGCCGCTGGTGCTCGACGGCCAGGGCCTGAAGCTGCGCCGGGTCAGTCGCGACGGCTACGTCATGCGCCCGAGCGAGTACGAGGTGACGGCCGAGGCCCTGACCATCCCCGGCCTGCCCGAGCAGGTGTGCATCGAAACCGAGGTGCAAGTCGACCCGTCCGCCAACAGTGCGCTGGAGGGGCTCTACACCTCGCGCGGCATGCTGTGCACGCAGTGCGAGGCCGAGGGCTTTCGCCGCATCACCTACTTCCCGGACCGCCCGGACGTGCTGGCGCGCTTCACCACCACCCTGCGGGCCGAGCGCGCGGCCTACCCGCTGCTGCTGTCCAACGGCAACCGCGTGGCCGAGGGCGAGCTGGCGGACGGGCGCCACTACGCCACCTTCGAGGATCCGTTCCCGAAGCCGAGCTACCTGTTCGCGCTGGTGGCGGGGCAGCTGCAGGCACTGCACGACACCTTCGTCACCGCCAGCGGCCGCACCGTGCAGCTGTACATCCACACCGAACCCGCGTACGTGGCGCAGTGCGGCCATGCCATGTCGGCGCTGAAAAAGGCCATGGCCTGGGACGAGCGGGTCTACGGGCGCGAGTACGACCTGGACGTGTACCACGTGGTGGCGGTGGACGACTTCAACATGGGGGCCATGGAAAACAAGGGCCTGAACATCTTCAACGCCAAGTACGTCATGGCCGACCCGGCGCGGGCCACCGACGACGACTACGAGTTCATCGAGAGCATCATCGCCCACGAGTACTTCCACAACTGGACCGGCAACCGCATCACCTGCCGCGACTGGTTCCAGCTGTCGCTGAAGGAAGGACTCACCGTGTTCCGCGACCAGCAGTTCTCGGCCGACATGGGATCGGCGGCGGTCAAGCGCATCGCCGAGGTGCGTGGCCTGCGTACCGTGCAGTTTGCCGAGGACGGCGGTCCGCTGGCGCACCCGGTGCGCCCGGCAGCCTACGTCGAAATCAACAATTTCTACACCAGCACCGTCTACCAGAAGGGCGCCGAGGTGGTGCGCATGCTGCACACGGTACTGGGTGCCGACGGCTTCCGGCGCGGTACCGACCTGTACTTCGAGCGCCATGACGGCCAGGCGGTGACAGTGGAAAACTTCGTCGCCGCGCTGGCGGACGCCAACGGCGTCGACCTGGCGCCGTTCATGGCCTGGTATCAGCAGGCCGGCACACCGCAGCTGACCGTGGCGCACCGGCACGACGCCGACGCCGCGCGCTGGTACCTGACCGTGCACCAGCGCACCGCGCCCACGCCCGGACAGCCGGAAAAACAGCCGTTGCCGATACCGCTGGCCCTGGGATTGCTCGGCGCCGACGGCCGCGAACTGCCGCTGCGCCTGGCAGACGAGCCCGCGGCAGTGGGCACGCAGCGGGTGCTCGACCTGCGCAGCGCCGAGCAGACCTTCGTGTTCGAGGACCTGCCGCAGGCGCCGGTGCCGTCGCTGCTGCGCGGCTTCTGCGCGCCGGTGCGCCTGCAGGTCGACCTGTCCGACACCGAACTGGCTCACCTGCTGGCCTACGACACGGACGCCTTCGCCCGCTACGACGCCGGCCAGCAGCTGTACATGCGGGTCATCCACCGCCTGCTGGCGGCGCATGCGGCCGGCGAGGATCTGACCCTGGATGCCGGCCTGCGCGATGCCGTCGGCCGCTGCCTGGACGACACCGCGGCCGATCCGGCCCTGGTGGCCGAACTGCTGACCTTGCCGTCGGAGGCCTTCATCGCCGGCGAACTGGACGTGGTCGATCCCGCCGCCATCCACACCGTGCGCCGTTTCCTGCGCAGCGCGCTGGCGCAGGCCCTGCGCGAGCCGCTGCGGGCGCGCTACCGGGCGCTGGCCCCGGATGGCGCGTACCGATTCGAGGCCGGCGAGGTCGGGCGTCGGCGCTTGCGCAACCTGTGCCTGGGCTATCTGGCGGAGCTGGACGACATTGGCCCGTCGCTGTGCCTCGAACAGTTCGAGGCCGCCGACAACATGACCGACACCGCCGCCGCGCTGGCCCTGCTGGCACAGCTGGACGCACCGGCGCGTGAGCGGGCGCTGGATGCCTTCTACCAGCGCTGGCAGGGCGAGGCGCTGGTGCTGGACCGCTGGTTCAGCGTGCAGGCCGGTTCGCGCCGGGCACAGGCGCTGGACGACGTGAAGGCGCTGTTGCAACACCCGGCCTACGCGCCGCGCAATCCGAACCGCGTGCGCGCCCTGGTGGGTGCCTTCGTGCACGGCAACCCGCTGCGTTTTCACGCGCCGGACGGCTCCGGCTACGCCTTTGTGGCCGACCAGGTGCAGGCCATCGACGGCTTCAACCCCATGCTGGCCGCCCGCCTGGCGCAGGCGCTTACCCGCTGGCGTCGTTACGAACCCGGCCGTCAGGCCCTCATGCGCGAAGCCCTGGAGCGCCTGGCGGCAAGCCCGAAGCTGTCGAAAGACCTGTACGAGGTGGTCAGCAAGGCGCTCGCCTGAGCCGCGGACGACAAATTTTTTCGCTGAACCGTCGCCGTCTCGTGAAATAAGACACTCACGTGGCAGCCTGAGTGCTCGTAGTGTGTTTTTTGTCAGACCCACTCGGGCACGTCATGGATCCGTACGAGACATCAGCAACCCGCTACTGGGGCAAGGCCGACCCGGCGTACCCGGCTGACCCCAAGTGGCACCCGCTGGTTTATCACTGCCTGGATGTGGCGGCGGTGGGGGTGGAGTACCT
>NZ_JBFJTF010000008.1:0-28959 GCF_041625615.1 Immundisolibacter sp. | reverse complement strand
GGGCCACCAGCTGCAGGCCTTCGCCAAAGGCCGGCACCGCGCCGGCGGCCTCGATCACCACGTCGGCGCCGCGCCCGCCGGTGAGCTCGCGCACCCGCGCGGCGCGCGCCGCGGCATCGGGCAGCTCGTCCATGTCCAGGGTGTCGGTGGCACCGAACTGCCGCGCCACCGCCAGGCGCCGCTGCGGCGCGCCGATGACGATCAGCGGCGCGGCACCGGACAGGTGCGCAAGCAGCGTCGCCGCCAGGCCGACCGGACCGCAACCCTGCACCACCACACTCATCCCCGGACGGATGCCCTCCAGCCGTTCGATGCCCTGCAGCACCGTCGGCAACGCACAGCCGAGCGCAATCACCGCGTCTGACGGCGTGTCGTCCGGCACGCGATAGAACGGCAGCCCGGCACGCAGCGTGGCGAAGTCGCAATAGCTGGCCGCGGTCGGCCCGCCCGCATCGCCGAACACACCGGCGAAGGCGTTCTCACACATCGACACGTCACCCAGCACCGTGCAGGCGTGGCAACGCTGGCACGGTGCCACCGGCTGCCAATAAACGCGGTCGCCCACCGCCAGCGGACTGCCGGCGTAATCGGTGCCCACGCCGGCACCGAGTGCCTCGACCACACCCACGCCCTCGTGCCCGAGCACCACCGGACCCGGCAGCGGCACCTCGCCGCGCCAGAAATGCACGTCGGTACCGCACACCCCACCGTGGGTCAGGCGTACCAGCACTTCGCCGGCGGCCGGATCCGCCACCGGCCGCTGCCAGATCTCCAGCGGCGCGTTGGCCGCCACCAACACCGCCCGTTTGCCGATTCGCTGTGTCATCCCGTCACTCCTCCTCGCATGCGCCCTGTCAGGCGTCACCCCGTGCGTGACGTTCTGCGTTCACGGCACGGTCTCGACCCGAGGCGCTAGTCCGCGCCGTCCAACCCCGGCGGCAGCAACTCGATGCTGAGCGCGTGAATGTCGGTGCGCATCAGCTCGCCGAGGGCGGCATAGATCATCCGGTGACACTCCAGCGGCCGTTTGCCGGCGAACGCCGGGGCCGCGATGCGCAGGATGAAATGCCCCCCCTCGCGCGCACCGGCATGGCCGGCGTGACGATGGCTGTCATCGATCAACTCCAGCCGGGTCGGTGCAAACGCCGTCTCCAGACACACCCGGATGCGCTGCGGCCGGTCAGTGGCGTCACTCATGCCGCCGACTCCCCGCCCGCCGTGGCCGGCGGCAGATGACGGCTCAGGTACACGCCCTGCGCCAGGGCGAACGCCAGCGTCAGGCCGAGCAGGCCGAACAGCTTGAAGTCGACCCACAGATCCTGGTGCAGCTTGTGCAGATAGGCGGCCTGGCGCTGCGCCGGCGTGAGTGCCGCCACGGCAGCCTGCTGTTCCGGGGCCAGCTGTGCCCATTCCTTGCCCTCGACCGCGTCGACATAACGGGCGTCATCGACCGCCACCTGCTGGTAGACGGCCTGTTGCCCGGCGTCGAGACGATCGGGCGTGACCTGGTAGACGAAGGCGACGTACGCGTTGAGCGCGCCGCTGAGCAGGAAGAACGCCACCCAGCCGACCGTCAGGCGCCGCCACACCGCACGCGGCAGCGCCAGCTGTCCGCCCAGCAGGCGCTCCGCCAGCGGCATGCGTCCGAGCAGGCTCGCGGCGAACGCCAGCGCAAACGCCCAGTTGATCAGGCTCGGCTTCCACATGATGAAGCGCTCGTCACGCAGGGCGATGGTCAGCCCGCCCAGACCCGCCAGCAGCGCCAGGTTGAACCACTGCGTCCTGTCCACCGGCCGGCGACCGACGCGCAGCGCGGCGATCTGCAAGGCCGACACCGCCACCGCGGCGCCCGTGGCCCAGTAGATGCCCGCCACCTTGTAGGCGACAAAGAACACCACGATGGGCAGGAAATCGAACAACAGCTTCACGCCAGCCAACCTCGGGATTGCTTAAGGCCACTTCCGCCGGGCGAAGCGCCTCGGCGAGAACGAGGGGATAACGCTACCATGCCGCGCCTGACCACCACCGCCACCGGCGTGACCCATGCAGCGCTTTCACGTGCACCCGGACAATCCGCAGCAACGCCTGCTCGGCAAGGCCGCCGAGGCACTCGCCCGCGGGGCGCTGCTGGCCTGCCCGACCGACTGCAGCTACGTGCTGCTGTGCGAGCCGACCGACAAGACCGCCGTGGAGCGCATCCGCGCCCTGCGCCGCCTGGACGGTCAGCACCCGTTCACGCTGCTGTGCCGTGACCTGTCGCAGGTGTCCACCTACGCCACGCTGGGCACCGCCGAACACCGCCTGCTGCGCGCCAGCACGCCGGGGCCGTACACCTTCGTGCTGCCGGCCACGCGCGAGGTGCCCAAGCGCCTGCAGGACCGCCGCCGGGCGGCCGGCATCCGCATCAGCGACCATGCGGTGCCGCTCGGTCTGCTGGCGCTGCGCGACGCGCCGCTGCTGTCGAGCACACTGCAACTGCCGGACGATGAGTTTCCGCTGGTCGACCCGGACGACATTGCCGAGCGTCTGGGAAAGCACATCGACCTGCTGCTGGACGCGGGCCCGTGCGACTACCAGGTCAGCACCGTGGTGGCGTTCGAGGACGGCGTGCCGCAGGTGATCCGGCCCGGCAAGGGCGACCTGTCGCGCTTCGGCGCCTGAGGCACCTACACCCGATAGTAGTCTCGGTACCAGTCGACGAAACGGCGCACGCCCACCTCCACCGGCGTGGCCGGCTGGTAGCCGACGTCACCGGCCAGGTCGTCGATGTCGGCGCAGGTCTCCGGCACGTCGCCCGGTTGCATCGGCAACAGACGTTTCTCGGCCTTGCGACCCAGACACGCCTCCAGCACCTCCAGGTAACGCAGCAGTTCCACCGGCCGGTTGTTGCCGATGTTGTAGATGCGAAACGGCGCCGTGCTGGTGGCCGGGTCCGGCCGCCCGCCGTCCCAGGCCGGATCGGGCGCGGCCACCCGCGCCGTGACGCGCAGCACGCCCTCGACGATGTCGTCGATGTAGGTGAAGTCGCGCCGGTGGTGACCGGCGTTGAACACGTCCACCGGTTCTCCGGCCAGGATGGCGCGGGTGAACAGGAACAGGGCCATGTCCGGCCGGCCCCACGGCCCGTAGACGGTAAAGAACCGCAGGCCACTGACCGGCAGCCCGTACAGGTGGGCATAGCAGTGCGCCATCAGCTCGTTCGAACGCTTGGTGGCGGCATACAGGCTGACCGGGTGATCGGCCAGATCGTGCTCGGAGAACGGCAGCTTGGTGTTGGCGCCGTACACCGAACTGCTCGAGGCATACACCAGGTGCTCCACCGCGCCGTGGCGGCACCCTTCCAGAATGTTCATGAAGCCGACCAGGTTCGCGTCGACATAGGCATGCGGGTGGGTCAGCGAGTACCGCACGCCGGCCTGCGCGGCCAGGTGGATGACCCGCTGCGGGCGCGCCTGGGCGAACAGGCGCTCCATGGCGCCGCGGTCCTGCAGGCGGATGCGCGCCTCGGTGAAGTTGGCGTGCGGCGTCAGACGCGCCAGGCGCGCCAGCTTCAGGTTGACGTCGTAGTAGTCGTTGACCTCGTCCAGGCCGATGACCTCGTGCCCCTGCGCCAGCAGGCGCTCGGCCACCGCCGAACCGATGAAACCGGCGGTGCCGGTGACCAGGATGCGCATGGGCGGCAGGGCCCCGTCGTGACTGCTCACAGCCGCTCGTCCACCAGGTTGCGCGCCAGCACCGACTTGATGTCGTAGACCACCGCCTGCGGCGCCTTCAGCGCCGCCAGCGACGGGCCGTCCAGCGCCGCGAACTGCCGGTGCGCCACGGCCAGCACGATGGCGCCGTAGGCGGCCGGCTGCGGCTGCGCGCACAGGCGAATGCCGTACTCCGCCTCGCACTGCGCGGGGTCGGCCCAGGGGTCGTGTACATCCACCGTCATGCCCAGATCCTCGAGTTCACGCACCACGTCTACCACGCGCGTGTTACGAACATCCGGACAGTTCTCCTTGAACGTGATGCCGAGCACCAGTGCCCGCACGCCGGCCACCGGCAGGCGCCGGCGCACCAGCAGGCGCGCCACGCGCTCGGCCACGTAACGGCCCATGCCGTCATTGATGCGGCGCCCGGCCAGGATGATCTCCGGGTGGTAGCCGATCTCCTGTGCCTTGTAGGTCAGGTAGTACGGATCGACGCCGATGCAGTGTCCGCCGACCAGGCCCGGCCGGAACGGCAGGAAGTTCCACTTGGTCCCCGCCGCCTCCAGCACCTCGCCGGTGTCGATACCCAGCCGATTGAAGATCAGCGCCAGTTCGTTGACCAGCGCGATGTTCAGGTCGCGCTGCGTGTTCTCGATCACCTTGGCCGCCTCGGCCACGCGGATGCTGCTGGCACGGTGGGTCCGCGTCAGTGTGCCGTAGAGGGCGTCGATGTAATCGGCCGCGGCCGGCGTCGAGCCGGCGGTGATCTTGGTCACCGTTTCCAGCCGGTGCTCGCGATCCCCCGGATTGATGCGCTCGGGGCTGTAGCCGACGAAAAAATCGCGGTTGCAGACCAGGCCCGACTCGCGCTCGATCACCGGCACGCACACTTCTTCGGTGGCGCCCGGATATACGGTGGACTCGTACACCACCACCGCGCCGGGGGACATGACCTGGCCAACAGCGCGGCTGGCCGCCAGCAGCGGGCCGAAATCGGGCCGCCGGTGCGCATCCACCGGCGTCGGCACGGTGATGATGAAGGTGTTGCAGGCGGCCAGGTCCGTGAGGTCGGCGCTCAGGCCCACGCAGGACGCGGCCAGCGTGTCGGCATCGACCTCGCCGGTGCTGTCATGGCCCGCCTTCAGGGCGGCGATGCGCTGCCGGTCGATGTCGAAGCCGAGTGTCGGCAACTGCCGGGCGAAGGCCACGGCCAGCGGCAGGCCCACGTAACCGAGGCCCATCACCCCGATCCGCGCCTGTGCCAACTGCAAGGGAAACGTCATACCCGGTCGTCAGCGCGCCGGGGGCAGCCGCACCGGCGAGGCGCCGGACAGGCCAGGAAGATCGCAATTGGTCGGGGTGAGAGGATTCGAACCTCCGGCCCCCGCCTCCCGAAGACGGTGCTCTACCAAGCTGAGCTACACCCCGATTGCGACACTCGTGCTGCGGTCGCCACCAGGGGCGATCACAGGAAACGTCTAGAAATCCCGGGAAACCGCAAACCGTGCCAGACCCTGCAACGCCTGCAAGGCCGGCGAGTCGGGCAAGCCGTCGAGCGCCGCTTCGGCACGCTCGGCGTAGGTCCGCGCGAGCCGCGCAGTGTACGCGATGGCCCCGGTCGATTCAATCACGTCGAGCACCGCGGCAAAGTCCGGCACGCCGCCCTGGCGCAGGGCTTCCCGCACCACCTGCACCTGCCGCGCGTCGCCATGCTGCAGCGCATAGGCCAGCGGCAGCGTGGGGCTGCCCTCGGCCAGGTCGTCACCCAGGTTCTTGCCGATGCGCGCCGCATCACCCTGGTAGTCGAGCAGGTCGTCCACCAGCTGGTAGGCAAGGCCGAAGTTGAGGCCGTAATCGCCCAGCGCCTGCTGGCGCTGCGGCGGCTGACCGGCCAGCAGGGCGCCGCAACGGGCAGCCGCGTCGAACAGGGTGGCGGTCTTGCTGCGGGCGATGGCCAGGCACTGGTCGGGGGTGGCGTCGATGTTGCGGCGGTTCAGGAACTGCAACACCTCGCCTTCGGAAATCCGATTGGTGGCGCCCGCCAGCACGTCCATCACCTCGGCCAGCCCCAGTTCCACCATCATCTGGAACGAACGCGAGTACAGGAAGTCGCCAACCAGCACCGACAGTCCGTTGCCGAAGCGGCTGTTGGCGGTCTGCCGCCCGCGGCGCAGGTCCGACTCGTCCACCACGTCGTCGTGCAGCAGGGTGGCGGTGTGAATGAACTCGACCACGGCCGCCAGCAGATGATGCCGCTCGCCCTCGTAACCGCAGGCGCGCGCCGCCAGCACCGCCATCACCGGCCGCAGGCGCTTGCCGCCGCTGTGGATGATGTAGCCGGACAACTGATCGATGGTCGGCACCGACGAGTGCAGACGCTGTTCGATGAGGGCGTTGACGGCAGCCATGTCGGCAGCGGCCGGCGCCAGCAAGGTGGCAAGAGAAGTGGCGGTCATGCGCGGACAGGGGCCCTGGAAAGCCGGCGGATGCTAGGTTTCGGGCACCACGGGTGTCAAGCCGTTTGACCCTGCGCCCGCAGCGGGAATAGAATTCTCGCCCTTTTTCTTGGCCGGGTGGTAGCACCGCCTGGGCCGACATCGGCATCGGGGAATTCCATGTTTGCGGTAATCGAAACCGGCGGCAAGCAGTACCGGGTTGAACAGGGCAGCGTGCTGAAGGTTGAAAAGCTGCCCGGCGCGGTCGGCGACACGCTCACCTTCGACCAGGTGCTGATGGTCGGCGCCGGCGGCGAAGTGAAAGTCGGTCGGCCCTACGTCGAGGGCGCAACGGTCACCGCCGAACTGCGCGCCGTCGGCCGGCATCCGAAGATCCGCATCATCAAGTTCCGCCGGCGCAAGCACCATCAAAAGCAGATGGGCCACCGCCAGCACTACACCGAAATCGCCATCACCGGCATCGGCGCCCCGTAACACCACGCTCAAGGAGCCCTAGCAGCCATGGCACACAAAAAAGCCGCCGGCAGTTCCCGCAACGGCCGCGATTCCATTTCCAAGCGCCTGGGCGTCAAGCGCTTCGGCGGTCAGCAGGTACTGGCCGGCAACATCCTGGTACGCCAGCGTGGCACTGCCTTCCATGCCGGTGACAACGTCGGCATCGGGCGTGACCACACGCTGTTTGCACTGGTCGACGGTCAGGTACGCTTCCACACCGGCGGCCAGAAGAACCGCCGGTTCATCAGCGTCGAACCGGCTGTCTGACACGGACTGCCATACCCCGGCGCGGCCGGTAGCAAAGCCCCGCCTCGGCGGGGTTTTGTGTTTGTAATGCCTGGGTTGTCGCCATGCGATTCGTCGATGAAGCCACCATCACCGTTACCGGCGGCAAGGGCGGCAACGGGTGCCTCGCCTTCCGGCGCGAGAAATTCATCCCCTTCGGCGGGCCGGACGGCGGCGATGGCGGCGATGGCGGCAGCGTCTATCTGGTCGCCGACGAGGGCCTGAGCACCCTCAGCGACTTCCGCTACCAGCGCCAGTTCAATGCGGAAAGCGGCCAGGCTGGCGCCGGCAGCAACCGTACCGGCCGCTCCGGTGCCGACTGCGACATCAAGGTGCCGGTCGGCACCGTGGTGCGTGACGCCGACACCGAGGAACTGATCGGCGACCTGACCCGCCACGGCCAGCGCCTGAAGGTGGCAGCCGGCGGCTTTCACGGCCTCGGCAACACGCGCTACAAGAGCAGCATCAACCGCGCCCCGCGCCAGACCAGCCCCGGCAAGCCCGGTGAGCAGCGCCGCCTGGCACTCGAACTGCGCCTGCTGGCGGACGTCGGCCTGCTGGGCGCGCCCAACGCCGGCAAGTCCACCCTGTTGTCGGCCGTGTCGCAGGCGCGGCCGAAGGTTGCCGATTACCCGTTCACCACCCTCAACCCGGAACTGGGCGTGGTCGAGGTGGACCGGCTGCGGCGCTTCGTGATGGCCGACATCCCGGGCCTGATCGAGGGCTCGGCCGCCGGCGCCGGCCTTGGCACGCAGTTCCTGCGTCACCTGTCGCGCACCCGCCTGCTGCTGCACCTGCTCGACCTGGCGCCCGCCGACCCGGCCAGCAAGCCGGCCGAGGAAGCGCGCAAGATCGTCGCCGAACTCGAGGCCTTCGACCCCGACCTGGCGGCACTGCCCCGCTGGCTGGTGCTGAACAAGGCCGACCTGCTGCCGGCCGATGAGGCACACGAACGCGCCGCGGCCGTCGCCACCGAACTGGACTGGAACGGCCCGCTGTTCGTCATTTCGGCGGCCACCGGCAACGGTTGCCAGGCCCTGTGCGAGGCCGTGATGCAGCACCTCGAGCAAAACACCGCCCAGGCGGAGCCATGAGCCGCGCTGCCTACGCCGGCAGCGGACGCTGGGTGGTGAAGATCGGCAGCGCGTTGCTGACCGCCGGTGGCACCGGCCTGGACCAGCCGGCCATCGCCGGCTGGGTGGCGCAACTGGCGCAGCTGCGCGCCCACGGCCGCGAGGTGGTGGTGGTGTCCTCCGGCGCGGTGGCCGAGGGCATGCGCCGGCTTGGCTGGTCGCATCGCCCGGAGGCCATTCATGACCTGCAGGCGGCCGCCGCGGTCGGCCAGATGGGGCTGGTTCAGACCTGGGAAAGCTGTTTCCAGCGCCACGGCATCCACACCGCGCAGGTGCTGCTCACGCACGACGACCTGTCGGACCGACGCCGCTACCTGAACGCACGCAGCAGCCTGCGAACACTGCTGGATCTGGGCGTGGTCCCGATCGTCAACGAGAACGACACGGTCGCCTTCGACGAACTGCGCTTCGGCGACAACGACACCCTGGGCGGCCTGGTGGCGAACCTGATCGAGGCCAAGCTGCTGGTGTTGCTGACCGACCGCGACGCCATGTACAGCGCCGACCCCGCCGTCGATCCGCAGGCACAGCGCGTGGCGACGGCACACGCAGCGGACCCGGCACTGGACGCCATGGCCGGCACCGGCGGCCGGCTCGGACGCGGCGGCATGCTGACCAAGCTGCGTGCGGCGCGTCTGGCCGCGCGCTCGGGCGCCGCCACCTGGATCGTCGGCGGCGCCATCGACGGTGTACTGACTTCCCTGGCGACCGGCGCCGACATCGGCACACTGCTGCTGCCGGAGCAAGAGCCCCTGCAGGCCCGCAAGCTTTGGCTGGCGGGCAACCTGCGCGTGCGCGGCCGCCTACACGTGGATGCCGGTGCGGAACGGAGTCTGCGCCAGGCCGGACGCAGCCTGCTGGCGGTCGGCGTGGTGGCAGTGGACGGGGATTTTCGGCGCGGCGACCTGGTCGCCTGCGTGACACCCGACGGGCGCGAGATCGCCCGCGGGCTGTGCAACTACAGCGCCGAGGAGGCGCAACGGATCAGGGGCCTGCCCAGCACCCGGTTTGCCGAGGTGCTCGGCTACATCGACGAACCGGAACTGATCCACCGCGACAACCTGGTACTGGTGTGACGCCGCGGCAGGCAACCACGCCGGCCGCCAGGCGGCCGGCGCCGAAACGGCTCTCAGGCGCTCTGACGCAGTGCGTAGATGCGCTTGTTCAAGCGGCTCTTGTGACGCGCGGCGGCGTTCTTGTGGATCAGGCCACGGGCCGCCATGCGATCCAGCAGCGGCACGGCCGCGCTGTAGCTGGCACTGGCGGTGTCGGCGTCGCCGGCACGAATGGCCGTCAGCACACGCTTGACGGCAGTACGCAGCGCCGAACGGCGGCTCATGTTGTGGGCGCGTCGGTCGGCGCTCTGACGCGCGCGTTTGATGGCTTGCGGGCTGTTTGCCAAGGCGAGATCCCTACGATGGACGACGAAACGTCGAAGGCGAAAAAAAGGTTGCGAACTATGCGCACACGAACGCGCTTTGTCAATCCCGGCCCGGCACGGGCAGCCTAGGACATGCTGCGCTCAGCCGCCTCGGTGGCCGTCGCCACCAGCAGCTCGCGTGTCCTCGGCTACGTGCGGGACATGGTCATCGCCGCCACCTTCGGGGCCGGTCCGGCGGCGGACGCCTTTTTCGTCGCCTTCCGCATCCCGAACTTCCTGCGGCGCCTGTTCGCCGAGGGCGCCTTCTCACAGGCCTTCGTGCCGGTGCTGTCGCAGTACCGGACACAACGCGAACCGGCCGAGGTACGCGACCTGGTGGCACACACCCTGGGCACGCTGGGCGCCGTGCTGTTGGGCACGGCGCTGCTGGCGGTCCTGGCGTCGCCGCTGCTGGTGTGGCTGCTGGCGCCCGGCTTCGGCGACGACCCGCAACGTGGCGCGCTCACCGGCACGTTGCTGCGCGTCACCTTCTGGTACCTGCCGCTGGTGTCGCTGGCAGCGGCGGTGGGCGGCGTCCTCAACACCTTCGGCCGCTATTTCGCGCCGGCGCTCACGCCACTGTTCCTGAACCTGGCGATGATCGCGGCGGCGGTGTGGCTGGCGCCGCGCCTGGACGTGCCTGTGCTGGCACTGGCCATCGGCGTGGTGGTGGGCGGCCTGCTGCAGTTGCTGTGGCAACTGCCGTCGCTGCGCGCCACCGGCAACCTGGTGCGCCCCCGTGTGGGTTTTTCGCACCCCGGCGTGCGCCGCATCCTGACGCTGATGGGACCGGGCGTGTTCGGTTCCTCGGTGGCCCAGATCAACCTGATGTTCGACACCATCGTCGCTTCGTTCCTGGCCACCGGCAGCGTGTCATGGCTGTACTACGCCGACCGTCTGGTCGAGTTTCCGCTCGGCGTGCTGGCCATCGCCTTTGCCACGGTCATCCTGCCGCGCCTGTCACGCGAGCATGCCGGCAACGACCCACAGGCCTTCTCTCGCACGCTGGACTGGGGCCTGCGCTGGGTGGTGCTGGTGGGTCTGCCCGCGGCGGCGGCACTGGGCGTACTGGCCGGTCCGCTGCTGGGAACGCTGTTCCACTACGGGGCGTTCGACACCCACTCGGTACACATGGCGCGGCAGGCGCTGTGGGCCTTTGCGCCCGGCCTGGTGGCCTTCATGGCCATCAAGGTCCTGGCGCCGGGGTACTACGCCCGCCAGGACACACGCACGCCAATGCGCATCGGCGTTGCCGCCATGCTGGCTAATATCGGCATCACCCTGGTGCTGGTGTGGCCGCTGCAGCACGCCGGACTGGCCGCCGCCACCAGCTTGGCGGCCTACCTCAACGCGTTATTATTGCTGCGCGGTCTGCGGCGCAGCGGCGTGTACCGCCCGCAACCTGGCTGGCGCCAGTTCCTGTGCCGGGTGGCCGCTGCCACGGCCGTCATGACGCTGTTGCTGTGGCTCGGCAGCGGCACGTTGGATGTCTGGCTTGCGCGCAGCGCCGCCGAACGTGGCCTGCACCTGATGACCTGGGTGCTCGCCGGCCTGTTCAGCTACGGTGCCGTGCTGCTGGCCCTGCGCCTGCCGCTGACCTCGTTGCGCCGGCCATGACACCGACGCTGTTGCGGCACGCCGTGGACCGCCAACCGACTCCAGAAACTGCTCCGACGCATCGACAAAGCCCACGTGGACAGCGACTTTCTCCGTATCGGATCACCACAGGACCCGCGGGTGTTCAGCCTCGCCGAGGCGCAGACCCTGTTCCCGCTGGTACGCGGCATCACCCAGCGCGCCGCCGAGGAACTGGCACCGGTGCAACGCCAGCTGAAGGTGCTGCCGCGGCGCACCATCGAATTGCAGGCGGCCGAAAAACGCTACCAGACCATCGTCAACGCCTGGGTCAACAAGATGCGGCGCCTGGGTCTGGTGGTGAAGGGGCTGTGGCTGGTCGATTTCGACACCGGCGACGGCTATCTGTGCTGGAAATATCCGGAACTGACGCTGGGGCACTACCACGGCTACGACGAGGGTTTCGCCGGCCGCCGGCCGCTGCGCGAGGTACTGGAAACCCTCGACCCGGACTGGGCGCGCTACTGAGCGCCGCCCACGCCACCGACCACGGAAGCCCGGTGTGGAACTGATCCGCGGCCTGCACAACCTGCGTCCCGCGCACCACGGCTGCGTGGCCAGCATCGGCAATTTCGACGGCGTCCACCTGGGCCATCGGGCCATCGTCGGCCGCCTGCGCGAGCACGCCGCGGCGTGCGGGCTGCCGGCGCGGGTGGTGCTGTTCGAGCCGCAACCGCTGGAGTTCTTTCGCCCGCAGGCGGCCAAGCCACGCCTGATGCGCCTGCGCGAAAAAGTGGCCGCGCTGGCGGCGCTTGGCGTGGACGGCGTGCTGTGCCTGCACTTCGACGCGCGCCTGGCCGGCATGCCGCGCGAGGCGTTCGTCGATCGACTGCTGGTGCAGGGGCTCGGTGTACGACAGCTCGTGGTCGGGCCGGACTTTCGCTTCGGCCATCGGCGCCAGGGTGACACCGACTACCTGCATGCTGTCGGCGCCACGGCCGGCTTCGGCGTCGAGGTGGTGCCGCCGCTGCAGTTGGACGGCGAACGGGTCAGCAGCACCGCCGTGCGCCAGCACCTGGTCACCGGCGATCTGGACGGCGCCGCGCGCCTGCTGGGCCGCCCCTACACCCTGCACGGACGCGTCAGCCACGGCGACGCCCGTGGCCGCACGCTCGGCTTCCCGACGCTGAACCTGCCGCTGCACCGCCGGGCGGTGAGCCTGCGCGGTGTGTTCGCCGTGCGCGTGACGGGACTGGCCGCCACGCCGTTGCCGGCGGTGGCCAACCTCGGCTGGCGTCCGACCGTCGACGGCCGCTATCCGCTGCTCGAAGTCCATGTGCTCGACTTCAGTGGCGAGGTTTACGGCCGGCAGGTGCAGGTGACCTTCGTGCAGCGCCTGCGCGACGAACAGCGTTTCGACAGCCTCGATGCACTGCGCCGTCAGATCGACGACGACGTGCGCGCCGCCCGCGCGGTGTTCGCCCAATCCTGAGAACAAGCCCACATGGCCGACTACAAAGCGACACTCAACCTGCCGCAGACCGACTTTCCCATGCGCGGCAACCAGCCGCAGCGCGAACCGCAGACGCTGGCCCGCTGGCGGGAATTGGACATTTACGCGCGCCTGCGCCGCGAGCGGGCCGGCCGGCCGCGGCGCGTGCTGCATGACGGCCCGCCGTACGCCAACGGCGACATCCACATCGGCCACGCCGTCAACAAGATCCTGAAGGACATCATCGTCAAGTCCTGGACCCTGGACGGTGACGACGCACCCTACGTGCCCGGCTGGGACTGCCACGGCCTGCCGATCGAGCACATGGTGGAGAAAAAACTCGGCAAGCCCGGCGCCAAGGTCAGCGCGGGCGAGTTCCGCGCCGCCTGCCGCGACTACGCCGCCCGGCAGGTGGCCGGCCAGCGCGGCGACTTCGAGCGCCTGGGCGTGATCGGTGACTGGGACGACCCGTACCTGACCATGGCGCCGCAGACCGAGGCCGACATCCTGCGCGCGCTCGGCCGCATCATCGCCGGCGGCTACCTCTACAAGGGCGAGCGACCGGTCCACTGGTGTCTTGACTGCCGCTCGGCGCTGGCCGAGGCCGAGGTCGATTACCAGGACAAGACCTCACCGGCCATCGACGTGCGGTTCGCGGTGCTGGACCGCGCCAGGGCGGCGGCGGCCTTCGGCGCCTCCGGTGACGACCGGCCGCTGAGCCTGCCGATCTGGACCACCACGCCGTGGACGCTGCCGGCCAACCAGGCGGTGGCGCTGAACGCCGAGATCGAGTACGGGCTGTACGACACCGGCAGCGAGCGCCTGATCCTGGCCACCGAGCTGGCCGAAACCGCCCTCACGCGCTACGACCTGGCCGGCGCGCGCCCGGTCGGTCGCTGCACCGGCGCGGCGCTGGAAGGCCTGATGCTGCGTCATCCGTTCTTGGACCTCGACGTGCCGGTGATCCTGGGTGATCACGTCACCACCGAGGCCGGTACCGGCGCCGTGCACACCGCGCCCGGCCACGGCGCCGACGACTTTGCGGCCGGCAAGGTCTACGGCCTCAAGGTCTACAACCCGGTCGGCAGCGACGGCCGCTTCCTGCCCGGCACGCCGCATGTCGAAGGCCTGCAGGTGTTTGCCGCCAACAAGACGCTCATCGAGCTGCTGCGCGAACGCGGCGCCCTGCTCGCCGACCGGCCGCTGCAGCACAGCTACCCGCACTGCTGGCGCCACAAGACGCCCACCATCACGCGCACGACCCCGCAGTGGTTCATCTCCATGGCGCATGCCGACCTGCGCGGCAAGGCGCTGACCGCCATCGCGCAAACCCAGTGGACACCCGCCTGGGGCGAGGCGCGCATCCACGGCATGATCGCGAACCGGCCCGACTGGTGCGTCTCGCGCCAGCGCGTGTGGGGGGTGCCGATCGCGCTGTTCGTGCACCGCGTCACCGGCGAGCTGCACCCACGCAGCGACGCGCTGATCGAGGCGGTCGCGCAGCGCATCGAGCAGCGCGGCATCGAGGCCTGGTTCGAGCTCGATCCGGCCGAGTTGCTGGGCGCCGAGGCGGCCGATTACGAGAAGGTGCCGGACATTCTGGACGTGTGGTTCGACTCCGGCGTCACGCACCAGAGCGTGCTGGCGCGCCGCCCGGAGCTCGGCTACCCGGCCGAGCTGTATCTGGAAGGCTCCGACCAGCACCGTGGCTGGTTCCATTCGTCGCTGCTCACCTCGGTGGCGCTGCACGGCCACGCGCCCTATCGCGGCGTGCTGACGCACGGCTTCACGGTAGACGCCGCCGGCAAGAAGATGTCGAAGTCCGCCGGCAATGTGATCGCGCCGCAGAAGGTCATCAACCAGCTTGGCGCCGACGTGCTGCGCCTGTGGGTGGCCAGCACCGACTACAGCGCCGAGATGTCCATCTCGGACGAAATTCTCAGCCGCAACGCCGACGCCTACCGGCGCCTGCGCAACACCGCGCGCTTTCTGCTGGCGAACCTCGCCGGCTTCGACCCGGCGACGGACGCGCTTGCGCCCGAGGCCCTGGTGGCGCTGGACCGCTGGCTGCTGCGCCGCGCCGGCGCCCTCGACGCCGACCTGCGCGACGACTACGCGGCCTATCAGTTCCACGAGGTCAGCCGCAAGATCCACCATTTCTGCGCGGTCGACCTGGGCGCGTTCTATCTCGACGTGATCAAGGACCGCCAATACACCGGCCAGGCCGACGGCCATCCACGCCGCTCGGCGCAGACCGCGATGTACCACGCCCTGGAACTGCTGGTGCGCTGGCTGGCGCCGGTTCTGAGCTTCACCGCCGAAGAGATCTGGCGCTGCATGCCCGGCGACCGGACCGACAGCGTCCTGCTCACCACCTGGTACGCCCCCCCTGCGCTGCCGGCGGAGGACGCCGAGCCGCTCACCATGGCGGCCTGGGACCGTGTACGCGCCATCCGCGACACGGTGAACCGCCAGCTGGAACGCCTGCGTGTCGCCGGTGACATCGGCTCGGCACTGGATGCCGAGGTGGATCTGTACGTCGACGGAACCGACGCGACGCTGCTTCGCACGCTCGGCGACGAGCTGCGTTTCGCGCTCATCTGCTCCTATGCACGCCTGCACCCGGCGGACCAGCGGCCCGCGCATGCGGTGGCCGATGAAAGCGGTCTTTGGGTAGTGGTGAGCGCGTGTACGCATCCGAAGTGCGTGCGCTGCTGGCATCACCGCGACGACGTCGGGCGCCACGCCGACCACCCGGAGCTGTGCGGCCGCTGCGTGGAGAACGTCGCCGGCAACGGAGAACAGCGGTGTTTCGCTTGATGGGCACGCGCCTGGCGCTGGCCACGCTGGTCCTGGTTCTCGACCAGCTCAGCAAGGCCGCCGTTCTACGTTGGTTGCACCCTCACCAGGTGGTCGACCTGCTGCCTGGGTTCAACCTGACCTTGGCGTTCAACCGTGGGGCGGCGTTCAGCTTTCTGGCGGGCGCCGGTGGCTGGCAGCGGTGGTTCTTCGCCGGGGTGGCGATGCTGGCCAGCGTGGTGATCGTCGTGATGCTGCGTCGGACTCCGCCACACGAGCGCCTCACGGCGACCGCACTGGCGTTGATACTCGGCGGCGCCATCGGCAATCTCATCGACCGTCTGCGGTGGGGGCACGTGGTCGATTTTCTCGATGTCTATGTCGGCAGCGCGCACTGGCCCGCCTTCAACCTCGCCGACAGTGCCATCTGCGTCGGTGCCGTGCTGTTCGCGTGGGGCGCCTGGCGTAGCGGACGGCACACCGCGTAATCCGCCCGATCCGGGTTGCCCGCACCCTCACGCACCTTTTTCCGTTATGGGCCTGCAACGAAAAAAGCCGGGACATGCCCGGCTTTTTTCGCTTGAGCTTGCCGCCGTTACTCGGCTGCCGGCTCCTGCTCCTGCACCGGCCGGTCCACCAGCTCTACATACGCCATCGGCGCCGCATCACCGGGACGGAAGCCGCACTTCAGGATGCGCAGGTAACCGCCCGGACGCGTCGCGTAACGCGGCCCCAGCTCGCTGAACAGCTTGCTGACGGCGTCCTTGTCCCGCAGGCGCGAGAACACGATACGGCGGTTGGCCACCGAGTCGCTCTTGGCGCGGGTGATGAGCGGTTCGAGTACCCGCCGCAACTCCTTGGCCTTCGGCAAGGTCGTGCGGATGAGTTCCTCGCGCACCAGGGCAGCACTCATGTTCTTGAACAGCGCCGCGCGATGGCTGCTGTTACGGCCCAGCCTGCGGCCGATCTTTCTGTGTCGCATGTCTCGAAAAACCTCGTGAGGTATTGCAGCGCGTCAGGACGCGATCTCGGTCGGCCGTGGCAGGTCCGCCGGCGGCCAGTTTTCCAGACGCATGCCCAGTGACAGGCCATGCCGCGCCAGAATTTCCTTGATCTCGTTCAGCGACTTCTTGCCCAGGTTTGGCGTACGGAGCAGATCGGCCTCGGTACGCTGGATCAGATCGCCAATGAAGTGCACGTTCTCGGCCTTCAGGCAGTTCGCCGACCGCACCGTCAGCTCCAGCTCCTCGACCGGGCGCAGCAGGATCGGGTCCAGTTCGCCGGCCGCCTCGCGCCCGCGACCGGCCTGCGTTCCGCCTTGCAGGTCGACGAACACGGAAAACTGCTCGTGCAGAATCGTCGCCGCGCGCCGAATTGCTTCCTCGGGGTCGATGGTGCCGTTCGACTCCAGGTCGATGATCAACTTGTCGAGATCGGTCCGCTGCTCGACCCGCGCCGCCTCAACGCTGTAGCTGACCTGCCGCACCGGGCTGTACAGGGCGTCCAGGCGCAGGGTGCCGATCGAGGGCACTTCTTCCGCGTCGTCCGCCACGGCCGCCGGCTGGTAGCCGCGCCCGATGCTCACGGTCAGGGTCATGTCGAGCTTGCCGGCCGCGGTCAGCGTCGCCAGGTACAGGTCCGGATTGACCACTTCGACGTCGTGTCCAACCTCGATGTCCGCGGCGGTCACCACCGCCGGGCCCTGCTTGGACAGGCGTACCGTGGCCTGATCACGCCCGTCCAGCCGCACCGCAACCCCCTTGAGGTTCAGCAACAGCTCGATGACGTCTTCCTGCATGCCCTCCAGCGTGGTGAACTCGTGCAGGGCGCCTTCGATCGACACCTCGGTGATGGCGGCGCCCGGCAGCGAAGACAGCATCACCCGCCGCAGCGCATTGCCCAGCGTGTGGCCGAACCCGCGCTCGAGCGGCTCGAGCGTCACCTTCGAGCGCACCGGCGACAGCCGCTCGACCTTGACCAGCTTCGGCTTCAGAAATTCGTATACGGATGACTGCATGTTCGACACGCTCGCTGCGTTGCTTACTCGCTGTGGCGGGCCACCACGACCGGGCCCGCGTTCGTTCGGCCTGCGCCGGTCGGATCAGACCCGGCGCTTCTTCGGCGGCCGGCACCCGTTGTGCGGGATCGGCGTCACGTCGGTGATGCTCAGGATCTTGAATCCGACGTTGTTCAACGACCGCACCGCCGAGTCACGCCCCGGCCCCGGCCCGTTGACCACCACGTCCAGCGTCTTGACACCGAACTCCTGCGCCTTGTTGCCGGCGCGATCGGCGGCAACCTGCGCGGCGAACGGCGTGCTCTTGCGCGACCCCTTGAACCCGCAGGCGCCGGCCGTGGACCACGACAGGGCATTGCCCTGGCGATCGGTAATCGTGACGATGGTGTTGTTGAACGAGGCGTGGATGTGCGCCACACCTTCGGACACGTTCTTTTTGACGCGCTTGCGCGACTTGGTGCTCGGCTTGGCCATGAGGCGATCCTGTAGTGCGATTACTTACGAATGGGCTTGCGCGGCCCCTTGCGGGTACGGGCGTTGGTGCGGGTACGCTGACCGCGCACCGGCAGTCCCCGCCGATGCCGCAGGCCCCGGTAGGTCCCCAGGTCCATCAGACGCTTGATGTTCATCTGCAGCTCACGCCGCAGATCGCCCTCGACGGTCAACTTCCCGACTTCACGCCGAAGCGCTTCGATCTGCGCCTCGTTGAGGTCACGAATGCGCACCGCCGGCTCCACCTCCGCCGCAGCGCAGATCTCCAGCGCCCGGGTCGGCCCAACGCCATAAATGGACGTCAGCGCGACACGCGCATGTTTGTTGTCGGGGACGTTGATGCCAGCAATACGAGCCATATACCGAACTCCGAATTCCTACCGCGACCGAGCCCGTCGGCTCAGCCCTGCCGCTGCTTGTGCCGTGCCTCGACACAGATGACCCGTACCACACCCCGGCGGCGGATGATCTTGCAATTGCGGCACAGTTTCTTCACCGATGCGCGAACTTTCACTTTCGTGACTCCAAACTAACGGGCGCCGAACAAACCGCCGGCACCGCGACCCTTGAGATTGGCCTTCTTCAGCAGACCCTCGTACTGGTGACTCATCACGTGGGTCTGTACCTGGGCCATGAAATCCATGATCGTGATAACCACGATCAGCAATGACGTACCACCGAAGTAGAACGGCACGTGCCAGTAAACAATCAGGAATTCCGGCAGCAGACACACCAGCGCGATGTAGATGGCGCCGGCGGCGGTCAGCCGCGTGACCACACCGTCGATGTAGCGCGCCGTCTGCTCACCCGGCCGTACGCCCGGCAGGAAGGCACCGGAACGCTTTAAATTGTCCGCCGTATCCTTCGGGTTGAAAACAACCGCCGTGTAAAAAAAGCAGAAGAACACGATAAACGCCGCGTACGACAGCACGTAGAACGGCTGTCCCGGCGACAGCGCCGTGGTCACATGACGCAGCCATCCCAGCCCGCCTTCGCCACTGCCTGCCCAGCTGGCCAGGGTCGACGGGAACAGCAGGATGCTGGACGCGAAGATGGCCGGGATCACGCCTGCCATGTTGATCTTCAGCGGCAGATGGCTGGTCTGTGCCGCATACATCTGGCGCCCCTGCTGGCGCTGCGCGTAATTCACCGTGATGCGCCGCTGTCCGCGCTCGACGAACACCACGAACCCGGTGACGGCCAGGATCACGGCAATCAGCAACAACACCACAGCGCCGGCGATTTCCCCGGTGCTGACCAACTCCAGCGTGCCGCCGAACGCACCCGGCAACCCGGCGACGATACCGGCGAAGATGAGCAGCGAAATGCCGTTACCGATACCGCGTTCGGTCACCTGCTCACCCAGCCACAGCAGAAACATGCTGCCGGCAACCAGCGTCGAGATCGCGATTACCCGGAATCCCAGGCCCGGGTCGATCACCACCGACATTCCCCGCGCCGTCTGACCTTCCAGTGCGATGGCGATCCCGAGCGCCTGGAACGCTGCCAGCACCACCGTGCCGTAACGCGTGTACTGAGTCAGCTTGCGCCGGCCGGCCGCGCCTTCCTTCTTCAGCTCTTCGAGCTTCGGCACCACGCTGCTGAGCAGCTGCACGATGATCGACGCCGAGATGTACGGCATCACGCCAAGCGCGAATATCGACAGGCGCTCCAGCGCGCCGCCCGAGAACATGTTGAACATGTCGAGCACGGTGCCGCGCTGGGCATCGAACATCGCCGCCAGCGCCAAGGGGTTGATCCCCGGCACCGGCACGTGCGCGCCCAACCGGAACACCAGCAATGCCCCGATGACAAACAGGATTCGGCGGCGCAGCTCGGCGAACTTGCCGAGCCCGCCGAGCATTGCCGGATTGGCGCCGCGCGTGGCCATCAGGCTTCTTCGACGCTCCCGCCGCTGGCCTCGATCGCCGCGCGTGCACCCGCCGTGGTCAGCACGCCCTTCAGACGCACCGCGCCACTCACATCACCCGACACGATCACCTTGGCTCGCTTGGCCTGTAGCGGCACCACACCGGCCGCCTTCAAGGCGTCCAGGTCGATCACTTCCGCCTGCACCAGGCGCAGTTCGGACAGGCGCACCTCGGCGGTGTCGCCGGCACTGCGCGACCGAAAGCCGCGCTTCGGAAGGCGCCGCTGCAGCGGCATCTGGCCGCCTTCGAAACCGACCTTGTGATAGCCACCGGCACGGGCGTGCTGACCCTTGTGGCCACGCCCAGCGGTCTTGCCCAGCCCCGAGCCGATACCACGACCCAGGCGGCGGCGTTCCTTGCGCGAGCCCTCGGCGGGCTTGAGCGTATCCAGACGCATTAGAGCTCCTCCACCTTCAGCAGGTAGGCCACCTTGCGAATCATGCCGCGCACCGCCGGCGTGTCCTCAAGCTCGGCCTGGCTGCCGATACGGCGCAGACCCAGCCCGTTCACACAGGCGTCGTGAATGCGACCCCGTCCGGTACGGCTGCGCACCAACGTGACGCGCACCTTCTTTCCTGACTTGCCGTTCATGCCCGCAGATCTTCCACGTTAATGCCACGACGCATGGCGATGGCGTCCGGGGACTCCATCCCGCCCAACCCGGCGATGGTGGCCATCACCACGTTCACCGGATTGTTGCTGCCGATGCACTTGGCCAGCACATCACGCACCCCCAACGCCTCGAACACGGCGCGCATGACGCCGCCGGCGATGATGCCGGTACCTTCCGAGGCTGGCTGCATGTACACGCGGGCCGCGCCGTGCGTGGCCGTGATCGGGTAGTACAGCGTGCCGCCGTTGAGGGGAACGCGGACCATGCTGCGACGTGCGGCTTCCATGGCTTTCTGAATCGCCACCGGCACTTCACGCGCCTTGCCCTGGCCGAAGCCGACACGGCCATCGCCGTCGCCGACCACGGTCAGCGCCGCAAAACCGAACTGCCGGCCGCCCTTGACCACCTTGGCCACACGGCGCACGTTGATCAGCTTCTGAATATCGTTGGTTTCGTACGTTTCGGCGCGAGCCATGACCAACTAACTCCTAGAATTTCAGACCGGCTTCACGGGCCGCATCGGCCAGTGCCTTCACCCGGCCGTGATATTTGAATCCACTGCGGTCGAACGCCACCTCGGCGACCCCGGCCTGCTGCGCGCGCTCCGCAATGGTGCGACCAATCAGGCGCGCCGCGTCGACATTGCCGGTATGACCCAGCTGCTCCGACAGCGTCTTCTCCAGCGTGCTGGCAGCCGCCAGCACCCGGCCGCCACTGGCATCGATGACCTGCGCGTACGTGTGCTGCGACGTGCGATACACACTCAGGCGGGTCATGCCCAGCTTGCGGATCTGCGCCCGCGTGGCGCGCCCGCGCCGCAGACGCTTGAGCTTCTTTTCCATGTCCTGACTTACCTGCTGTTACCGACTACTTTTTCTTCTTGGCTTCTTTACGAGCCACGACTTCATCGGAATAACGAATGCCCTTGCCCTTGTACGGCTCGGGCGGACGCACGGCGCGAATGTTGGCGGCCAGCTGCCCGACACGCTGACGGTCGGCACCGCGCACCACCACCTGCGTCTGGGTCGGCGTCTCCACCTGCAACCCCTCGGGCACCGGCATTTCGACCGGGTGCGAGTAACCCACCGCGATGCTGAGCACCTGGCCCTTCATCTGCGCGCGGTAACCCACGCCCACGAGGTCGAGCGTGCGGGTGAACCCTTCGCTGCACCCCTTGACCATGTTGCTGATCAGCGCACGCGCCGTCCCGGCCTGGGCCCACGCCGACGCGGTTTCCTCGCGTACGGTCACGCGCAGCTCGCCGTTTTCCTGCGCCACCTGAACGTCCTGGTGCACGGTATGCGACAGGCTGCCCTTGGCGCCCTTCACGCGAACGCTGTCACCAGCGACTTCAACTTCCAGCCCCTTAGGCAGGGGAATGGGACTTTTTGCGACTCGAGACATGACTGCGTTCCGTCACTCGACCAGGCACAGCACTTCGCCGCCGACTCCGGCGCGACGTGCAGCCCGATCCGACATCACCCCTTGCGGGGTCGACACGATGGCAACCCCGTAACCGCCGAGCACGCGCGGCAACTGGTCCTTGCCGCGGTACATCCGCAGGCCCGGCCGGCTGGCGCGCCGCAGGCTGCGAATCACCGGCTTGCCTTCCGAATACTTCAGGCTCACGGTCAAGGTCAGGCGGCCGTCACTCTCGGTCACTTCGTAGCCGCTGATGAAACCTTCGCTCTTGAGCACCTCGGCCAGTGCAACCTTCATCTTCGACGACGGCATCTGAACCTGGGCATACCGACGCCCAATGGCGTTGCGCACCCGCGTCAGCATGTCCGCGATGGGATCCATGATCGTCATTTGACTGTACCGTCCTACCAGCTTGACTTGACCATGCCCGGCACGTCGCCACGCATGGAGGCTTCGCGCAGCTTGTTGCGCCCCAGCCCGAATTTGCGGTACACGCCGTGCCCACGGCCGGTCACCCGACAGCGACTGACCACGCGCACCGGACTGGCGTCACGCGGAAGCTTCTGCAGCGCCACCTGTGCCGCGTAGCGGTCGGCGTCCGGCAGATTCACGTTGGCGATGATCGCCTTCAGCTCGGCGCGCCGCGCCGCGTACTTACGCACCAGTGCAGCGCGCTTGTCGTTACGATTGATTACCGACTTCTTGGCCACGCGCGTGTCCTCAGCTGCGGAAGGGAAAGTTGAACGCCGCCAGCAACGCACGGCCGTGCTCGTCGTTAGCCGCCGTCGTCGTGATCGACACGTCCATGCCACGCATCTTGTCGACCTTGTCGAAATCGATCTCCGGAAAGATGATCTGTTCCGTCAGGCCCATGTTGTAGTTGCCACGGCCGTCGAACCCGCGCGGCGACAGGCCGCGGAAGTCACGGATGCGTGGGGCGGCGATGCTGATGAACCGGTCAAGGAACTCGTACATGCGCTGGCTACGCAGCGTGACCTTGCACCCGATCGGCCATCCTTCGCGGATCTTGAAGCTCGCCACGGCGCGACGGGCCTTGGTCACCAGCGGCTTTTGCCCGCTGATCAGCGCCAAATCCGCCACGGCAGCGTCGAGTGCCTTCTTGTCCGCTGCCGCCTCGCCAACACCCATGTTCAAGGTGATCTTGACCAGCCGCGGCACGGCCATCACGTTGTCGATGCCCAGCTCGCTGCGCAAGCGCGGCATGACCACTTCTCTGTAATGCTGTTCCAGCCTTGTCATGTGCCCCGGCCGACGTTTAGTCGACCACCTCGCCGTTGGATTTGGTGAAGCGAACCTTGCGCCCGTCCTCGAGCACTCGGAAACCGATCCTGTCGGCTTGCCCGGTCGCTTTGTTGTAAAAGGCCACGTTGGAAACCTGCAAGGGCATCTCCTTCTCGAGGATGCCTCCCTGCTTACCGGTCATCGGCTGCGGCTTCACGTGTTTCTTGACCACGTTCACGCCCTCGACGACCAGACGGTCATCGGCCAGCACGCGCACGACCTGCCCGCGCTTGCCCTTGTCCCGACCGGTGATGACGATCACCTCGTCACCGCGTTTGATCTTGCGCATCGGCCTACCCTCAAAGCACTTCGGGAGCCAGCGACACCAGGCGCATGAACTGCTCGGTACGCAGCTCACGGGTCACCGGCCCGAAAATACGCGTGCCAATCGGCGCGCCCTGGTTGTTCAGCAACACCACAGCGTTGTTGTCGAAGCGGATCTTCGAACCGTCGGCACGACGCACGCCATGTACGGTGCGAACCACCACCGCGCGATAGACCTCGCCCTTCTTTACCCGGCCGCGCGGAATGGCGTCCTTGACGCTGACGCGAATGACGTCCCCGACGCCCGCGTACCGGCGCTTCGAGCCACCGAGCACCTTGATACACATCACGCGGCGCGCACCGCTGTTGTCCGCCACATCGAGGTGGCTTTGCATCTGAATCATGACCGTCTCCGCTTGCCTGGTGCGCTCACTCGCCGGCCCGTTCGATGACCTCGACCAGACGCCAGGTCTTGGTCTTGGACAGCGGCCGGCACTCCTCGATCCGCACCAGATCCCCGATGCGGCAGGCGTTGTCGGCATCGTGCGCGTGGAACTTGCTCGAACGCCGCACATACTTCTTGTAAATCGGGTGCTGCTCACGCGTCTCGACGCGCACGCTGATGGACTTGTCCATCCTGTCACTGATCACCCGCCCCACCACGGTACGCGGGTTTGCTGTCTTCTCGTTCATGCGCCTGCCTGCGAAGCCTGTTCTTTGAGAAGGGTCTTGACGCGCGCCACTTCACGCCGCAGCGAGCGGAACCGCGACGGGTTCGTCAGCTGCCCGGTGGCACGCTGTACCCGCAGGTTCAGGTGCTCGCGGTGCAGTTCGAGCAGACGCTTCTGCAACTCGTCGGCCGACTTGCCGCGCAACTCGCTGGTATTCATACCGTAAAGCCTCGCTTCACGAAGGTAGTGCGCACCGACAGCTTGGCCGCCGCGAGCGCCATGGCCTCACGGGCCAGCGTCTCGTCAACGCCTTCCATCTCGTACAGCACCTTGCCGGGCTGGATCTCGGCGACCCAGTACTCGACCGCGCCCTTGCCCTTACCCATACGGACTTCGAGCGGCTTCTTGGAAATCGGCTTGTCCGGGAATACCCGAATCCAGATCTTCCCGCCGCGTCGAACGTGGCGGCTGATCGCGCGACGCGCCGCCTCGATCTGACGCGCCGTGATCCGTCCCCGGGTCGTCGCCTTCAGGCCGAACTCGCCGAAACTGACGTTGTTGCCGACCAGGGCCAAACCCCGGTTGCGGCCCTTGAACTGTTTGCGGAATTTGGTCCGCTTAGGCTGCAACATGGTGCTTCCCCGTGACCTCAGGCGCCGGCAGCGGCGGCGCCTTCGGCAACCTCCGCCCCGTCACCCTTGTAAATCCAAACCTTCACGCCGATGATCCCGTACGTCGTCTTGGCCTCGGCGGTGCCGTAGTCGATGTTGGCGCGGAACGTGTGCAGCGGCACCCGCCCCTCGCGGTACCACTCGCTGCGCGCGATCTCGGCGCCATTCAGGCGACCGGCCACGTTGATGCGGATGCCCTGCGCGTGCAGGCGCATCGCGTTCGCCACGGCACGACGCATGGCGCGGCGGAACATGATGCGGCGCTCGAGCTGCTGGGCGACGCTTTCGGCGACCAGATACGCGTCGAGCTCCGGACGGCGAATCTCCTCGACGCTGATGTGCACCGGAATGCCCATCATCTCGCCGACGGTGCGCCGCAGGCGCTCGATGTCGTCGCCCTTCTTACCGATAACGATGCCCGGACGTGCCGTGTGGATGACCACCCGCGCATTCTGCGCCGGGCGCTCGATCTCGATACGGCTCACCGACGCGTGCGACAACTGCTTGCGCAGCACGCGTCGCACCGCCAGGTCGGTATTCAGGTTATCGGCATAGGTGCGCCCTTGGGCGAACCAGCGCGAATTGTGCTCTTTGACGACGCCCAGGCGGATGCCGGTCGGATGTACTTTCTGGCCCATGTGCGCCCCTTAGCCTTTCTTGGCCTTCTTCTGGTCGCTCACCACGACCTTGATGTGACACGTACGTTTCGTGATGCGGTTGCCACGGCCGCGAGCACGCGCATGGAAGCGCTTCATGGAGGGGCCCTCGTCCACGCAGATGGCTGCGATACGCAGCTCGTCCACGTCGGCACCGTTGTTGTGCTCGGCGTTGGCGATAGCCGACTCGACCACCTTCTTCACCATGTGCGCGGCTTTCTTGGTGCTGTGCTGGAGCAGCTGCAGCGCCTTGTCAACCGGCATCCCGCGAACCTGATCGGCCACCAGTCGCCCCTTCTGGGCGGAGATGTGCGCGTTACGCAACAGAGCAAACGTTTCCATGGCCGCCTCAGCGCGTCTTGCGATCGGCCACGTGGCCACGGTAGGTGCGCGTGGGCACGAACTCACCGAGCTTGTGGCCGACCATGTTTTCGTTGATCAGCACTGGCACGTGCTGACGCCCGTTATGCACGGCGATGGTCAACCCGATCATGTCCGGCAGCACGGTGGAACGCCGCGACCACGTCTTGATCGGACGCCGCCCGCCGCTGGCCGCCGCCTGCTCGACTTTTTGTTGCAGGTGCAGGTCCACGAATGGGCCTTTCTTTACGGATCTTGGCACGTTACTGGCTCCGTACTTGCCTTACTTGGCGCCGCGCCGGCGCACAATCTGACTGGTGCTGCGCTTGTTCCTGCGCGTCTTGTGACCCTTCGTCGGGACACCCCACGGCGACACCGGATGCCGGCCGCCGGAGGTACGTCCCTCACCGCCACCGTGCGGGTGGTCGACCGGGTTCATGGCCACGCCGCGCACCGTCGGGCGAACGCCGCGCCACCGCTTGGCGCCAGCCTTGCCCAGGGAACGCAGCGAATGCTCACTGTTTCCAACCTCGCCGAGCGTGGCCCGGCAATCCGCCGGTACGCGGCGGATCTCACCGGACTTCAGGCGCAGCGTGACGGTGTCGCCTTCGCGCGCCACCAGCTGCACGGACGTGCCGGCGCTGCGCGCCAGCTGCGCGCCCTTTCCAACCTTCATCTCCACGCAATGCACGGTGCTGCCCACGGGGATGTTGCGCAGCGGCAACGCGTTGCCGGGCTCGATCGGCGCGTGCACGCCGGACATCACCGCCTGGCCCGCCACCACGCCCTTGGGGGCGATGATGTAGCGACGCTCGCCGTCCGCGTACAGGAGCAGCGCCAGGTGCGCGGTCCGGTTCGGGTCGTATTCCAGCCGCTCGACGCGCGCCGGAACGCCGTCCTTGTCGCGGCGAAAATCAACGACGCGATAGCGCTGCTTGTGTCCGCCCCCACGATGACGCGTGGTCACACGTCCGTTGCTGTTGCGAC
The DNA here is from genome assembly GCF_041625615.1 of Immundisolibacter sp. Taxonomy (GTDB): domain Bacteria; phylum Pseudomonadota; class Gammaproteobacteria; order Immundisolibacterales; family Immundisolibacteraceae; genus Immundisolibacter. Next base: position 2,223 of record NZ_JBFJTF010000008.1, on the reverse strand, counting down.
CGCCGGTGCTCTGCTTGCTCGCCACCAGCGGCGCGTACGGCGCGCCCTTGTGCAGCTCGGGCGTCACCACGCTGACCACGAAACGGCGGCCCGGCGACGTCGGCTTTCTTTTGACTACTGCCATGATCCTGTTCCAGCTTCCGTGTGCGTCAGGCGACGCCGGTGAAGTCGATGTCGTGGCCCGGCGCCAGCGTCACATAGCTCTTCTTCCAGTCCTTGCGCCGACCGGTCCGCTTGGTCTTGCCTTTCATGCGCAGCGTCTGGACTGCCTGCACCTTGACCGAGAACGCGTGCTCCACGGCCGCCTTGATCTCGTCCTTGCTGGCGTCCGGCGCGACCCGAAACACGATCTGCCGATACTTCTCGGCGACCCGCGTTCCCTTCTCGGAGATGTGCGGCGCGCGAATGACCTCTAACAACCTTGCTTCGTTCACTGCAACCACTCCTGGACGACACGCGCCGCGTCGGCGGTCATCACCACCCGCTGCGCCCACACCAGCGCCAGCGGGTTCAGATCCTGCACCTCGCAAACCTCCACACCGACCAGGTTGCGCGACGCCAGCGCCAATTCCACCGTCAGTTCCTCGACCACCAGCAACAGGTGGTCGCACGGCATCTCAAGCTGCTGAAGGCGCTCGGCCAGGGCACGCGTCTTGGGCGCCTCCAGCGCGAGCCCATCGACCAGCTGCAACCGGCCAAGCCGGTTCAGCTCGGAGAAAATGCTGCTCATGCCGGCGCGGTACATCTTGCGGTTGAGCTTTTGCGAATAGTTCTCGCCGCCCGCCGGAAACACCTTGCCGCCCCCGCGCCACAACGGGCTGCGGATGGTGCCCGCACGGGCGCGGCCACTGCCCTTCTGACGCCACGGCTTGCGGCCACCGCCACGCACTTCCGAACGGGTCTTCTGCTTGGCATCCGCCTGGCGGGCGTTGGCCATGAACGCCACCACCAACTGGTGCACCAGCCCTTCGTTGAACGGCCGGTCGAACACCGCATCGGCCAGCGTCACGGCGCTGGCGTCGCCGCCACCGACGGCTGTTACTGGCAATTCCATGTCACGCTCCCGCCTGCTTGTCGGCACCAACCGGGCGCACCAGCACCTCGCCGCCCTGCGGACCGGGCACCGCACCCTTGATCAGCAGCAGCCCCCGCTCGGCGTCCACACGCACGACCTCGAGGTTGCGCTGAGTGCGCTGCACGTTGCCGTACTGGCCCGCCATCTTCTTGCCCGGGAACACACGACCCGGCGTCTGGTTCTGACCGATCGAGCCCGGCGCGCGATGCGACAGCGAGTTGCCGTGCGTCGCGTCACCGCCACCGAAACCCCAGCGACGCACCGTCCCGGAGAAACCACGACCGCGGGTAACACCCGTCACGTTCACCATCTGACCGGCTTCGAAGCGGTCCGCGCCCAGCTCGCTACCAACCTCGGGCGCCGCTTCGCCGTCGCCCAGCCGAAACTCGTTCAGGCTGCGCGCCGGCTCCACGCCAGCCTTCGCGAAATGGCCCGCCAGCGCCTTGTCGACCAGCGCGGCACGCTTGGTGCCGAACGCCACCTGCACGGCGCTGTACCCGTCCGCTTCAGGCGTGCGCAGCTGCACCACCCGGTTACCGGATACGTCGATCACGGTCACCGGCACGGCAGCACCGTCCGGCGTAAAAACTCGTGTCATGCCGCATTTGCGGCCTACCAAACCCATGGCCATGCCTGGTTGTCCTGCTTGTTAGCCTTCTCTGCTACAGCCCCGACGCCACATCCGCCCGTCAGCTGAGCTTGATGTGCACGTCGACGCCGGCGGCCAGATCGAGATTCATCAGCGCATCCACCGTCTTGTCGGTCGGATCGATGATGTCCATCAGCCGCTTGTGCGTACGGATCTCGAACTGGTCGCGCGAGTCCTTGTCCTTGTGCGGTGAGCGCAACAGCGTGTAGCGCTCGATCTTGACCGGCAGCGGAATGGGACCATGCACACGGGAGCCCGTACGCTTGGCGGTGTCCACGATCTCGCGAGCCGATTTATCGATCAGCTGGTGCGAAAACGACTTCAGGCGGATGCGAATTTTCTGGCCGGCCATGACGGATTACTCGATCACCTTGGTAACCACGCCGGCGCCGACGGTGCGGCCGCCCTCGCGGATGGCAAAGCGCAGACCCTCGTCCATCGCGATCGGCGTGATCAGCGATACCTGCAGGTTCACGTTGTCGCCCGGCATCACCATCTC
>NZ_JBFJTF010000007.1:0-30912 GCF_041625615.1 Immundisolibacter sp. | reverse complement strand
GGGTCGGGATGGTGGTGTTCTTCTCGATCAGCTTGGTCATGACGCCGCCCAGGGTCTCGATGCCCAGCGACAGCGGCGTCACGTCCAGCAGCAGCACGTCCTTGACCTCGCCGGCCAGCACGGCGCCCTGGATGGCGGCGCCGACGGCGACGGCCTCGTCCGGGTTCACGTCCTTGCGCGGCTCCTTGCCGAAGAAGTCCTTGACCGCTTCCTGCACCTTGGGCATGCGGGTCTGGCCGCCGACCAGGATCACCTCGTCGATCTGGCTGCCCGACAGGCCGGCGTCCTTGAGCGCCGTGCGGCACGGCTCGAGGGTGCGCGTGATCAGGTCCTCGACCAGCGACTCCAGCTTGGCACGCGTCAACTTGATGTTGAGGTGCTTCGGTCCGCTGGCGTCGGCGGTGATGTACGGCAGGTTGATTTCGGTCTGCTGCGCCGAGGACAGCTCGATCTTGGCCTTCTCGGCGGCCTCCTTCAGGCGCTGAACGGCCAGCGGGTCGTTACGCAGGTCGACACCGGCATCCTTCTTGAAGGTGTCGGCCAGGTAATTCATCAGGCGAAGATCGAAGTCCTCGCCGCCGAGGAAGGTGTCGCCATTGGTGGCCAGCACCTCGAACTGGTGCTCGTCGTCGACTTCGGCGATCTCGATGATCGAGATGTCGAAGGTGCCGCCGCCGAGGTCGTACACGGCCACCTTCTGGTCGCCGCGTTTCTTGTCCAGGCCGTAGGCCAGCGCGGCCGCGGTCGGCTCGTTGATGATGCGCTTGACCTCGAGGCCGGCGATGCGGCCGGCGTCCTTGGTGGCCTGGCGCTGGCTGTCGTTGAAGTAGGCCGGCACCGTGATGACCGCCTCGGTGACCGCCTCGCCAAGGTAGTCCTCGGCGGTTTTCTTCATCTTCTGCAGCACGCGGGCCGAGATTTCCGGCGGCGCCATCTTCTTGCCGTCGACTTCCACCCAGGCATCGCCGTTGTCGGCCTTGACGATCTTGTACGGGACGATGTCGATGTCCTTCTTGACCACCGAATCCTCGAAACGGCGGCCGATCAGGCGCTTCACCGCGTACAGCGTGTTGTGCGGGTTGGTGACCGCCTGGCGCTTGGCCGACTGGCCGACCAGGACCTCGCTGTCCTTGGTGAACGCGACGATGGACGGTGTGGTGCGGTCGCCCTCGGAATTTTCGATGACCCGCGGTTTGCCACCTTCCATGACAGCTACGCAGGAATTAGTGGTGCCGAGGTCGATGCCGATGATTCTGGCCATGGACGTAAGTCTCCGTGAACGTGTTTTCGGGCGTTGTCGCTCAGGTGGGAGCGGTGGCGGGCGATTTCAAGCGTCTACTTCGAAACGATGACCATCGCCGGTCGGACCAGCCGGTCGTGCAGTCGGTAACCGGTCTGGACGACCTGTACCACGTGATTCGACGGCAGCTCACCGCCGTCGGCCAGGCTCATGGCCTGGTGCAGCTCCGGGTCGAACGGTTCGCCCTCGGGATGCACTTCGCTGACACCGGCCTTGCCGAGTGCCTTGTCGAGGATATCGAGGGTCATGCGGGTGCCTTCGAGGATCTTCTCCAGCGCCTGGGCCGGGTCCAGGCCCTGCGCGGCGCCGGTCTTGAGTGCTTCCTGAAGGCTGTCTTTCACTGGCAGCAACTCGCCGACCAGCGACTCAGACCCGTAGCGCGAGGCGTTGCGCACCTCACGCTCGTAGCGCCGGCGCAGATTCTCGAGATCGGCATAGGCGCGCAGCATCTGGTCGCGGGCCTGGTCGGCCCGGGCCTGTGCCTGTTCGAGCGTTTCCGTGCTGACGGTGTCGCTCGGCGGTGCCGCGTCGGCGGACGCTGGCGCTTCGCTCGGGGTACCGGGGGTTGGCTTGTCGGCTGCCGTCGGCTCGGTTTGGTCGTTCATAGGCAATTCTCGGAAGCAGAAATGGGCCTGATCCGGCCGCCGCAGGCGGTGGCCGGGCATTCGTCGGCATCGTGCGTGGGGTCAGCTTGGGGCGGGCAGACGGCGATTCAAGGCCGCGCCGAGAAGACGGGCGGTGACATCCACCACCGACACCACGCGCTGGTAGGGCATCCGCTGCGGACCGATGACGCCCAGCACGCCGACGATTTGGCCGTCGACCTCGTACGGTGCGGTAACCAGGCTGAAGTCGCCCAGGAACTGATACCCGGATTCGGCGCCAAGAAATATTTGCACGCCCTGGCCGTGCAGGCAGTCGTCGAGCAGGCGCAGCAGCTCGCGTTTTTCTCCAAACGCCCGAAACAGCGCCTGCAACTTGCCGAGGTCTGCCGCCGGGTCGGCGCTGGCCAGCAGGTTCGATTCGCCACGGATCAGGTAGTCGCCCGCCGCCGTGGTGTCGCGGGGCGGTGGCGTCAGGTGTTCGGCCAGCTCGGTCATGGCCTGCATCAGCTCGCCCACTGCGGCCCGGGCGCGCTGCAGCTCGGCCAGCACGGCGCCGCGCACCTGCGCCAGCGTGCGTCCTGCATGGTGTTCGTTCAGATAGTTGGCTGCCTGCGTCAGGGCAGCCGGGCTGAGGTTGCCGGGCTGGCGCACCACCCAGTTGTGTACGTCGCCGTCGTCGGTGACCAGGATGACCAGCAGCCGTTCCTCGGACAGGCTGACAAAATCGACGTGACGCAGGCGCGCCACATCACGCCGCGGCAGCAGCACCACGCCCGCCTGTTGGCTCAGGTCGGCCAGAAGACGGCCGGCGGTCTCCACCAGTTCGCCCGGCTCGCTGCCGGCAAGCTTGTCGCGCAGCTCGCCCTCGGCGGCGTGATCGATGGGGCGCGTGTGAAGCAGCGTGTCCAGAAACACCCGCAGGCCCTTGGCGGTAGGCACGCGGCCGGCCGAGGTGTGGGGCGCGGCGATCAAGCCCAGGCGCTCAAGATCGGCCATGACGTTGCGCAGTGTGGCCGGGCTCAGCCCGAGGCCCAGGTCGCGCGCCAGCGTCTTGGAGCCGACCGGACGGCCGTCGGCGACGTAATGCTCGACCAGCCCCTTGAGCAGGCTCAGGGCACGCTCGCCGAGGATTTCAGGGGCGGGTTTTCGGGGGGCAGGCACGGCAGCGTCAGGGCAGATGCGGTAACACCAACGAAAAATGCAGTCTGGCCATACTATAAACAAATGAATGAACGCTCCGGCAGCCCGTTTCCCAGCCCGGCAGGTGCCGCCTCACAAGCGGTTGCGGGTGCGATCGTGCCTGCTGCGGACGCATTGGCGCAGAATGTCGAGACCACCATGCCGCTTGCCTTCCGCCAGCCAGTCCTGTTGTGGCATCGCGATGACGCGGTGCTGCGCGAATTGCTGGAGCGCCTGCGCAGCACGTTGCCGCAGATCGGTTGCCGTGTGGATGCCGAGCGCATCGATCCCAACTGGGATGCGGCGCGCGACGGCGCGTTGCGCGAGCGCCTGGCGGCCCATGGCACCGACCTGGGTATCGTGCTCGGCGGTGACGGCACGTTGCTGGCGGCGGTCCGCATCCTGGGGCCGCTGGACGTGCCGCTGCTGTGCATCAACCTGGGCCGGCTGGGGTTTCTGGCCGATATTTCGCCCAACGAGACCTTCGACGTGTTGCCCACCATCCTGGGGGGCGAATTCTGCGCCGAGGACCGGTTGATCCTGGACATCGAGTTGCACCGCGAAGGCCGGCTGCTGCGCACGGTGTCGGCACTCAACGAGCTGGTGCTGCACAAGTGGGACAGCCTGAAGATGGTCGAGTTCGAGACGCGCGCCGGCGGCCGCCTGCTCAACCGGCAGCGGGCCGACGGCGTGATCGTGGCGACGCCCACCGGCTCGACCGCCTACGCCCTGTCCTCGGGTGGGCCGATCCTGTATCCGGACATGCGGGCGGTGGTGGTGGTGCCGATCTGTCAGCACACGCTGGCCATCCGGCCGATGGTGCTGGGCGCCGACCAGCCGCTGGAGATCGAGCTGACGCAGGACAACTGGTCCAAGGCGCGCCTGGTGTGCGACGGTCAGCAGAGCGTGCCGCTGGAGATCGGCGACCGGGTGGTGATTCGTGCCCGTGAGCGTTCACTGCGCCTGATTCACCCGGTCGGCTACGACTATTTCGAGCTGCTGCGCACCAAGCTGCACTGGGGAGGGTGACGCGGGTGCTGATTGGTCTGCGCATCGACAACTTCGCCATCGTCGAGGCGGCCGAACTCGAGTTCGAGCGCGGCCTGACCGCGCTGACCGGCGAGACCGGTGCCGGCAAGTCGCTGGTGGTGGACGCCCTGCTGCTGGCGCTGGGCGAGCGCGCCGGCGCCGATGCCATCCGCGCCGGTGCCACGCAGGCCGAGGTGACGGCGGTGTTCGATGTCGGCGCCGTGCCGGCGGCCGGCGCCTGGCTGCAGGAGCACGACCTGGCGGCTGGCGACGAGTGTCTGCTGCGTCGCACCGTGCGCGCGGACGGCCGTTCGAGGTCTTACGTCAACGGCCGGCCGGTGGCCGCCGGCCTGCTGCGCGAACTCGGGCAGCGGCTGGTGGACATTCACGGCCAGCATGCCTACCAGGCGTTGCTGCGACCGGTGGCCCAGCGTGGGCTGCTGGACCGTTATGCCGACGCCGGCGACATGCTGGCCGAGGTGGCGGACGCCCACGACGCCTGGCAGGCGGCCGGCCGGGCACTGCAGGAGGCGGAAAGCGACGCCGCCGGCCGCGCAGAGCGCCTGCATCTGTTGCGCTTCCAGGCGCAGGAATTCGAGGCGCTGGCACTGGCCGAGGACGAGTGGCCGAATCTCGATGCCGAGCTGCGCCGCGCCGGCCATGCCCAGGCCCTGGCCGAGGGCGGCGCCGCCGCCCTGCAGGCGCTGGACGACGACAGTGCCGGCGCCCATCGTCTGCTGGCGCAGGCCATCGGCCAGCTGCAGCGCCTGGTGAACGTCGACGAGCGCCTGGCCGAGCCATTGGCGCTGCTGGACGCGGCCCTGGCACCGGTGGCAGAAGCCGGGTCGGTGCTGCGGCATTACCTGGAGCGTCTGGAGGTGGACCCGGCGCGCCTGCAGTGGCTCGAGCAGCGGGTGGCGGCGATCATGGCCCTGGCGCGCAAGCATCAGGTGTCGCCGCAGGAACTGGCGGCGCTGCAGGCCTCGGTGCAGGCGCAACTGGCGGCCCTGGACGACGCCGGGCCCGGGCGCGCCGCGCTGGAGCAGGCGCAGGACGTGGCCTGGCAGCGTTACCAGGCGGCCGCGGCGCGGCTCACCGCCGTGCGCCAGGCCGCGGCTGCGCGTCTGGGCGCGGCCGTCAGCGAGGCGATCGGCGGGCTCGGCATGCCGGGGGCGCGCTTTGACGTGGCGCTGCTGCCGCTGGGCGAGGGTGAGGCCAGCGCCCACGGCGCCGAGCGGGTGGAGTTCCGCATCCAGGCCAATACCGGCGACCTGTGGCGGCCGCTGGCCCAGGTGGCGTCCGGCGGCGAGCTGTCGCGCGTCAGTCTGGCCATCCAGGCGGCGACGCTGGCGCAGGGCGAGATTCCGACGCTGATCTTCGACGAGGTCGACGTCGGCATCGGCGGTGGCGTGGCGGAGACCGTCGGCCGCCTGTTGCGTGGACTGGGACAGCAGCGCCAGGTGCTGTGCATCACGCACTTGCCGCAGGTGGCCGCGCAGGCACACCAGCACCTTCGCGTGTCCAAGCGCGCCGGCGACCGGCATACCACCACGGCGGTCGAGCCTCTGCCGGCGGCGGCCCGGGTGGACGAGCTGGCGCGCATGCTGGGTGGCCTGAACATCACCGAGCGCACGCGCGCCCACGCCGCCGAAATGCTGACCGCCGCCCAGCAGGTTTGACCATGTCGACCGCGGTCATCGCCCTGCGCCCGGCACGCCTGGCGGACGTGCCGGCCATCCACGCCCTGCTGCGCGAGCAGGCGGCGGCCGGCAATCTGCTGCCGCGCACGCAGGAGAATCTGGTGCGTCACGTGCGCGATTTCGTGGTGGCCGAGCGCGACGGCCAGATCGCGGCCGTGGGCGCGCTCGAGATCATGGGTCCGGACCTGGGCGAGGTGCGCAGCCTGGCGGTGGCGCCGGCCTTCCATCGCCAGGGCATCGGCGAGCAGGTGACGCGCGCGCTGCTGGACCAGGCCCGGATCATCGGCCTCAGGCGCGTGATGGCGCTGACCTATGTGCCGGCCTTTTTCGCGCGACTGGGGTTCGAGGTGGTCAGCAAGGACACGCTGCCGGAGAAGGTGTGGCAGGTGTGCGTGAAGTGCTACAAGTTCAATCGCTGCGACGAGATTGCGGTGATGCGCAACCTGGAACCCGCGGTGCAGGCGGGCTGAGCCTCAGCGCCCTTGCTCGGCGGCCTGCCGCTGGCAGTCGCGGCACACGCCGTGGATGTACAGGCTGTGGTCGGTGACCTTGAAGCCGCGCTCGGCGGCGATGCGCTGCTGGGCCGCTTCGATGTCGTCGTCGCGGAACTCGAGCACCGCGCCGCAGCGTTCGCACACCAGATGGTCGTGATGGCAGGGGCCGGTGCCGGTGCCCAGCTCGAACACCGACCGCTCGCTCTCGAAGTGGTGGCGCACCACCATGCCGGCCTGTTCGAATTGCGTCAGCACCCGGTAAATGGTCGCCAGCCCGACTTCCTCGTCGGTGCCCAGCAGGGCCCGGTACACGTCCTCGGCGGTGACGTGCCGTTGGGTGCTGTTCTCCAGGAATTCCAGGATGCGCAGGCGCGGCGTGGTGACTTTCAGGCCGGCCTTTCGCAGGGTGTTGCTGTTGGCCATGGGCGTACTCGGTGCAAGCGGACGACACAGACTGCGGTCGGGAGGTGCTCCGGTCACCCGCTTACGGGCAATGGGCCGGTCATACCTGCCTGGGCGCGCAGGCATTGTAAACTAGGCGGCGCCTGTTACCGGTCGCGGGATGCCATCGCGCTCACTGCTGCCTCATTCCGCCGCCATCCGCCCGGAACCGTCTCCATGCATCGCTCATTGCCGGCCCTGGTTCTCGTCGTGCTGCTCGCCGGTTGCGCCGGCCGCCAGCCGGACGCGGCCGACGGCCGGCCGTTGATTCCCGCGCTGGCGCCCTACCGCATGGATATTCGCCAGGGCAACGTGGTGGATGCCGCCATGCTCGCCCGCCTGCAACTGGGCATGCCGCGCGAGCAGGTGCGCACCCTGCTGGGCACGCCCCAGCTGATCGACCCGTTCAACCCGAACCGGTGGGACTACACCTTCACCGAGCGCAAGGGCTATCAGCCGCGCGCTCAGCGCACCGTTTCGCTGTATTTCACCGGCGATCGCCTGCGGCGTGTGGCCGGCGACGTGCAGCCGGTGGCGGATGCGCGCGAGAAGAACCTGCTGATTGCCGGAACCCGAACCACCGTGGACGTGCCGCCGAGCGATGGCGACGGCGACGGTGTGCTGGCGCGGTTGCTGGGCGGCCTGGCCGGCGAGCCGGACAAGCCCGGGCGCCGCGACCTGGCGCGTTTCGTCGAGACCGAAGAGGCGCGGCAGTACGAAACGGTCGAAGGCGGGCTGGCCGAGGTGCCGGCGCCGGAGCAGCCGGCCAGCACCGTGCCGGCATCGGACGACGCCGGCCAGGGCCTGTTCGACGGTCTGCTGGGGCGCGGCGACTAGGGTTGGTCGGACGCGCCGGTCACAGCGTGTCCGACTGGTTGAAGTGGTCGCAGTGATCCCATAGCGGACACTTCGGGCAGCGCGGCGCCTCCTGGCAGATCCCCTCGCGCAGACGAAAGCCGCTGGCAAAGCGAAACATCTGTGCGCTGATCGCCCAGCGGCTGACGCCGGTGGCCGCGTGCAGCGCCTGCATCACCGTGTCGAAGTCGTCCGGTCGAGGGCGCGCCGACAGCAGGCCCAGGCGCCGCAGCAGGCGCTGCGCATGATCCGTTCTGAAGTAATACGGGAAACCGGACGTCAGCAGGAACCATTCGCCGGCGCTCGGACCGACGCTGGCAAAGCGCCGCGCCAGTTCCCGGTGCAGCCGGTGCAGCTGGTCGGCCGGATAGCCATGCAGCCAGGCGGCGAAGCTGCCGTGCTCGATCGCCAGGGCCTGCACCACGCCGGCGTTGTGAACAACCGCCTCGATCTTGCGCCGGTTGCGGATCAGCCGGCGATCCTCGAACAGGGGTTGCAGCCGTGCGGGCGGCCAGCCGGCCAGGGTGGGGATGTCGAAGCCGGCGAAGGCCTCGCGCGTCGCCGGCCACTTCTGGCGCACCACCTCGCGCGAGAAGCCGGCCGCGAACATGTGGAAGCACAGCTCCTCGAACAGCAAGCGGTCGTCATCGTGCCGCGGCGCGATGGCCCAGGTGGCCGGGTCGGGCACGCCGGCCGGCTGCTCGACATCCAGCGCCGCGCAGGTGCGGGCGATACGCCGGTACAGGTCGGCCAGGGCCTTCGGATCGGTCAGCGTCACGGGCGGCGAGGGGTGAAACAGGGCCGGCGGATGGTAGCAAACGGGTGTGTCTGGCCGGCATGCGGTGGCCTGCTAAACTAGCGCGCCTTTTCCCCGAGCCGCTTGCGGGTGCCCGTGTCCAGGTCACCGGCGACGGCGCCGTTCCGTGGAGTGCCCGCCGTGTTCAGCCGCGCCCAGACCCTTGCCGATTTCGATCCCGAACTGTGGCAGTCCATGCAGGACGAGGCACGGCGTCAGGAAGAGCACGTCGAGCTGATCGCCTCCGAAAATTACGCCAGCCCGCGCGTGCTGGTGGCTCAGGGCTCGCAGCTGACCAACAAGTACGCCGAAGGCTACCCCGGTCGCCGTTACTACGGTGGCTGCGAGTATGTGGACATCGCCGAGCGCCTGGCCATCGAGCGGGCACGCCAGCTGTTCGGAGCCGACTACGCGAACGTGCAGCCGCATTCCGGCTCGCAGGCCAATGCCGCGGTGTTCATGGCGCTGATGGAGCCGGGCGACACGCTGCTGGGCATGAGCCTGGCGCATGGCGGCCACCTGACGCACGGGGCGCCGGTCAGCTTCTCCGGCAAGATCTACCGGGGCGTGCAGTACGGCATCGACGTCACCACCGGGCTGGTCGACTACGACGAGGTCGAGCGCCTGGCCCATGAATGCCGGCCGAAGGTGATCGTGGCCGGTTTCAGCGCCTATTCGCGTGCCATGGACTGGCAGCGGTTTCGGACCATCGCCGACGCGGTCGGCGCCTACCTGGTGGTCGACATGGCGCACGTGGCCGGTCTGGTGGCGGCCGGCCTGTACCCCAACCCGGTGCAGATTGCCGACGTCACCACGTCCACCACCCACAAGACGCTGCGCGGCCCGCGCGGTGGCCTGATCCTGGCGCGCGCCAATCCCGAGATCGAGAAGAAACTCAACTCGGCGGTGTTCCCCGGCGGGCAGGGCGGACCGCTGATGCACGTCATCGCCGCCAAGGCGGTGTCCTTCCTGGAGGCGCTGCGGCCGGACTTCAAGGACTACCAGCAGGCGGTGATCGACAACGCCCGCGCCATGGCGCAGGTGTTCGTGTCGCGCGGCTACAAGGTGGTGTCCGGCGGCACCGACAACCATCTGTTCCTGGTCGACCTGATCGAGCAGGGCCTGACCGGCAAGGCGGCCGAGGCGGCGCTGGGGGCGGCCAATATCACGGTCAACAAGAACGCCGTGCCCGGCGACCCGCAAAGCCCGTTCGTTACCAGCGGCATTCGCATCGGCACCCCGGCCTCGACCACGCGTGGCTTCGGCGTGGCCGAGGTGCAGGCGCTGGCTGGCTGGATCTGCGACGTGCTGGACGATCTCGAAGACGCCGCCGTGCAGCAGCGCGTCAAGGAGCAGGTGCTGGCACTGTGCCGGCGCTTCCCGGTGTATGGCGACTAGCGAGCGCCTGCGCACGGGTACGGGACGCGCGTGGCGCGGCGGGTGCCGTGCCGCGGGTGTGCCCCGTCGTTCGCAGCCCGCGCGTCGGTAGCCCGCCGTGCGCTGCCCGTTCTGTGCCGCGCCCGATACCCGAGTGGTCGACTCGCGACTGGTCGAGGAGGGTGATCGGGTCCGGCGGCGGCGCGAGTGCCTGACCTGTCTGGCGCGTTTCACTACCTTCGAGCAGGCCGAGCTGTCGTGGCCGCGGATCGTCAAGCGTGACGGCGGCCGGGTGCCGTTCGACGAGGCCAAGCTGCGTGCCGGCATGGAGCGGGCGCTGGAAAAGCGTCCGGTGCGCAGCGACCAGGTCGATGCCGTGCTGGTGCGCATCAAGCGCAAGCTGCTCAGCCTGGGGGAGCGCGAGTGCAGTTCGCGCCAGCTCGGCGAGTGGTTGATGGACGAGCTGCGGGTGCTGGACCCGGTGGCCTACGTGCGCTTCGCCTCCGTCTACCGCAGTTTCGAGGACCTGCGCGCGTTCCGCGACGAGGTGGAGCGCCTGGAGCGCGCCGGCCCGACGCCGCCGTCCGACTGATGGACGACACGGCCTGGATGCGTCGTGCCCTGGCGCTGGCCGAGGGCGGGCGCTACACCGCGGCTCCCAATCCGCGCGTCGGCTGCGTGCTGGTGCGCGGCGGCCTGCAGGTGGGAGCCGGCTACCACCCGCGGGCCGGTGCGCCGCACGCCGAGGCGCACGCGCTGGCCGAGGCCGGTGACAGGGCGCGCGGGGCCACCGCCTACGTGACGCTCGAGCCCTGTGCCCACCACGGCCGCACGCCGCCGTGTGCCGAGGCGCTGATCGCGGCCGGCGTCAGCCGCGTGGTCGCGGCCATGACCGACCCCAACCCGCAGGTGGCAGGACAGGGCCTGGCGCGTCTTCGCGCCGCCGGCGTGGCGGTGGACAGCGGCCTGCTGGGGGCCGAGGCGGCGGCGCTCAACCCCGGCTTCATCAAGCGCATGACCAGCGGTCGGCCGTACGTGCGGGTCAAGGTGGCCCAGAGCCTGGATGGGCGCAGCGCGCTCGGCAACGGCCACTCGCGCTGGATCACCGGCCCGGCCGCGCGGGCCGATGTGCAGCACTGGCGCGCGCGCTCGCAGGCCATCGTCACCGGCAGTGGCACGGTGCTGGCCGACGACCCGCAGCTGACGGTGCGGGACGTGCCGGGCGCGCCGCAGCCCCTGCGCGTGGTGCTGGACAGCCGTCTGAGCACGCCGGTGGGGGCCCGCCTGCTGGGCGAGCCCGGCACGACGGTGCTGGCGACGCTGAACGCCGGCGGGCCGAACGCCGCGGCACTGGAAGCTGCCGGCGCCGAACTGCTGGCCCTGCCGGCCGGCGACGGCGGCGTGGATCTGTCGTCCCTGCTCGAGGTTCTCGGCCGCCGCCAGTGCAACGAGGTGCTGGTCGAGGCGGGGCCGCGTCTGGCCGGTGCATTTCTGGCCGCCGGGCTGACCGACGAGCTGATCGTCTACGTCGCGCCGCACCTGCTCGGCCACGGCGCGCGGCCGGTGCTGGAGTTGCCGCCGATCACCGATATGGCGGCGCGGCTCGACCTGGAGACGCTGGACGTTCTATCGTTCGGCCCCGATCTGCGTTTGCGCCTGCGCCCGGTGGTGGGCGCCTGACCCAGGAAGCCATCCACGACATGTTTACTGGCATCATCCAGGCGGTTGGCCAGGTCGCCGCCCTTGAGCGGCGTGGCGGTGACGTGCGCCTGCGCATCGGCGGCCTGCCGCTGGCCGACGGCCAGCTTGGCGAGAGCATCGCGGTCAGCGGTGTGTGCCTGACGGCGGTCACCTTTACCGACGATGGCTTCGTCGCCGACGTGTCGGGCGAGACCCTGGCCTGCACCACGCTCGGCGGCTGGCTGGTCGGCGAGCGCGTCAACCTGGAGCGCGCGCTGGCGCTGGGCGAGCGCCTGGGCGGACACATCGTCAGCGGCCATGTCGATGGCGTCGGGGAGGTCGTGGCGCGCCGCGCCGATGCCCGCTCGCAGCGATTTACACTGCGCGCCCCGGCGGCGCTGGCCCGTTACATCGCCGCCAAGGGATCGATCACCCTCGACGGCGTGAGCCTTACCGTCAACGCGGTCGAGGGACCGCAGTTCGAGGTCAACATCGTGCCGCATACCCTGACCCACACCAGCCTCGACGCCTGGCAGCCCGGCCGGCGGGTGAACATCGAGGTGGACGTGCTGGCCCGTTACCTGGAGCGTCTGATGGGGCGTGATGCCGGCGGCGTCGACCTCGACCTGCTGGCCGAGCATGGATTCGTGAACCGATGAACGCGCTGGAGCTGAACAGTACCGAGGAGATCATCGCCGACATCAAGGCCGGCAGGATGGTCATTCTCATGGACGATGCCGACCGCGAGAACGAGGGCGACCTCATCCTGGCCGGCGAGTGCGTGACGCCGGAGGCGATCAACTTCATGGCCCGTTACGGGCGTGGGCTGATCTGTCTCACGCTTACCGAGGGGCGTTGCCGGCAGTTGAACCTGCCGCTGATGGTGGCCGACAACAACGACAAGAACACCACCAATTTCACCGTCTCGATCGAGGCGGCGCAGGGCGTGACCACCGGCATTTCCGCCGCCGACCGGGCGGTGACGGTACAGGCGGCGGTGAAGGCGGACGCGCGTCCCGGCGACATCGTCATGCCGGGTCACATCTTCCCCCTGCGCGCGCAGCCCGGCGGCGTGCTGACGCGCGCCGGCCACACCGAGGCCGGCTGCGACCTGGCGCGGCTGGCCGGGTTCGAGCCGGCGGCGGTGATCGTCGAGATACTGAACGAAGACGGCACCATGGCGCGCTATCCGCAGCTGCTGGAGTTCGCCCGCACGCACGGTCTGAAGATCGGCACCATCGCCGACCTGATCCGCTACCGGGTCGAGCAGGAGCGCTCGGTGGAGTGGGTGGCCGAGAGCAGCTTCGAGAGCGAATTCGGCAGCTTCCGCCTGGTGGCCTTTCACGAGAACGATCATGGCGAGGTGCACCTGGCGCTGGTCATGGGCGACATCCGTCGCGATGAGCCGACCCTGGTACGGGTGCAGCAGGCCAGCGTACTGCGCGACATCCTGGGCGCCCAGGCGCCCGGCCGGTGGACGGTGCGCCGGGCACTGGCCACCATCGCCGATCACGGCCGCGGCGTTCTGGTGCTGCTGAGCCCGAGCGACCTGCCCAAGACCCTGCTGGGCGAGGTGCAGGCCTACAAGATGCGCCACCTGGGCGTGCCGCTGCCGGGGTTGGAGCCGAACCCGGAGCTGCGCATGTACGGTGTCGGGGCGCAGATCCTGGACCAGCTCGGCGTCGGCCGCATGCGTATCATGGGCAAGCCGCGTAAACTGCACGGTCTTGCCGGTTTCGGTCTGGAACTGGTGGACTTTCTGCCGCCGGAGGCGGCCCGCGAGGACTAACCGCACGCATGAGCCCATCCTATACCCTGCTGTCCGGCGATCTGGCGGCGCCTGCCGGCGGCCGTTTCGGCATCGTCGTCGGGCGTTTCAACGACTTCATCAGCGAGCGTCTGCTGGCCGCTGCCGTGGATACGCTGCGCCGTCACGGCGTGGCCGAGACCGACATCACCGTCGTGTGGGCACCCGGGGCCTTCGAGATTCCGCTGACGGCCAAGCGTCTGGCCGGCTCGGGCCGGGTCGACGCGCTGATCGCGCTCGGTTGTGTCATCCGCGGCGCCACGCCGCACTTTGACTACGTGGCGGGCGAATGTGCCAAGGGCCTGTCGGCGGTGGCGCTGGACAGCGGCCTGCCGGTGTCGTTTGGCGTGCTGACGGTGGACAGCATCGAGCAGGCCATCGAGCGCGCCGGTACCAAGGCCGGCAACAAGGGCGCCGACGCGGCCCTGTCGGCGCTGGAGATGCTCAACCTGCTGACGGCCATCGGCTGACGGAGCGCATGCGTCGATGTCCCGAGCCCGTTCCAAGGCGCGCCGCGGCGCGCTGCAGGCCCTCTACCAATGGCAACTGTCGGGTGGCGCCGACAGCCTGGCCAGCATAGAGACCCAGTTTCTGGCCGAGCGCGAGTTGCGTGACGCCGATACCGACTACTTTCATGAGTTGCTGAGCGAGGTCGGCCGCCGGCATGCCGAGTTCGATCAGCGCATCGCGCCGTTGCTGGACCGGCCCCTTGCTCAGCTGGACCCGGTCGAGCATGCCATTTTGTGGCTCGGCTGCTATGAGCTGGAATCGCGCTGGGACATTCCGTTCCGGGTCGTGATCAGCGAGGCGCTGGAACTGACCAAACAGTTCGGTGGCGACAATGCACATCGCTACGTGAACGCCATTCTCGACCGCCTGGCGCGCGACCTGCGCGCCGCCGAGCGGGCATTGCCGGGCTGATCGCCGGCGCACCGTGCCGCTGCGATGCCCGGTGAATTCGAACTCATCGCCCGCCATTTCGCGCGCCTGACGCCGCCGCGGCCGGATGTGTCGCTGGCGGCGGGGGACGATGCCGCGCTGCTGCGCCCGGCGCCCGGCCATGAACTGGTGGCCGCCGTCGACACGCTGGTCGAAGGCGTGCACTTCTTCGCCGACTGTGCGCCGGCGGCGCTCGGCCACAAGGCGCTGGCCGTCAATCTGTCCGACCTCGCCGCCATGGGCGCGCAGCCGGCCTGGGCGCTGCTCGCGCTCACCGTGCCGCGCGTCGACGACACCTGGCTGGCGCAGTTCGCGCGGGGCTTTGCCGAGCTGGCGCAGGCCTTCGGTGTGGCGCTGGTCGGCGGCGATACCTGCCGTGGTCCGCTGGCGGTCAGTGTCACGGCACTGGGGCAGGTGCCGCAGGGACGGGCGCTGCGGCGGGCAGGCGCCCGGCCCGGGGATGCCGTTTACGTGTCCGGCCAGATCGGTGTCGCCGCACTGGCCGTGCAGGCCCGGCGCGGCATGCTGGCGTTGCCGGCGGCGCTGGCCGAGGAAGCCGGCCGGCGGCTCGATTATCCGCAGCCGCGGCTGGAGCTGGGGCAGGCGCTGCGTGATCTGGCGACGGCGGCCATCGACGTGTCGGATGGTCTGCTGGCCGATCTTGGCCATATCTGTGCGGCCAGCGGTGTCGGCGCGCGGCTGGAACTGCAGCGCCTGCCGCTGCTGGCCGGGGCCCTGGCGCTGGCCGGCCCGCAGGTGCTGCTCGGCGGCGGCGATGACTACGAACTGTGTTTTACCGTGTCGCCGGCGCAGGAGGCCGCGCTGATGCGGGCGGCCGCGGGTTGTGGCCCGCTGACCCGTATCGGCCGCATCGAGGCGGCGCCTGGGGTGCGGCTGGTGGATGGCGAGGGCTGTGCGGTGCCGTGCGAGGGGCTGGGACATGACCATTTCCGCTGAGCGGCCGTCGCGGCCGTCGCCGGCGCTGCTGCGACAGCCGGCCTGCGCGCTGGCGCTGGGGTTCGGTGCCGGCCTGGCGCCGCGCGCGCCCGGTACCGTGGGGTCGCTGCTCGGCGTGTTGTTGGCCCTGGCGCTGGTGCCGCTGCCGGTCACCGTGGCCGGCGCCGTCTTGCTCGGACTGAGCGGTGTCGGCGTGTGGTGTTGCGGCGTGGCCGGCCGCCGGCTGGGTGTGTCGGATCACCCGGCCATCGTCTGGGACGAGGTGGTCGGCATGGCGCTGACGCTGCTGGCCGTGCCGCCGGCCTGGCCGCATTACCTGGCGGGCTTCGTGCTGTTTCGCGCCTTCGACATCCTCAAGCCGTGGCCAGTGGGCGTGCTCGACCGGCGCGTCGGCGGTGGGCTGGGTGTGATGCTGGACGATCTGGCTGCCGGGTTGCTGGCCGGGCTCACGTTGCAGCTGCTGATGCTGGCGGCCGCCCGGCTCGGCTGATGCCGGCGGCGGCGCGGGTGTTCTTCGCGCTGCAGCCGCCTGCGGCGGCGCAGGCGGAACTCGGCCGGTTGGCGGGATGGTGCGAGCGGCGCTGTGGCGGACGGGCGGTGGCGCCTGAGAACCTGCACCTGACGCTGCTGTTTGCCGGCGAGCTGCCGCCGGACCAGGTGGCTTCCTTGCAACGGGCTGCGGCAAGCGTGCGCTGGGCGCCGTTTGAGGTGACGCTCGAACGCATCGAATATTGGGCCCGGCCGCGTCTGCTGTGCGCCGTGCCATCGCAGCCGCTGCCCGGTGCGATGGCGTTGGCCGAGGCGCTTCGGGCGGCGCTGCGCGGGACGCTGGCGTTGCCGGTTCGGCCGTTTGCTCCGCACGTCACGGTGCTGCGGCGCCCGCGGCGCCTGGCGGAGGTGGCCATGGCGCCGCTGAGCTGGCAGGCCACCGAATTCGCGCTGTTTTGTTCCGAGCGCGTCGGCGGCACGCGTCGCTACCGGTCGCTGTGGGCCTGGTCCTGCTCCTGAGCGGCGCTGCGTTTGTCCAGTCGATAGGCCAACTGGCGGCGGCTGATGCCAAGCTGGCGGGCGGCCTGGGCCAGGTTGCCGTCGGCTTGCTCCAGGGCCAGTTCGATCAGCGTCTGCTCCGCCGCTTCCAGCGCCGACGTGCCGGTGGATTGCAGCAACGGCGCCAGGCGCTCGCGCAGGGTCTCGTCAGGGTCCGGCATGCTGCCCTGGTGGCTCGCCAGCTGGCCATGGGCGTCGACGCCGAAGGTGGCGGGAAGCGCGCCCTGCGATGAGCTGAACAGGTGTGACAGGCTTATCGGCTCACCGTCGTCGGCCAGCAGCACGGCGCGTTCGATCATGTTTTCGAGTTCGCGGATGTTGCCCGGAAAATCGAAGCTCAGCAGGGCCTCGACCGCCTGCGGTGCGAATCCGCCGACTTTCTTGTGATGACGCTCGCTGAAACGGTGCAGGAAGTGACGCATCAGCAGCGGGATGTCATCGCGCCGTTCGCGCAGCGGCGGGATACGCACCGGAAACGTGGTGAGTCGGTAGTAGAGGTCTTCGCGGAAGGTGCCGTCCGTGACGGCTGTCTTGAGGTCGACGTTGGTGGCCGCCAGCAGGCGCACGTCCACCTTGCGTGTCTGGCTGTCGCCGACGCGTTCGATCTCCCCTTCCTGCAGGGCGCGCAGTAGCTTGGCTTGGGCGCTCAGCGTGAGCGTGCCGATTTCGTCCAGGAACAGCGTGCCGCCGCTGGCGCGTTCGAAGCGCCCCGGTCGTGAGTCGCTGGCGCCGGTGTAGGCGCCCTTGACCACGCCGAACAGCTCCGCCTCGATCAGGTTTTCCGGCAGTGCCGCACAGTTGACGGCGATGAACGGGTGCTCGGCGCGCGGCCCCATGCGGTGCAGCATGCGCGCGAACACTTCCTTGCCGACGCCGGTCTCGCCCAGGAACAGCACCGTCACGTCGGTAGGTGCTGCCTTGCCGAGCAGGTGCACGGCGGCACCGAACCCGGCGGAGATGCCGACCACGTCCACGGCCGGGCCAGTGGGCGCGGCGGGGGCGTCGGTGTCGGCCGACTCGCTGGGTTTGCCGAAACGGTTTACGAACTCCTGGGGACGGAAATAGGCCGCCTTGCGGATGCGCCGGTCCCACTCCTCGACCGGCCTGCCGACCAGTTTGCAGTGGGCGTGGCCCATGGCGCGGCACTCGACCTCGTCGACGATGATCGGTCGCCCGGCGAACGCGCTGCTGTAGCCGGAGCCGTAACCGATGGCGGTCCAGCACACCGCCTCGGCGCTGACGCCCAGTGTCTTCAGGTGTGCGTCGGCCTCTACCGAATCGCGAAGCAGGAATTCGCCGTAGAAGCCGTCGGTGGCTGGGTCGAAGCGCAGCTCGACGACTTCCAGCCAGCCGAAGCCGCTGAGTGCGTGGACCTGGGGGCCGACCGCGAAGGCGTCGAACATGTTGCCTTCCGGGCGCACCCGGCGTGCCAGGTCCGCGTCGCGCGTGCCTTCGGCATAGCCGACCCGCTTGAGCACGGCGCGCGCCCGTGTGAAGCCGATGGACTCCAGCAGTTCGCGGCGCAGGCTTCCGAAGGCGGAGCCGCGCATCAGGATCGATCGCTGGTCGTCCAGCCAGATGCGTCCCTCGGACGGAGCAAAGCGCAAGCGGCCGACCAGATCCTCGACGTCGGGAAAGCCACGGGTGTCGCCCTGCCACAGGTAGGTCAGGTTGGCCGATGACGCCGAGGGGGCCGGGCGGATCTCTGGTGCGTCCATGGCTTTACAAAATTGTTCAGACGGGGTTCTGGATTCTATCTCTGTTTACATTTTGGTCCAGGAACTCGGCAGAAACCTTCGCGATGCGGTGCCTCACAGATGCGTTTGTTTGGGAAAAACCGCGGAATAGAGCCATATCCCTTCGGCTGGCATGCTGACTGCTATCAGGTAATCGCCTGAATGCATTCGGGCTGCAGGCGGAGGCCATGCAGTACTGCGAGCCGACAGGACGTGCCTCGGCGGGCATGTTCTGTGGGGTTGCAGCGGCCGCCAAGGATGGCGGCTTTTCCATTGCATTCATCGGTGACGTGGTTCCTGCTCGGCCGCCTGGCTTCCCCCTTGCCCGGGTCGGTCACTGGCAAGAACCGCTGCGACCTGATGGCGTTGTCGGGTCTGCGGCTTGGCCGCAGACCCGATTTTTTCCTGCCAGCGCCGATTCCCGGTTCCTGCCCGCGCTACGGAGGGCTCCGGTCGCCACGGAGGGTGACCGGGCAGGGCCATTCTCGACACGCGCTTCCCGACGAAGTGGCTGTTCGCTGCCGGCCAGCCGGCCGGTGGCGCGGTGTGTCGCCTGCAGGGTGGGTCGCGCAGGCCGGCGTCGGGGTAGGTCGGCTGACGCGTGCTATGGAATAATGCCTGTTTGCTCTTGGCATCAAACCGGTGGGCACGGGGACGGCATGGACGACAACAAGCAGAAGGCGCTCACAGCAGCGCTGGGTCAGATCGAGCGCCAGTTCGGCAAGGGCGCGGTCATGCGGCTTGGCGACGCCGGCGCGATTCGCGACGTCGAGGCCATCTCCACCGGGTCCTTGAACCTGGATGTGGCGCTGGGCGTGGGTGGATTGCCGCGCGGGCGCATCATCGAAATTTACGGGCCGG
Source organism: Immundisolibacter sp. (assembly GCF_041625615.1). Taxonomy (GTDB): domain Bacteria; phylum Pseudomonadota; class Gammaproteobacteria; order Immundisolibacterales; family Immundisolibacteraceae; genus Immundisolibacter. The sequence goes on along the minus strand of NZ_JBFJTF010000007.1, from coordinate 12,109 downwards.
AGTCGTCCGGCAAGACCACCATCGCCCTGCAGAGCATCGCCCAGGTGCAGCGCGTGGGCGGCACGGCCGCATTCGTCGACGCCGAGCATGCGCTCGATCCTTCGTACGCCGAGAAGCTCGGTATCAACATCGCCGACTTGCTGGTGTCGCAGCCGGACACCGGCGAGCAGGCGCTGGAAATCGTCGACATGCTGGTGCGTTCGGGTGCCGTGGACCTGGTGGTGGTCGATTCGGTGGCGGCGCTGACGCCGCGCGCCGAGATCGAGGGCGAGATGGGTGACTCGCACGTCGGCCTGCAGGCGCGCCTGATGTCGCAGGCACTGCGCAAGCTCACCGCCAGCATCAGCCGTTCGCACACCACCGTGGTCTTCATCAACCAGATTCGCATGAAGATCGGCGTCATGTTCGGCAGCCCGGAGACCACTACCGGTGGTAACGCATTGAAGTTCTATGCGTCGGTGCGGCTTGATATCCGGCGGATCGGGGCGATCAAGAAGGGCGAGGAAGTGGTCGGCAACGAGACCCGCGTCAAGGTGGTCAAGAACAAGGTGGCGCCGCCGTTCAAGACCGCAGAATTCGACATTCTCTATGGCATGGGTGTGTCGCGCGAGGGCGAGATTCTGGATCTCGGCGTCAACCTGGGCCTGGTCGAGAAGTCCGGCGCCTGGTACTCCTACAACGGCGAACGGATCGGCCAGGGGCGCGACAACACGCGTGAGTTTTTGCGCGCCAATCCGGAATTGGCCGAGGGGATCGAGGCGCAGGTCAGGGCGCGTCTGTTGCCGGCGCGTCGACAGGCCGAGGCGCCTGCCTGAGGCGCCGGCGCGTGTGGATGACCCGGTTGCAGCGGCTTACGCGCAGGCGCTGAAGCTACTGGCCCGGCGCGAGCACGGTCGGGCCGAGTTGGCACGCAAGCTCGCCCAGCGCGGGTGGGACCGGGATCACGTCGATCCGGCATTGCAGCGGCTGAGCGACGCCGGCTACCTGTCCGACGCGCGCTACGCGCAGGCCCGGGTGGCGGAGTTGCAGCGCCGTCGCTACGGGCCGCTGCGGGCTCAGGCGGAATTGCGCTCACGCGGCGTGGATGACCAGGCCATCGCCGAGGCAGTGCAGGTGGACGACGACGCTTGGTACCGGGCCTGCCGGGCTGCCAGGGCGCACGTCTCCGGTAACCGGTCACCGACGACGGTGGCCGAGCGTAGCCGTTTGCAGCGCCAACTGCAGACGCGAGGCTTCACCGGCGCGCAGATTCGCGCGGCTCTTGGCAAGCACAACAGCGACGACGCATGAAAAGCACCGAAATCCGCCGCAGTTTTCTCGACTTCTTCGCCAGTCAGGGCCACCAGGAAGTTCCGTCCAGTCCATTGGTACCGCACGGCGATCCGACGCTGCTGTTCACCAACGCCGGCATGGTGCAGTTCAAGGACGTGTTCCTGGGGCTCGAGCAGCGCCCGTATCGGCGTGCGGCCTCCGCGCAGCGTTGCGTGCGCGCCGGCGGCAAGCACAACGACCTGGACAACGTCGGCTACACGGCACGGCATCACACGTTTTTCGAGATGCTGGGCAATTTCAGCTTCGGGGACTATTTCAAGCGCGATGCCATTCGCTTCGCCTGGAGTTTCCTGACGGAGGTGCTGCAGCTGCCGGCCGAGCGCCTGTGGATCACCGTTTATCCGGACGATCACGAGGCAGCCGACATCTGGCTGAACGACGTCGGTGTGCCGGAAAGCCGCTTTCGCCGCATCCCCGGTGATGACAATTTCTGGTCCATGGGCGACGTCGGCCCGTGTGGACCATGCACCGAGATCTTCTACGACCACGGCCCGAGTGTGGCCGGCGGGCCGCCGGGTTCGCCGGACGCCGACGGCGACCGCTACATCGAGATCTGGAATCTGGTGTTCATGCAGTACGAGCGCCTTGGCGACGGCACCCTGAAGCCGCTGCCGCGCCCGTCGGTGGACACCGGCATGGGCCTCGAGCGCCTGGCCGCGGTGCTGCAGGGGGTGCACGACAACTACGACACCGACATCTTCCGCAGCCTGATCGAAGCGGCGGCGGCGGTGATCGGCAGCAGCGATCTCGCCTCGCGTTCGCTGCGCGTGATCGCCGACCACATTCGTTCCAGTGCGTTCCTGATCGCCGATGGCGTGCTGCCGAGCAACGAGGGGCGCGGCTATGTGTTGCGGCGCATCATCCGTCGCGCGGCTCGTCACGGTGCGCGGCTGGGTGCTCAGGAGCCGTTCTTCCATCGGCTGGTGACGCCGCTGGTGCGTGCGATGGGCGACGCTTACCCCGAATTGGCGGCGGCCCAGCCGGCGGTCGAGGCGGCGTTGCGTGAGGAAGAAGAGCGCTTCGCGCAGACCCTGTCGCACGGGTTGGCGATCCTCGAACGCGACATGGAGCGCCTGGGCGGCCAGCGCATTCCGGGCGAGACAATTTTCAAGCTCTACGACACGTATGGCTTTCCGGTCGATCTGACTGCCGACATCGCACGTGAGCGCGGTTTCACGCTCGACCTCGACGGCTTCGAGCAGGCCATGGCGCAGCAGCGCGAACGGGCGCGCGCCGCCAGCCAGTTTCGTGTCGACGAGGACTTTCGTCTGGCCGAGGTGCTGGACGCCGAGACCCTGGCCGGGCACCGCTTCACCGGCTATGCGTGTGACCAGGACCGCGCGCGGGTGGTTGCGCTGTTACAGGATGGTGAGCCGGTGGCCCGCGTCGAGGCCGGCCGGCCGGCCGTGGTGGTGCTCGACCACACGCCGTTTTACGCCGAATCCGGCGGCCAGGTTGGTGACACGGGTGTGATCGAGGGGCCGGCAGGAACGTTCGCGGTTGCCGATACCCGCAAGGAAGGTGTGGTTCACGTGCACAGCGGAGTGCTGGAGCACGGCGCGCTGGCCGTGGGCGACGAGGTAACGGCGCGTGTCGATGTGGCGCGGCGCACGCGCATCCGTGCCAATCATTCGGCGACCCACCTCCTGCATGCGGCGCTGCGTCACGTGCTGGGGCCGCATGTCACGCAGAAGGGTTCGCTGGTGGATGCCGAGCGGCTGCGGTTCGATTTTTCCCATGGCAAGCCGCTTTCTGCCGACGACCTGGCGGTCATCGAAGGTCTGGTCAACGAACAGATTCGCGCCAACAGCGAGGCGCAGGTGCAGGAAATGGCGTTGGCCGAGGCGCAGGCCGCCGGAGCGATGGCGTTGTTCGGCGAAAAATACGGCGAGCAGGTGCGTGTGCTGCGCTTGGGCGATTTTTCCGTCGAGTTGTGCGGCGGCACGCACGTCTCACGCGCCGGAGACATCGGGTTGTTCAAGATCGTGTCCGAGTCGGCGGTGGCAGCCGGCGTGCGGCGGATCGAGGCAGTCGCCGGTGAGGGCGCGGTCGCCTGGTTGCGTCAGGCGGACGAGCGGCTGCGGCGCATCGCGGCGGCGCTGCAGGCGGGTGAGGCGGACGTGCTGGACAAGCTCGAGCAGGTGCTGGCGCGGCAACGCGAACAGGACAAGGAGCTCGAGCGCTTGCGTGACAAGCTGGCCAAGCAGGCCGGCGACGGCCTGCTCGACCAGGCGGTGGAGGTGGCCGGCGCGAAGGTGTTGGCGGCACGCCTGGACGTGACCGATGCCAAGGCATTGCGCGAGCAGGCCGACCGCCTGCGCGACAAGCTGGGCAGCTCGGTGCTGGTCCTGGCCGGCGTCGACGGCGACAAGGTCAGCTTGGTGGCCGCGGTCAGCGGCGACTTGGTCGGGCGTGTCAAGGCCGGCGAACTGGTGAATGCCGTGGCCGGGCAGGTGGGCGGCAAGGGCGGTGGCCGTCCGGACATGGCCATGGCCGGCGGCAACCAGCCGCAGGCGTTGTCCACCGCGCTCGACAGCGTCGCTGGCTGGGTGCGCGAGCGCCTGGGCTGATCTTCGATCGATTCAACCCTCTATACCTTGGAGCAAGACAGGCAATGGCCCTGATCGTGCAGAAGTACGGCGGGACGTCCATGGGCAGTCCCGAGCGCATCGCCGCCGTGGCCGAGCGTGTCGCCCGCGGTTGCGCCGCCGGGCATCAACTGGTGGTGGTGGTGTCGGCCATGTCGGGCGAGACCGACAGGTTGATCAAACTGGCGAGGTCGGTGAGCACACGGCCGCCGGCGCGTGAGATGGACGTGCTGCTGGCCACCGGCGAGCAAGCGTCGATTGCCTTGCTCGCCATGGCGCTGGGCGAGCGCGGCCTGGCGGCCCGTTCGTTCACCGGGTCACAGGTGCACATCCTGACAGACAGCGCGCACAGCAAGGCGCGCATCCTGGACATTGACGACCAGCGTCTGCGTGCGAGTCTGGCCGCCGGCGAGGTGGTGGTGGTGGCCGGTTTCCAGGGAGTGGACCAGGACGGCAACATCACCACGCTGGGGCGTGGCGGCTCGGACACGACGGCGGTGGCGCTGGCGGCGGCGCTGAAGGCCGACGAGTGCCAGATCTATACCGATGTCGACGGGGTCTACACCACCGACCCGCGCGTCGAGCCACGGGCGCGCCGGCTCGATCGCATCACCTTCGAGGAGATGCTCGAAATGGCTTCCCTGGGGGCCAAGGTGCTGCAGATCCGTTCGGTGGAGTTTGCCGGCAAGTACAAGGTTCCGCTGCGGGTGCTGTCGAGTTTCGAGGATGGCCCGGGGACCCTGATCACTCTAGAGGAACACGGCGTGGAAGAACCGCTGATTTCGGGCATCGCCTTCAATCGCGATGAGGCGCAGATCACCGTGACCGGCATTCCGGACCGGCCGGGTGTGGCGTCGGCCATTTTCGGGCCGATCGCACGTCGCAACATCGAGGTCGATGTCATCGTCCAGAGCATCGGTCAGGACGGCCTGACCAGCATGAGCTTCACCGTGCACCGCAACGACTACCCGGCCGCCATGGAGTTGTTGGCGCAGGTGGCCGACGAACTGGGTGCGCGGGCCGTCGGCGGCGACGACAAGATCGCCAAGATCTCGCTGGTCGGTGTGGGCATGCGCTCGCATGCCGGCGTGGCCGCTGCCATGTTCGAGGCACTTTCGGCCGAGGGCATCAACATCCGCATGATCTCGACCTCGGAAATCAAGATCTCGGTCATCGTTGACGAGAAATACGTCGAGTTGGCGGTGCGTTCGCTGCACGAGGCGTTTGGTTTGGCCCAGGCCGGAGTTTGAAAAAACGTTCGTTTGTGTTGCAATGCCGTGCGCGGCGGCCGGCGGTGCCTGGGAGGGGCCGTTGGAAGTTTCAATTGGATGATTCGTTACCCGTCGCCACAGCAAGGGGGTTGGACATGCTCATACTGACGCGCCGGGCCGGCGAAACTTTAATGATCGGCGACGGCATAGAAATCACGGTGCTTGGGACCAAGGGCAGTCAGGTGCGGCTTGGCGTCAAGGCGCCGCGGGACGTACCAGTACATCGCGCGGAGATTTACGAGCGCATTCGTCTGGAGAGCGCGAAAACGCAGACACCGGCGGCCGCGGAAGGCTGAACGCTTTGCGCAGGGAAGGCGAAGCAGGTATCCTGCGCACCCTTCACGGAGAGATGGCCGAGCCGGTCGAAGGCGCTCCCCTGCTAAGGGAGTATGGGGTCAAAAGCTCCATCGAGGGTTCGAATCCCTCTCTCTCCGCCACATTTTCCCGGTTGACAGAACTGGCGCCAAGTACCGATAATTTCACGCTTCGCGCCCGTAGCTCAGTTGGATAGAGTACCTGGCTACGAACCAGGCGGTCGGAGGTTCGAATCCTTCCGGGCGCGCCATTGGATGAGTCGAGAAAAAACCCGTTCGGTTTGCCCGGACGGGTTTTTTTTTGTTCGTGCGTCGGCCGGCTGACGGCAGGGATGGCGCGCTACGGTGGCGCCGTGCGGTAGCGGTCGGGCCTGTTTCTTTACGTGGTGTGTGTCTATGGCGACGGGTTTCGCGTGTCATGTGCCGGAGCCGTGGGGGCAGATCCTGCGGCAGGCCGGTTTGGACAGTTTCGAGGCGTGGTGGGCGCTGTCGCTCGACGCGGTCGAGCCCGGTAATCAGCGGCGTGAGGGCTGGAGCGCGGTCAGTCACTACCGCCTGCCGGAGGCGGCCGGCGGCGGGAGCGTGTTCATCAAGCGCCAGCGGGGCTATGTGTTCCGGTCGCTACGTTACCCGTGGCGCGGGCGACTGACGTGTGAGCGCGAGTACCGCGTCCTGTTGCGCTGTGCAGAGATCGGCGTGGCGGCGGCCGAGCCACTGCTGTTTGCTCAGAGGGGGTTGAACGGCGACCCCTGCGGTGTATTGGTGACCCGCGCGCTGGAAGGCTACAGCGCCCTCGAGGACTGTGTGTCGCGCTGGCAGCGGGACGGCTGGCCGCCGTTGCCGACGCGCCGGCGTCTGCTGCGGGTGATTGCCGCTGCAGTGCGCCGGCTGCACGATGCGCGCCTGCAGCACAATTGTCTGTACCCGAAACACATCATGGTCAATGAAGCCTGGCTGGCCGGCGACGACAGCGTGGCTGCGGCGCCGGTGGCGCTCATCGATCTGGAGAAGGCCAAGCAGCGGCTGTGGCGGCGGCACTGTGCGCGGCGCGACCTGGACAGTCTGAACCGGCGCAGCATCGGCTGGTCGCGTGCCGACCGGCGGCGCTTTCTGGGGTACTACCTTGGGCGGCGTGGCCGCCTGCAAGGGGGCGGTCGTCGGCTGTGGCGAACGCTGGCGCACTCGGTGCGCGCCTGACGCGCGGCGCGCGTCAGGCCTCGGCGCTATCGGGCGCTTCCAGTGGATACGGCAGGTCAAGCCTTTCCAGGCGCGCGCCGTCGGGGAGCAGCAGGGGCGAGTCGATGGCGGCGACCTGCAGTGCCGCGAGCAGCCGTGTGGCGTCGGTGCCGGTGGCCTGGGCGTCGACTACCGTGCCGACCTCACGCTGCCTTTCGTCCTGTACCGCGGTGCCGGGCGGTGGCGGTGGCGCCGTGGTCTGCATGCGGTACATCCGCCGCGACGGCTTGCCGAGGTAATGCATGCGCGCGACGATTTCCTGGCCCGGGTAGCAGCCCTTGCGAAAGCTGACGCCGTCGACGCGTTCGAGGTTGACATGCTGCGGTACGAACGTCTCGGCGGTGGCGGCGTGGACGGAGGGCTGGCCGGCATCGATCTCCAGCAGGCGCCAGTAGCCGGTGTCGGCCGGGCGGGCAACCTCCGTGAGCGCCGTCCAGGTGGCCGGTGCCACGGCATCCGTCAGGCATAGCAGGTAGCGTGGCACGGTGCCCGGAAGGCACAGCACCGAGGTGTCGTCGTGGGTGGCGACGCTGCCGTCCTGGTCCGGAGCGGGCAGGCCGGCACGACCCAGCGCCGTGGCGGCCGCGTCCCCGCTCACGCCGAACAGCGTGAGATCCTGCCGCAGCGTCAGCGTGACCTTGCTGCGCAGCACGAACATGCGCAGGCGTTTGAGCAGCGTCTCGGCGCTGTCGGCCGGCAGACACAGCAGCCAGGCGTCGCCGTGGCGCCACAGGCGGGAGATGGTGAAAAGCCGACCCTTGGCGTTGCAATAGCCGGCGAGCAGGCTGCGTTGCGGGGGCAGGCCCTGCACGTCGTTGCTGAGCTGGCTGTGCAGGAAGGCGGTCGCGTCCGCGCCACTTGCCTGCACCACCGCCAGGTGGGTCAGCGGCATCGCGGTGCAGGCAGCGGGCGCTGGCGCCGACCGGGCGGATTCGGGTAGAACGGGCGTCCAGGCCATGTCTGCGCCTCCTTCAGTTCGGACCTCAACTCGATGCTCAGTGATTCTACGTTGCGCTGGCGGTGTCGCCGCGGCAAGAAGGAACTCGACGTACTGCTCGCCCGTTTTCTGGAGCGGCATCTGGCCGGGCTTGATGCGGCGCAGCGCGCGGCCTTCGAGCGGCTGCTGGCATTGGAGGACGAAGACCTGCTCGACCGTGTGCTCGGTCGGGTGGGGCCCGACGATCCGGCGACGGCTGCGGTGCTTGATCGCCTGAACGGTGCAGCATGACCTTGCGCCGCGGCGCTCGCCGCGGCTGACTGCCTTCAGTGCGGTCGTGCATGTGGGCGCACTGACCGTGGCGCTGGGGGCGCTGCCGCTGTCGGCCTGGCCGCTGCCGGTGGTCGTCCTGGTGTCGGCGTTCGGTTGGACGCAGGCGCCGAAGGCGGCCGATGTGGTGCGTCTGCGCGGCCGGGTCGATGACGCCTGGACCTTGCTGCGCCGCGACGGTGGCGTCGAAGAGGGCTGGCGGCTGGTGCCGGACGCCTGCTTCTGTCGGCCATGGTTGGTGATCGTGGCCCTGCGGCGCGGGCGCCGTCGCCGTTACGTGCCGCTGGCGGCCGATGCGGTTGCGCCCGAGGCGTTGCGCCGTCTGCGTGTCAGTCTGTTGAGCGGGGGTTGAGAACGGTCGGCCGGGGGTTCTGCTGCGGGTCCAGTTGCGGGCAGTTCAGGCTGTAGTGCAGGCCACGGCTCTCGCGCCGTTGCTGGGCCGAGCGCACGATCAGTTCGGCCACCTGCACCAGGTTGCGCAGCTCGATGAGGTCGTGGCTGACGCGGAAGTTGGCGTAGTAGTCCTGGATCTCGCGCGCCAGCAACTGGACACGGTTCAGTGCTCGCGCCAGGCGCTTGTCGGTGCGCACGATGCCGACGTAGTCCCACATGGCGCGGCGCAGTTCCTGCCAGTTGTGGGTGACCACCACCTCTTCGTCGGAATCGGTGACCTGGCTCTCGTCCCAGGGCGGGATGTCGGGTGTTGCCGGGTCCGTCAGCGCCGGACGGGCCAGGATGTCCGCCGCCGCCGATTCGGCGAACACCAGGCATTCGAGCAGCGAGTTGCTGGCCAGGCGGTTGGCGCCGTGCAGGCCGGTGTACGCGGCCTCGCCGACCGCGTACAGGCCCGGCAGGTCGGTGCGGCCGTTCAGGTCGGTCAGCACGCCCCCGCACAGGTAGTGCGCCGCCGGCACCACCGGGATCGGCTCGCGGGTGATGTCGATGCCCAGTTCCAGGCAGCGCGCGGCGATGGTGGGGAAGTGCTCGCGGATGAAGTCGGCCGGCTGGTGGCTGATGTCCAGGTACACGCAGTCCAGACCCAGGCGCTTCATCTCGCTGTCGATGGCGCGCGCCACCACGTCGCGCGGCGCCAGTTCCAGGCGCGGGTCGTAACGGTGCATGAAGCGCTCGCCGCCGGGCAGGCACAGGCGGCCGCCCTCGCCGCGCAGCGCTTCGGAGATGAGGAAGTTCTTGGCCTGCGGATGGAACAGGCAGGTCGGGTGGAACTGGATGAACTCCATGTTGGCGACGCGGCAGCCGGCCCGCCAGGCCATGGCGATACCGTCGCCGGTGGCCACGTCCGGGTTGCTGGTGTACAGGTACACCTTGCCGACGCCGCCGGTGGCCAGCACCACGGCCTGGGCGTGGAAGGCCTGCACCCGCCCGGTATGCAGGTTCAGGACATAGGCGCCCAGGCAGCGGTTGGCGTCGCTGGCCATCCCCAGGCGCGCGCCGGTGATCAGGTCGATGGCGACGTGGTAATCGTGCAGCGTGATGTTCGGGTGCGCGCGGACCTTGTCTTCCAGCGTGGTGGTGATGGCGCGGCCGGTGGAGTCGGCGGCGTGGATGATGCGTCGTTGGCCGTGGCCGCCTTCGCGCGTGAGGTGGTAGTCGTCGAACGGGCCGTTGCCGCCGGGTTCGGTCAGCCGCGTAAACGCGACGCCCTGGTCGATCAGCCAGGCGATCGCGTCGCGGCTGCGTTCGACGGTGAAGCGCACCGCTGCCGGGTCGCACAGCCCGGCGCCGGCCACCAGCGTGTCGTCGACATGGGCGTCAATCGAGTCCTGGTCGCCCAGCACGGCCGCCACCCCACCCTGGGCATACAGACTGGAGCCCTCGGTCAGCGGCCCCTTGGCCAGCATGGTGACGGGTACCTGGTCCGCCAGGCGCAATGCCAGGCTGAGGCCGGCCGCGCCGCCACCGATGATGAGCACCTGTTGACTGGTTGACATGGGGCTGGACGCAGGGTTGAGTGGCGGACTGATAAAATGGCGCGAACTGTAACAAATGCGCAATCCGCGCCGCAGCGGCCGACGACAGGGAGGCACCAATGTCCAGCTTCGGCGGCCGCGCCGCGCATTACCCTGCCCTTCATGATGGCCGCCGCCGTGTGCCGGCGGTCAGGTCTGTTGTGCCGACATGACGACCCACAATTCGACCGATCAGGCCGATGCCGACTTGGTGTTGGTGCGCCGTGTGCAGCGGGGTGACAAGCGTGCCTTCGATCTGCTGGTCGGCAAGTACCAGCTGCGGGTAGCCAAGCTGGTTGGGCGCATGGTGTCCGACCGCTCGGAAGTGCAGGACGTGGTGCAGGAGGCGTTCATCAAGGCGTATCGGGCACTGCCGAACTTCCGTGGTGACAGCGCCTTCTATACCTGGCTGTACCGCATTGCGGTGAATGCGGCCAAGAACCATTTGGTGGCAAGATCGCGCCGCCCACCCACCGATGACATCGACATCACCGACGGTGACGTGGAGGAGGCGGGCGTGCATGTCGCGGATTTGGGGACGCCGGAGTCGTTCGCCGCCCGTGATCAGTTGCAGGCGGCGGTGGCGCGGGCGTTGGCGGAATTGCCGGAAGATCTGCGCACTGCGTTAACTTTGTGTGAAATGGAAGGTCTTAGCTACGACGACATCGCCCGCGTGCTCGATTGTCCGATCGGCACGGTGCGTTCGCGCATCTTTCGGGCCCGCCGCGCGATGGACGCCAAACTCAAACCGTTCCTGTAACCGGTGGAGAGCTGAATGACGGAGCCACAACACCAAGCCTTGTCCGCGTTGCTGGATGGCGAACTGGATGCCGAGCAGGCCGATGCCCTGCTGGAAGTGGTGGCGCGTGACGAGACTCTGGCTGCCGCGTGGCACCGGATGCACCGAATGCGCGACCTGCTGCGCGGCGATGTCGAGCCTGGTTTGGACATACGAGAGGGGGTTCGGGGTGCGTTGGCCGACGAACCGACCTACTTCCTGCCGGCGGTGGCGCCGGCGCCGCGCTTGACCCGTTGGTCTCGCTACGCGGTAGGCGGCGCACTGGCTGCCTCGGTGGCACTGGTCACAGTGGTTGGGCTTCGGCAGTGGCAAGCGGCGGACAACGGTCCGGAGCTTGCCAGTGCGGATGCCAGGTCGACCGCGGCGGTGGCGTATAGCGAAACTCCCGAACGCGCGGTTGACCGCCTGCACGGCTATTGGTCGGTACATGCCGACAACGCGCTGTTGGCCGGCCAGGACGCGTTTGCCGGTCCGGTACGCAGCGTCAGCGCCGACGCCGCGCAATGAAACGTGCCCTGGTGCTGCTGGCACTGGCACTGGGCATTTCCCCGGCCGGTGCGGCGGACACGCCGGCTGTTCTGCAGCGCATGCTCGAGGCCGCGCGTACGCTCAATTATCGCGGCCATGTGGTGCAGATCGAGGGTCAGCGCACCCAGACCCTGGAATTGCTGCACCGCGCTGGCCATGAGGCCGGCGAGGATCGGGTGCGCAGCCTGCAGGGCGCGTATTGGGAGCTCGAACGCAGCGGCAGTCGCTGCCGTGTGGCGCTCGGCGACGCGCGTCCGACGCGTGACGAAGCCCTGGTGGCGGCGGCCTTTCCCAGTCTGTTGCCGCGCCGTCTGGAGCGACTGGCTGCCTATTACGAGTTCACGTTGGTCGGCAGCGGCCGCCTGGCGGGGCGGCCGGCCGATTTCACCGTAGCGCGGCCGCGGGACGAGTTCCGGTTCGGCTACCTGCTGGGGACGGATTCCGATACCGGGTTGCTGCTCAAGGCCAGTCTCATGGACGGCCAGGGCCGGGTATTGCGTCAGGCGTTTTTCGTCGACGTGGAGATTCTGCCGTTGCTGCCGGACTCGGTCTGGGAGCAGGCCTTCGAGCCGGCGCCGGTGGACCGGCAGTGGACCGAGCACACCCTGCAGGCGGCCCCGCTGGCCAGTGGCGACTTGCCGTGGCAGATCGGTACGCTGCCGGCCGGATTCCGGGTGGATGGCTATCAGCGTCGCCGCATGCCGGGAAGCGGGCAGGAGGTCGAGCAGCTGACTGTGTCCGATGGCCTGGCCACGGTGTCGGTATTCATCGATGCCACCGCACCGGGCGAGAAGGCCCTGCTCG
>NZ_JBFJTF010000006.1:0-30913 GCF_041625615.1 Immundisolibacter sp. | reverse complement strand
TCAAGGTGTTCTCGGGGCCGGCCAACGATCCGGACGGTCGCGTGGCGGCGCTGTGCGTGCCCGGCGGCGGCGCCACCATGAGCCGGCGCGATCTCGACAACTACGTGGAGTTCGTCAAGCAGTTCGGTGCCAAGGGCCTGGCCTACATTCGCCTGGCCGAGGGCGCCGACGGCAATGTCGAGTGGCAGTCGCCGATCACCAAGTTCCTGGCCGGACAGACGGTGCAGGCCATCCTTGACCGTGTTGGTGCCAAGGTGGGTGACGTGGTGTTCTTCGGCGCCGACAAGGCGACGGTGGTCAACGGCTATCTCAGTCAGCTGCGCGCCAGGCTGGGCGACGACCTCGGCCTGCTCGAGGACGGCTGGAAGCCGTTGTGGGTGGTCGATTTCCCGATGTTCGAACGTGACCCGGACAGCGGCCGCTGGCAGGCCCTGCATCATCCGTTCACGGCGCCGCAGGTGGCGGATGTCGATGCCCTGCTGGAGCAGCCGGGCCGCTGCCTGTCACGCGCCTACGACATGGTGCTGAACGGCTCGGAGATCGGTGGCGGCTCGATCCGTATCCACCGCCCCGAGTTGCAGCAGGCGGTGCTTGGCCTGCTGGGCATCGATGCGGACGAGGCCCAGGCCAAGTTCGGGTTCCTGCTCGAGGCACTCAGCTACGGTGCGCCGCCGCACGGCGGCATGGCGTTCGGAATCGACCGGCTGGCCATGCTGATGGCCGGCGCCGGTTCCATCCGCGACGTCATCGCCTTCCCCAAGACGCAGCGAGCCCACTGTCCGTTGACGGATGCGCCGTCGCCGGTCGAAGATGCCCAGCTACGTGAACTGGGCGTGCGCGCGGCGCGGAAGGTCGCTGCGCAGTGAGTGCAAGAGCTTGATTTCAGGTTGATCGTTCCATGGCCGGCCATTCCAAATGGGCTAATATCCAGCACCGCAAGTCCGCACAGGACGCCAAGCGCGGCAAGCTGTTCACCAAGCTGATCCGTGAGCTGACCGTGGCCGCCCGTGCCGGCGGCACTGACCCGGCCAGCAACCCGCGCCTGCGCACCGCCATCGACAAGGCGCTGGGTGCCAACATGACGCGCGACACCGTCGAGCGCGCCATCAACCGCGGCGGCGGTGCCGCCGACGCCGACAACTACGAGGCGGTGCGCTACGAGGGGTATGGTCCCGGCGGGGTGGCGGTGATGGTCGACTGCCTGACGGACAACCGCAATCGCACCGTCGGCGAGGTCCGGCACCTGTTCTCGAAGGCCGGCGGCAACCTCGGCACCGATGGCTCGGTGGCGTATCTGTTCGAGGCCCGCGGGGTCATTACCCTGCCGGGTGACGTGTCGGAAGACCGTGCCTATGAGCTGGCGCTTGAGGCCGGCGCCGACGACGTGGCCATGCAGGACGGCAATGCCACCCTGCTGACCGTGCCCGAGCGTCTGCATGAAGTGCGCGAGGCGCTGCTGGGTCTGGATGTGGTGGTGGAGTCGGCCGAGCTGGTCGAGCAGCCGAGTACGTCGGTCGAGCTGGATGCCGAGCAGACGCTGCAGGTGATCAAGCTGCTGGAGCGGCTTGAGGACCTCGACGACGTGCAGCGCGTGCACTCCAACGCTGAGTTTTCCGACGAAGCCCTGGCGGCTCTGGCCTGACGGCGCCGCGTGACACGCATACTGGGTATCGACCCGGGATCAAGGCTGACCGGTTTCGGTCTGATCGACATCCAGCGTGGTGGCGCGCGGTATGTGGAAAGCGGTGTCATTCGGGTGCCGCCCGGTGCGCTGGACGCCCGGCTCGGCACGATCTTCAATGGCATCAGTGAGTTGCTGGCCGAGTTCCGGCCGGATGCCGTCGCCATCGAGAGCGTGTTCGTGCAGCGCAACGTCGCCTCGGCGCTGAAGCTCGGCCAGGCGCGCGGGGCGGCCATCGTCGCGGCAGCAGTCGCCGGGGTGCCGGTGTCCGAGTACTCTCCGGCGGAAATCAAGCAGCGGGTGGTCGGTAACGGCCGCGCAGGCAAGGAACAGGTGCAGTACATGGTCGGTCGTTTGTTGAGTCTGGCGGTTCCGCCCCGGGCGGATGCGGCCGATGCCCTGGCGGGCGCCCTGTGCCATGCGCACAGCGTGCAGCTGCCGCGCGCCGGTGCCCGGGCGCGATGATCGGTCGCCTGTCCGGCACCCTGCTGGCCAAGTCGCCGCCCGCGTTGCTGGTCGATGTCGGCGGCGTCGGCTACGAGCTCGAGGCGCCGATGAGCACGTTCTATCGCCTGCCGGCCGCCGGCGAGCCAGTGGTGCTGCACACGCATCTGCTGGTCCGCGAGGATGCGCAGCTGCTGTACGGCTTCGCCAGCGAGGCCGAGCGCACGCTGTTTCGCCAGTTGCTCAAGGTCAGCGGCGTCGGTGCCAAGCTGGCGCTGGTCATCCTGTCCGGCGTCGGGGCGCAAGAGCTGTGCGACATCGTCGCCGGCGGTGACGCCGCGCGCCTGGTGCGTGTGCCCGGCATCGGTCGCAAGACGGCCGAGCGTCTGATCCTGGAACTGCGCGAGCCGCTGGCGCGGCTCGGTGCGGTGTCGCCGGCAAGCGCCGCGGTCGCAGCGAGCGGCGGGGGGGATGTGCGTCAGGATGCCGCCAGCGCGCTCGAGGCACTGGGTTACAAGCCGAACGAGGCCCGCGCCGCCCTGCGTGATCTGCCCATCGAGGGTCAGCGCAGCGAGGACCTGATTCGCGCGGCGCTCAAGCGCCTGATGCGGGGCTAAGCGTGGCGATCGAACGCGACGGCATCCTGCAGCCGCAGCCGGCGGCGACTGAGGAGGTCCATGTCGAACACGGCATCCGCCCCGCGCGTCTGGCCGAGTACGTCGGCCAGCCGGCCATCCGCGAGCAGCTGGAAATCTTCATCGGCGCCGCCCGGGCCCGCCACGAGGCCATGGATCACGTGCTGCTGTACGGGCCACCGGGGCTGGGCAAGACCACACTGGCGCACATCATTGCCCACGAACTGGGCGCCGGGCTGCGCACCACGTCGGGCCCGGTGCTGGAACGGCCGGGCGACCTGGCGGCCATCCTGACCAATCTCGAGCCGAACGACGTGCTGTTCGTGGACGAGATCCACCGCCTGAGCGCCACCGTCGAGGAGGTGCTGTATCCGGCACTGGAGGATTTCCAGCTCGACATCGTGATCGGCGAGGGGCCGGCGGCGCGCTCGATCAAGCTGGACCTGCCGCCGTTCACCCTGGTCGGCGCCACCACACGCGCTGGCCTGCTGACCTCGCCGTTGCGGGACCGCTTCGGCATCGTCGCGCGTCTGGAGTTCTACGACGAAGCCGACCTGATGCGCATCGTCCAGCGCGCCGCCGGTCTGCTCGGTTTCGCGCTGGACGAAGGCGGCGCCCGCGAACTGGCGCGTCGCTCGCGCGGCACGCCGCGCATCGCCAACCGCCTGTTGCGCCGGGCGCGCGACTACGCGCAGATGCGCGCCGACGGTGCGGTCACGTGCGAGGTGGCCGATGCCGCGCTGGCCATGCTGGACGTCGACCGCACCGGCCTGGACAGCAACGACCGGCGCCTGCTGTCGGCGGTGCTGGAGAAGTTCGGCGGCGGGCCGGTCGGGGTGGACAACCTGGCCGCCGCCATCGGCGAGACGCGTGACACCATCGAGGATGTCATCGAGCCGTACCTGATCCAGCAGGGGCTGCTGATGCGCACTCCGCGGGGCCGGGTGGCCACCGAGGCGGCCAGTCTGGCGCTGGGTCTGCCGACCGCAGCGCGCCGACCGCCGGCGGCGGATGATTTGTTTGCCGGCTAGGCGTCGCTCACCCCGGCGGGCTGCCTGTCGACTGCTAGAATTTTCGACGCCAACGGCGGTCTGAGTCGTTGCGCCGTCGCCGCCCGGCGACTGTTTAAGCCACCCCTTTTCGCGGAGCCTTCCTTGGCCAACGAGTTGTCCATTGCGCACCTGGTGATGGGTGCCGGTCCGGTCGTCAAGACTGTCATGGTCATACTGCTGGGCGCTTCGGTGGCGTCCTGGACCATCATGCTGCGCAAGCGCCGTGCGTTCGCCCAGGTGGCGGCGTCCATCGAGGCCTTCGAGCGCCAGTTCTGGTCCGGTCAGGACCTGGAGGTGCTGTACAAGACGGCAGCTGGCGGACTGTATCCGCCCGGCAGCGTCGAGGGCGTGTTCATCGGCGGCTACCGCGAATTCCGTCACCTGTACGAGCAACAGCACTTGCCGATCACGGCCGCGCTCGATTCCGCCCAGCGCGGCATGCGCGCCGGGCTGGCGCGTGAGATGGAGGCCCTCGACGACCAGTTGCCGTACCTGGCGACGATCGGTTCCATCAGTCCCTACATCGGCCTGTTCGGTACCGTGTGGGGCATCATGAGCGCCTTTCAGTCGCTCGGCACCACGGGGCAGCCGACGCTGGCGCTGGTGGCGCCGGCCATCTCCGAGGCGCTGGTGGCCACCGCCATGGGTCTGTTTGCCGCCATCCCGGCGGTCATCGCCTACAACCGCTTCGCTGCGGTGGTGGACCACCGTGCTGGCCAGTACGAGGCCTTCATCGAGGATTTCATGAGCCTGCTGCAGCGCCAGGCGCATGCCTTCCGCGCCGGGTCGGTTCGCGACACCGCGAAGGCGAGCTGAACGCCATGGCCCAGGTGTCAGGACGGCGCAGACGCGGTCGCGTGGTGGCCGAAATCAACGTGGTGCCGTACATCGACGTGATGTTGGTGCTGCTGATCATCTTCATGATCACCACGCCCTTGCTGGAGCAGGGGGTCGAGGTCGACCTGCCGCAGGCCAAGGGCCAGTCGGTGCAACAGGAACAGCAGACGCCGATCACCGTGACCGTGGATCGCGACGGCAACCTGTACTTCGACGCCCAGAACTACCGCAGCGAGAAGGGCCGGCCGGAAGACCCCGCGCGGTTGATGGCCCTGACGCAGGTGGCGCTGGAACGTACCCCGCAGGCACCGGTGGTGGTGCGTGGGGACAAGGATGTTCCCTACCAGGCAGTGATCGAGGCCATGAGCCTGCTGCAGCAGGCCGGGGCGCCCAAGGTCGGCCTGGTGACCAAGGTTGCCGACTGAGCCCATGAATCGCCGTCGTACACCCGCGCCGGGCCTGTCGCGCCCACTCGTCTGGGCCGTGCTGCTGCACGTGGTGTTGATCGTGTTGCTGACCGCCGGTATCGACTGGTGGAAGCGTGAACCCGCGCCGCCGGCCGGGCAGCCGATCGAGGCCGAGGTGATCGACCCGGCGGCGCTGGATGCGGCGCGCCAGCAGATGGAGGCGGCCGAGCAGGCGCGCCGGCAGGCCGAGCGCGAGCGCGCCGAGCAGGCCCAGGCCGAGCAGGAACGCATCGAGCAGTTGCGGCGCGCGCGCGAGCGCGAGCAGCAGCGGGCCGAGGCGGCCGCCGAACAGCGCAAGCAGGCCGAGGCAGAAGCCCGGCAGGCGGCCGAGCAGGCCGAGCGCGAGCGTCAGGCCGCGGCAGAGGCAAAGCGTCAGGCGGAAGCGGCGGCGGCCAAGGCCGCGGCGCAGAAGGCGGCCGCCGAGAAGGCACGTGCCGAAGCCGCCAAACGGGCAGCCGACCAGAAGGCAGCCGAGGAGCGGGCGCGCGCCGAGGCGGCCAAGCGTGCGGCTGCCGAGCAGGCGGCGCAGAAGGCCGCGGCCGAGCGGGCCGCCGCACAGAAAGCGGCCGCCGAACGGGCGGCGGCAGAAAAGGCGGCAGCCGAGCGCGCCGCGGCGGAGAAGGCGGCGGCCGAACGAGCGGCATCGGAGAAAGCCGCCGCCGAGCGCGCCGCAGCCCAGAGGGCAGCCGCGGCCGAGGCGGCTGCGGCGGCCGAGTTTCAGCGTTACGTGGCGGCGATCCAGCGTCAGGTGCAGGCGCGCTGGCGCAAGCCGTTGAACTGGCCGCCGACACTGGAGTGCAATCTGCGCGTCAAGCTGTTGCCCAGCGGCGCGGTGGTCAGCGCGCAGGCCGTGAACTGCGGCAGCGACCCAATGTTCGTCGAGTCGGTCGAGCAGGCGGTCATGGCGGCGTCACCGCTACAGGTTCCAACGGATATCGGACTGTTCAATGCGTATTTCCGCAATTTCGTCTTCGTGTTCAAGGCCGATGCGGGTTGACCTGCGCTGGCTGAGTCTGCTGCTGCTCGTGCTGGCCGGGGCGGCACGTGCCGACCTGCGCATCGAGATCACGCAGGGCGCGGCGCAGACCATCCCGATCGCGGTCATTCCGTATGCCAACGACGGCGGCCCCGATGCGCTGCACGCGGTCATCGGTGCCGACCTGGCGCGATCCGGTCAGTTCCGGGTGATTCCGGACGACCAGATGCTGTCGCGCCCGAGCGAGGCATCGCAGGTGGATTTCCGCGACTGGAAGCTGGTGATGGCGCAGTACCTGGCCATCGGCCGGCTCTATCCAAGCGCCGACGGCAGCTTTTCCGCCGAGTTCGAGCTGTTCAACGTGGCCAGCGGTGAACGCATGACCGGGGCGCGCTTCAATGGCGTGGCGCCGGCCAGCAAGCGTCGCCTGGCGCACCACATTGCCGACCTGATCTACGAGGCGATCACCGGCGTGCGTGGCGTGTTTGGCACCCAGATCAGTTACGTGACGCAAGTGGGCAGCAGCTACGAGCTGCAGGTGGCCGACGCCGACGGGCACAGCCCGACCACCGTGCTGCGGTCGCAGGAACCGATTCTGTCGCCGACCTGGTCCGCCGATGGTCGCTTTTTGGCCTATGCCACGTATGCCAACCGGCGCGCCGTGGTGTTCCGGCAGAGCGTCGCCACCGGCGCGCGCCAGCAGGTGTCGGCGTTTCCCGGCCTGAACGGTGCGCCGGCCCTGTCACCGGACGGCTCGCGCATGGCGCTGGTGCTGTCCAAGGATGGCAGCCCGGACATCTACGTCATGGACCTGGCCGGTGGCCCGCCGCGGCGTCTGACGCGTCACTACGCCATCGACACCGAGCCGGCGTGGTCGCCCGATGGCCGATACATCTACTTCACGTCGGACCGCAGTGGCGGTCCCCAGATCTACCGCGTGCCGGCCAGCGGCGGGGCGGAGGAGCGCGTTACCTTTGACGGCAACTACAACGCCCGGCCGGCGCTGTCCCCGGATGGACGCCAGCTGGCGGTGGTGCACGGCGCCGGTGGACGCGGCTATCGCATCGCCGTGCTCGACCTCGCCAGCCGGCGTCTGAGCGTGCTGACCGACGGTCCACTGGATGAGTCACCGAGCTTTGCGCCCAACGGTCAGGCCATCATCTATACTGCGAAAACCGGTGGCGCCGAGGCGCTTGCCACCGTTTCGATCGACGGCGCAGTTCGCCAGCGGCTGGGGATTTCCCAGGCCAAGGTGCGCGAGCCCGCATGGTCGCCCTTCAGCGCTGGTCCTTGATGTTTCCTATCGCTCGCGAGGAGCTTCTGTCGATGAAGAAGTTGTTGTTTGTGTGCGTGATTGCGTTGACCACCGTGGCGGTTGCGGGTTGTGGCAAGAAGTCCACGACGCGGGCAGGGGGCGAGGCGTCTGCGTCCACCCAGGCCGGCTCTGCCGGCAGCGGCGCGCAGGGCGGCGGCGCCTTTGGGGCCGGCAGCGGCACCGGGTTCGCGGCCGGGTCGCTGGATGATCCCAACAGCCCGCTGTCGCAGCGGCGCGTGTACTTCGGGCTGGATCGCTACGACGTCGGCGAGGAGTACCGCTCGCTGGTCGAGGCGCATGCCGGTTATCTGCGCAGCAGCCCGAGTGCGGCCGTGACCCTCGAGGGCCACACCGACGAACGCGGCTCCCGCGAGTACAACATTGCGCTGGGCGAGCGCCGTTCCAATGCCGTGCGGGATCTGCTGATCGCGCTCGGTGCCTCGGCGACGCAGATCACCACGGTCAGCTACGGCGAGGAAAAGCCGGCTGCCGATTGCCACGACGAGAGCTGCTGGTCGCAGAACCGGCGCGTGGAAATCGTCTACACCGCGCGGTAAGTGATGATGGGACACCGTTCCGGCCGCCGTTGCGGCGTGTTGACGTTGATGCTGCTGGTCGGCGCCGGCGCGGTGTCCGCAGCACCCAATCCGAAGGATTTCGACCAGCGTCTGACGGCGCTTGAGCAGGCCGTAAGCACCGACGGCAACCAGGGTCAGGCGCGGCTGGTCATGCAGCTGCAGCAGATGCAGGCCGAGTTGCGGCAGCTGCGTGGCATGGTCGAGGAAGCGGCCAACGAAGTGCAGCAACTGCAAAAACGTCAGCGCGAGTTCTATCTTGACCTGGACGGTCGTCTGAGTGCCCTGGAGCAGGGCGGAGGCAACACGGCGGCCCCGGCCGCCGCGGCGCCAGCGGCCCCGGCTCCTGCCGTTGCCGCCGCCCAGCCTGTCGATGAGACGCCACCGGCGCCGGCCGTGCAGGCTCCGCCGACTGGCCCCGTGGAGCGCCCGGTGGCGCCGGTGTCGCGTGAATCCGAAGCGCCGGGTAACGGCGCGCCGGAAACTGCTTCTGCTGCCCCGGCCGCCGAGGCGCCAGCCGCGCCATCGGTTGCCGCACCTGCCGCCGTGGCGAGCGGCAGCGAAGAGGTCATGTACCGGGCGGCGTCGGATCAGCTGCGCATCGGCCGTTACGAGGAGGCGATCGCCGGCTTCCGCGCCCAGATGCAGCAGTACCCGACCGGCAGCCTGGCCGACAACGCGCAGTACTGGATCGGCGAGGCGTACTACGTGACCCGGCAGTTCGACCAGGCGCTGACGGAGTTTCAGCGTGTGCCGGCGCAGTACCCGCAGTCGCCCAAGGCGGCTGATGCCCTGCTCAAGATCGGCTACATCCAGTACGAGCGCCGGCAGTTTGCCGAGGCCCGGCAGACCCTGAACAACCTCAAGGCGACCTGGCCGAACAGCCCGGCCGCCCGCCTGGCCGACAACCGCCTGCGCCGCATGCAGGAAGAGGGCGTCTGAGCCCCACCGGTCTTGGCTTCGTCGTCGCAAACTACCGCGCCATCTGACCGATCGGCGGTGCGCCTGAAGATCACGGAGATCTTTCACTCGATCCAGGGTGAAGGGCTGACGGCCGGCGTGCCGACGGTCTTCGTGCGTCTGACCGGCTGCCCGTTGCGCTGCAGCTATTGCGACACGGCCTACGCGTTCAGCGGCGGTGAGTACCTGGATCTGGGGGCCATCCTGCGACAGGTGGCGGCCTACGGCACCTCGCACGTCACCGTCACCGGCGGCGAGCCGCTGGCGCAGGCCGGATGCCTGCCGCTGCTGTCGGCGTTGTGCGACGCGGGCCACGTGGTGTCGCTGGAGACCAGCGGCGCGCTGGACGTGACGCCGGTCGACCCGCGCGTGGTGCGGGTGCTGGACCTGAAAACGCCGTCCTCGGGCGAGTGTGGGCGCAATCTTTACTCCAACCTGGCGCAGCTGCGAGCCGCCGACCAGGTGAAGTTCGTGCTGGCCGACCGTGCCGATTACGACTGGGCGGTTCAGACCGCCGCGCAGCACGGCATCGGTCAGCGCGCCACGGTGCTGTTCTCGCCGGTGCACGGCGCGCTGGATGGTGCCGTGCTGGCGCAGTGGATGCTCGACGACCGGTTGCCGTACCGCCTGCAGCTGCAACTGCACAAGCTGCTGTGGGGCGAGGAGCCGGGACGATGAGCGGCGCGCCGTCGCCGGCCGTGGTGCTGCTGTCCGGCGGGCTGGATTCGGCCACTGTGCTGGCCATGGCGCGTGATGCCGGCTACGCCTGCCATGCGCTCAGCATCAACTACGGCCAGCGTCACGGGGCCGAACTGGAGGCCGCTGCCCGGGTGGCGGCGGCCGGTGGCGCGCTCAGCCACCGCACGGTGTCGGTCAATCTCGACGCCATCGGCGGTTCGGCCCTGACCGATGTCGCCATCGACGTGCCGTCGGCGCCGGCGCCCGGCATTCCGGTCACCTACGTGCCGGCCCGCAACACCGTGTTCCTGGCCATTGCCCTGGGGTATGCCGAAGTGCTGGACGCCCGCGCCATCTGCGTCGGCGTCAACGCGGTCGACTACTCCGGCTACCCGGACTGCCGGCCGGCGTTCATCGATGCCTTCCAGGCGCTGGCCGACGTGGCCACCAAGGCCGGCGTGGAAGGACATGGTCCGCGCATCGAGGCGCCGCTGCTGCATCTGTCGAAGGCCGACATCATCCGCCGCGGCACGGCGCTGGGCGTCGATTATGGGCTGACGGTGTCTTGCTATAATGCCGACCCGCTGGGCCGGGCTTGTGGCCGCTGCGACGCCTGCCGCCTGCGCGCGGACGGGTTCCGCGCCGCCGGTGTTACCGACCCCACGGTGTATCTGCCCGCCTGAGCGCGGGCGTCTCGGGCCCACCAGGGCCGCTTGCTCCCCCCGGGGGCCGTTAGCTCAGTCGGTAGAGCAGCGGACTTTTAATCCGCGTGTCCAGGGTTCGATCCCCTGACGGCCCACCATTCCCATCGTGATTCTGGATGCGTCATCGCGCTGACCGGTGGCCGGCCGTCCCTGGCCAGCCTGGGTGTTCGCTCAGCCGTGCGCGCCGCCGGGTGGGATCACCGGCACCAGCAGGTGCGAGGCGTGGTCCCTGTCGCGGTACAGCTTGTAGTAGGTGAGCGTCATGCTCGGCAGCGGGCCCATCACGTTCAGGCGGTGGTGCCAGGGGATGTCGATCGGGTCGCAGGTGGCGATTTCGAGCTCCAGGCGCTCGCCCGGCCGGAACACGTACGAGATGGTCGGGAAGCCGATGGCGTAGTGGTTCACCTCGCCCGGCACCACCGGCTGCGGGTTCACGTGCGGGTGCACCGGGTTCCAGGGTGTCGATGTTTCCTCGTCGAGCGCCCGGTGCGAGGCCTTGAGCACGCCGCGACACAGCGGGAAGCGCTCACCGCCGGGGCCGACCGCCCACAGCTTGGCAATGAACGTGGCGTCCGGCTGGTCGAGCGCGGCGTGCAGGTTCAGCACCACCGGCCCGGTGATCTCGGTCGGCGCGCTCATCGGCGGCGTGGCGTAGCGAACGCTGTCGCGCTCGGTGGAAATGATGGGCGGGCGATGCACCAGCGGATCGGGCTCGGCGTCGGTCGGCTCCGGCAGCGGCGCCAGCGCGCCGAACGGGCGCAGGTACAGCTTTGTCCACTGCGTGCGCGCCAGCGGCCACTCGTGCTCGTAGCGGTACTGGTTGATGCCCATCACGAACAGGCGGATGGGCGGCTCGTCCATGATTCCGGTATCGACGCCCTTCATCCAGTGGTCGTACCAGCGCAGCGCCTCGTATTTCAGTTCCGGTGGACCGGGCAACTGGGTGTGGATGTGGTGGCCGAAGATGGCGGCCTTCTTGGGCACGTTCAGCGTGGGGTCGTTGAGGTCGTCCCACACGGCCTGCATGAAGGGCTTGAAGAACGGAATCCAGCAGCTCGCCGTATACACCGGTACCTTGATGTTGTGCACCTTGTCGCGCGAGCGGCGGCGCGCCCAGAAGTCATCGTTCTCGGGGTGCAGCAGCTGGTCGAAAAAGGCGGTCCTGCGCCGCGCCAGCAGGCGTACGTAGTTGCTGTTGAGCGCGATGTCGCGGTTGGCGCCGATGGCGTCGAAGCGTGCTTCCAGCTCCTCCGGCGAGTACAGCTTTTCGGATTCCGACTGCGTGGTGTGGGCCGGGATCTCGCGTTCGAGTTCCCACCAGAACGGCTGGATCACGCCGCCCTCGTAGGCCACGCCGTAGAGATCGTTCGCGGCTTCGTAGGGAAAGATCGCTGCCAGGTGCGGTGGCGCCTGGGCGGCGACGAAGCGCTGGATCATGCCGAACCAGGATATGCCCATCATGCCGACCTTGCCGGTGCACCACGGCTGGGCGGCGATCCACTCGACGATGTCGTGGCCGTCCTCCTGTTCCTGCACGCTGAACGGGCCGTTCCAGGCGCCCTCGGACTTGCCCAGGCCGCGCTCGTCCGGGATCACGTACACGTAGCCGCGGGAGACGAAAAACTCGATGTCGCCGGCCTCGACGTTGTGGTCGAACACCCAGGAATGAATGGGCTGCGCCGGGATCGGCACGCTCTGGCTGTCCTTGCCGTAGGCGGACAGCGCCAGCAGGCCCGGGAACTTGCCGGGCGCGTCCGGCCGGAACACGTCCGCGCGCAGCACCACGCCGTCGCGCATGGGCACGGCGACGTCGCGTTCCACGACCATGCCGTACTGCGGCTTCGACAGCTGCTCGACGTTTTTCAGGTACTGCGCCTGCCAGTAGGCGGGCCGTGGCAGGTCGACTGCCGCCAGCGCGCGTTCGAGTTCGGCGTCCGTCATCGTGGTGTTCTCCTCTGTGTCGTTATCTTCAAGTGCCTCAGGGGCTCGGGGGATGATGCCACCGGCGGCGCACACCCGGCATGCGCGCGGTCATCGGTCGGCCCAGAAACGCCAAAGCCCCGCGGGGCGGGGCTTTGGCTGGGTGGTTGGTGGTGGCGGGCTAGTTGCCGGGGTTCTTCCAGCCCTTGCCGTGGGGTTCCATCGAATGCGGATCGCGGTGTTCGAGTCCGCGGTCGGGCGCGTGTTCCATGCGTTGCTCGTGGGCTCGGGAGTGCTCATGGGCCGGTGCCGCCTGACGTTCCTGGGCACGCTCCAGGCTGCGATCGGCGTCCGGCAGTGACTGGCGGTTACTGCTGGCCGGCGGTTGAGTGGCAGCGGGATCGGCAGGTTTGCCGGCGCCGTGGCCGGCGGCAGTCACGGTGCCGCCGAGCGCCAGCAGGGCAGCGCCGAGAACAACGGAGAAGATTGGTTTTTTCTGCATGGCAGGACCCTCGTGGTGCCGGGTGGCAGGTCGCCGGCCGGCGTTGAGTTGGACCGGGCAGGCGCGGCGCGGTTCCCGCGCTGGCCCGGCCCGTGGTTCCAGGTCAGCCGCCATCGGCGGCCAGCGCATCGGCCGACTGTGGGTGCTCGAACACGGCGTCCAGGGCCTGATCGACACCTTCGAGCCAGATGAACTCCAATTGCTCGCGGGCGCTGGCGGGGATGTCGTCATAGTCCTTCTGGTTGCGCGCCGGCAGCATCACACGGCGGATGCCGGCACGATGCGCCGCGACAACCTTCTCCTTGATGCCGCCCACCGGGAGCACGAGCCCACGCAGGCTGATCTCGCCGCTCATGGCGGTGTCGGCGCGCACGCAGCGGTCGGTGTGCAGCGACGCCAGTGCCACGAACATGGCCACGCCGGCCGACGGGCCGTCCTTGGGGATGGCGCCGGCCGGCACGTGCACGTGAATGTCGTGCGTGTCGAACGATGCCGGATCGATGCCCAGTTCCGTTGCTCGGCTCTTGAGCAACGACAGCGCCGCCTGGACGCTTTCCTTCATCACCTCGCCCAGTTGTCCGGTGAGGATGAGCTTGCCGTTGCCTGGTGAGCGACTGGCTTCGATGAACAGGATGTCGCCACCGACCGGGGTCCAGGCCAGGCCGGTGGCCACCCCCGGCATGGAGGTGCGCATGGCCAGCTCGGAGTCGAAGCGGGCCGGGCCCAGGATGGCGGGCAGGTCGTCGGCTTCGATGTGGTGCGGGCCGGTCTCGCCCTGTGCCACGCGCACCGCCAGGTGCCGCAGGACGGCGCCGATTTCGCGCTCCAGATTGCGGCAGCCGGCTTCGCGGGTGTACCCGTCGATGATGGCGCGCAGCGTGGCGTCGGTGAGCTGCGCCTGATCGGCGCCGAGGCCACTGGCCTTCATTTGGCGGTCGATCAGGTACCGGCGGGCGATTTCGAGCTTGTCTTCCTGCGTGTACCCCGGCAGTTCGATCACTTCCATGCGGTCGCGCAACGGGCCCGGGATGTTGTCGAGCACGTTGGCGGTGGCGATGAACATGACCTGTGACAGGTCGAATGGCACGGCCAGGTAGTTGTCGCGAAACGTATGATTCTGCTCGGGGTCGAGCACCTCCAGCAGGGCCGCCGAGGGGTCGCCGTGGAAGCCCTGGCCGAGCTTGTCCATCTCGTCGAGCATCAGTACCGGGTTGCGCGTGCCGGCCTTGCGGATGGACTGGATGATGTTGCCGGGCAGGGCGCCGACGTAGGTGCGGCGGTGGCCGCGGATTTCCGCCTCGTCGTGTACGCCGCCCAGTGACACGCGCACGAACCGCCGGCCCATGGCGCGGGCGATGCTCTGGCCGAGTGAGGTCTTGCCGACCCCCGGCGGGCCGACGAAACACAGGATCGGGCTCTTGCCTTCGGGGCTGAGCTTGCGCACCGCCAGGTGTTCGAGGATACGGCGCTTGATCTTGTCCAGCCCCCAGTGATCCTGGTCCAGCACGTCACGGGCCGCTTCGATGTCCAGGTTGTCCGTGCTGGCTTTCCCCCACGGCAGCTCGGTGAGCCACTCCAGGTACGTGCGCAGCATCGGGTACTCGCCGGAGGCTTCGGGCATGCGGGCCAGGCGCTTGAGTTCCTTGCGTGCGTGCTCCTCGACCTCGGCCGGCATGTCCGCCTTGGCAACCGCCTCGGCCAGTTCCTCGGCCTCGGCAGCCTGGTCGTCGGCCTCGCCAAGCTCCTTCTGGATCGTTCTCAGCTGTTCGCGCAGCACGAATTCGCGCTGCCGCTCGTCGAGCTTTTCGCGTGTCTGCTGCGAGATGTCGCGCTGGATCCGCAACACTTCGATGCGTCGTGCCAGCAGTTCGGATACGCGCGTCAGACGCTGCGGCAGGTCCACCAGCTCGAGCACTTCCTGCTTTTCCTGCGGCTTGAGGTCCATGTAGCTGACGATCAGGTCCGCCAGTGCCGAGCCGGTCGGCGTGGACTGGATGGCATGCACCAGCTCGGCTGGCGTTTGCGGCAGCAGTTCCAGCGCCTGCAGTGCCTGCTCGCGCAGGTTCAGCGTGCGGGCTTCGTTCTCCACGCCGCCCTCGTCGGCAGCCGCGAAGCGCTCGATGCGCGCCAGCAGGTACGGATGGCCAGGGATGAAGTCCAGCACCCGGAACCGCTCCTCGCCCTGGCACACCACGTGGTGGGCGCCGTCCTGCGCCGACACGAAGCGCAGCACGCTGGCCACGGTGCCGACCTTGTAAAGATCGTCCGGTCCCGGGTGGTCGTCACCGGCTTCCTTCTGCAGCAGCAGGCCCAGCGGGCGATCGCTGCGCACGGCCTCCTGGGCCGCCTCGATCGAGCCCTTGCGGCCGACCGTCAACGGCATCACCACACCCGGAAACAGGACCAGGTTGCGTACCGGCAGGATCAGCAGAACGTCGTCTTCGGCCTGGCGGGCGGTGGACACGGCGGTTTCGTTGTTCATGTTCATTCTCCGGTCATCGACTCGACCCGGTGCAGGATCAGAACCAGGCAGCCGTGGCTCAGTTCCAGGCGGCCGATCTGATACGTGCCCGGCGGCAGACGCAGGCGGCGCTCGAAGCGGCCGCGCGGAATTTCCAGGCGCTGTACACGGTGCCCGCGCAGCGCATCGGGCAGGCGACGTTCGCCGGCGATCATCAGCATCACGCCGTCGATGCCGACCTCCAGCCGTTCGGCGGTCACTCCCGGCAGGGCGGCCATGATCACCAGCTCAGAACCGGCGGAGTACACGTCGACGGGCGGCTGCCAGCCACGGCCGGTGCCGCGTCCGCCGGGGGGATCGAAGAATTGGCGTTGTAACCGTTCGGCCTGGTCGAGCAGGGCACAGGCCTCTGCCCACATGCGGCGTTCGAGGTCTCGCGATGGCATGGCGGTCCTCCGTGCAGCGTTGCGTGTCAGGCGCAGGCAGCCACCGGCTCGGCCAGACTGGCGGCCAGCGCCGGCGGCAAGTCCAGTTCCACCGCCACCGGCAGGTGGTCGGACATGGGATGATCGAGCACCCGGGCACGGTGCACGCTCAGCCCCGGCGATACCAGTACATGGTCGAGGTTACGCCGTGGACGCCAGGACGGGTAGCTGTGTCCTTCGGTGTCGGCCACGCGCAGTCCGGCGTGGATCAGGCCGGAGTTGCGCTCCAGCTGCCAGGCGGCGCAGTTCATGTCGCCAAGCAGGATCAGGTCCTTGCAGTGCATGGCCAGGCGCGACAGGTAGCGCAGCTGGCGCATGCGCGAGCGCTGGCCGAGCGACAGGTGCACGGCCAGCACGTGCAGCGGCCGCCGGTCGCTGCCAAAGCTCAGCAGCAACGCCCCGCGACCGGGCAGAAAGCCGGGCAGGCGGCACTCGCGGATGCCGGTCGGGGGCAGGCGGCTGAGCACGGCGATGCCGTGCCGGGCGAGGGCGCCGTAGTTGCGGTTCACCTGCAGGTGCCAGTTGGGAAAGCCGGCCAGGTCGGCCAGGTACTGGGCCTGATTCAGGAAGGCGCCACGGTAGGAGCCGGCGTCGATCTCCTGCAGGGCGACGATGTCGTGGTCGCGCAGCACGGCCGCCACCTGGTCGAGGTTTTCCTGGCGGCCGGGAAACGGCAGCATGTGCCGCCAGCCGCGTGTCAGGTACTGGCGGTAGTGGCGGGTGTCTATGCCCACCTGGATGTTGTAGGTCAGTACGCGCAGTCTGTGTTGGGGTCGGGACATGAGGACTTCGTGTGGTGCCGCGTTGTGGGCGGCGCGCGGTGGAGTACAAGATGGGGTTGCCGGGTTGGTGCGCAAGGGCGCCCCCCGCCTTGGACCACGCGTCGGCCCGGAATGCATGCTCGATCGGCCGTGCGATGCACGCGCTGATGCTGATCAGCCGTCAGCCGATCAACCCGTGATCACGCGCAGGGAGGGTTTGAGATGCCGGTAGCGTCGGCGATGGCGGGACTGCAGTGCCTGTATCGCGGTTTTTCGGTGCTGTTTGATCGCAGGTGGCGCGGTCTGGTTCTGACGCCGCTGTTGATCAACGTGTTGCTGTTCGCCGCCGGCACGGTGGCCGCCGTCCATTATGTGGGCGACGCGGTGCAGTGGCTGCGCGGGCTGCTGCCCGGCTGGCTGGACTGGCTGGCGCTGCTGCTGTGGCCGGTGTTCGTGCTGGCGCTGCTGCTGGTGCTGGTGTACGCCTTCACGGCGCTGGCCAATCTCATTGCCGCGCCGTTCAACGCCGTGCTGGCGGCGCGGGTGCTCGGTGAGCCGTCGGCACACGGGCGCGGCTGGCTGGCCGACGCGCTGGCGGCGATCGGTAACGAACTGCGCAAGCTCGGGTACTTCCTGCTGCGCGCGCTGCCGCTGTGGCTGTTGCTGTGGGTGCCGGGTGTGAACCTGCTGGCCGGTCCGGCCTGGCTGCTGCTGGGGGCCTGGTTGCTGGCGCTGGAGTATCTCGACTACCCGCTGGCCCATCGCGGTCAGGACTTTCCCGCCGTGCGCCGCAGCGCCGCCGCCGCGCGCTGGCCGGCGCTCGGTTTCGGGGGCGGGGTGCTGCTGCTGGGGATGTTGCCGCTGGTGAACCTGGTGCTCATGCCGGCGGCGGTGATCGGCGCCTGCCTGCTGGTGCGCGGCGCCGAGCCGGCGTTGCCTCAGGCCAGCGAGTCCAGCGACCGGTAGCGCGCCTGCAGGTTCAGGCCGTGGGCGACCGGCTGGCAGGTGAGGTAGCCCTCATGGGTGTTGACGCCGGCGCCCAGTGCCGGGTCCTCGAACAGCGCCGCCCGGCCGCCGGTCGCCAGGCGCTTGAGGTAGGGCAGCGTGGCCTGCGTGAGGGCCACCGTGGCGGTGCGCGGGTAGGCGCCCGGCATGTTGGTGACGCAGTAATGCAGCACGCCGTCGACGGTGTAGACCGGGTCGGAATGGCTGGTGGGACGGGCGGTCTCGACGCAGCCGCCCTGGTCGATGCTGACGTCCACGATCACCGTGCCGGGACGCATGCGGCGGACCATGTCGGCGCTGATCAGGTGCGGCGCCCGGTCGCCCGGCAGCAGCACGGCGCCGACCAGCAGGTCCGCCTGCGCCAGCTCGGCGCCGATGGCCTCGGGGCTCGACGTGCGCCAGTCGACCTGCGGCAGTGTCTGGCGCAGCGCCTGCCCGTGGGCGGGGTCGATGCCGTAGACGATGACCTCGGCGCCGAGCGCGGCCGCGCTGGCGGCGGCATGGCTGCCGACCACGCCGTCGCCGACCACCAGCACCCGACCGTGGCGCTCGCCCAGCACGCGGCCGAGCTGCACGCCGATGCCGCCGTGCGGCCTGGCCAGGTACCAGGCGCCGACCGTCGCCGCCATGTTGCCGGCGATGGCGCTCATCGGCGCCAGCAGCGGCAGGTGGCCGGCGCCATCGCGCACCGTCTCGTAGCCGATGCCGGTGGTCCTGCTGGCCAGCAGCGTCTCGGTCAGGGCCGGGTCCACGCCGGCCAGATGCAGGTAGGTGAACAGCATCTGGCCGTCGAGGTAGCCGTACTCGGCCGCCAGCGGCTCCTTTACCTTGACCACCAGTTCGCAGCCCCAGGCGCCGGCGGCGTCGGTCAGCGTGGCGCCGGCTGTCGCGTACTCGGGGTCGCTGAAGCCGGCACCGTCGCCCGCGCCGCGCTGTACCTGCACGCTGTGGCCGTCCGCCACCAGGGCGGCGGCACCGGCCGGTGTCAGGGCCACGCGGCTTTCGCTGTTCTTGGTTTCGGTGGGGATGCCGATGTTCATGTCTTTCGGGTCTCCGCGGCCATTTGTCGGGCCGTCACGACGGATGGGTATGCGGTATCGTGCAAACCTTGTAACAGACTCTTGGACCGTTTTCCGGCATGGTGTTTTCCGTCCCCGTCCTGGTCGCGCTGGCGGCCGGGTTGCTGGCCGTGGTGCTGGCTGTCTTCCTGGTGCAGGCGCGCGGTCGCCTGGGATACGCGCTTCAACAGGGCGAGCGTTTGGCAGCGGAACTGGACACCCTGCGCGGCGAACAGCAGACGCTGGTCGAGGCACGTGCGCGCCTGCAGGCCGACTGCGCCCGTCTGCCGACGCTGGAGGCCGCGCTGCACGACCGCGAGGCGGCGCTGCGCGCCCGCAGCGACGAGGTGCAGGCACTGGCCGTGCGCCTCGAGCGCGCCACCACGGAGCTGGCCGAGGAGCGCCGGCGCAGCGAGGAGAAGCTGGCCCTGCTGCACGAGGCGCGCGGACAGCTGACCGAGCAGTTCAAGAACCTGGCGCAGGAGATCCTGGAGGACAAGAGCAAGCGCTTCACGGACCAGAACCGCACCAGCCTGGAGGCGCTGTTGAATCCGCTGCGCGAGCAGATCGGCGGCTTCCAGAAGCGCGTGGAGGACGTTTACGACAAGGAATCGCGTGACCGGGTGTCGCTCCTGAAGGAAATCCACACCCTGCGCGACCTCAACCAGCGTGTTGCCGAGGATGCCGTGAACCTGACCCGGGCGCTCAAGGGCAGCACGCGCACGCAGGGTGCCTGGGGCGAACTGGTGCTCGAACGGGTCCTGGAGCAGTCCGGCCTGGCCAAGGACCGCGAATACGAGCTGCAGGTCAGCATCACCGGTGAGGACGGCCGCCAGCGGCCGGACGCCATCGTGCACCTGCCCGACGGCAAGGACGTGGTGATCGATGCCAAGGTGTCGCTGGTCGCCTACGAGCGCTACGTCAGCGCCGAGGACGACGTCGCCCGTGCCCAGGCCCTGCGCGAGCACGTGACCTCGCTGCGCACGCACATCCGCACCCTCGGCGACAAGGCCTACCACCAGCTGCCGGGTGTGCGCTCGCTGGATTTCGTGCTGTTGTTCGTGCCGGTCGAGCCGGCCTACATGGAGGCGCTGCGCGCCGAACCGGCGTTGTTCGCCGAGGCGCTGGAGCGCAACATCGGGCTGGTCAATCCGACCACGTTGCTGACCACACTGCGCATGGTCCAGAACGTGTGGCGTTTCGAGCACCAGAGCCGCAACGCGCAGGAAATCGCCCGCCGTGCCGGCGACCTGTACGACAAGTTCGTCGGTTTCGTGCAGGACGTCCAGACCGTCGGCACCCGGCTGGAGAGCACGCAAAAGGCGTTCGATGCCGCTCACAACAAGCTGGTCAGCGGGCGCGGCAACCTGGTCAAGCGGGCCGAGGATCTGAAGGCGCTCGGCGTCGAGGCATCCAAGGCCCTGCCGGCGGAGCTGGTCGAGCAGGCGCGGGCCGAGTTGCCGGCGCCCGGCGGCGACGGTTTCTGACGGCCTGCGAACCGCATAGAACTAACGTGTCCGATCGTCTCGTGGCCCGCCTCGGTGGGCGGGTGTACTACGGCTGGGTGGTGCTGGCGGTGGCGTCGCTGGGCGGCTTCATTTCCGCCGGCAGCAGCCAGATGTACATGGGCTCGGTGCTGCTGGCCATCACGCAGGACACCGGCTGGAGCCACACGGCCATTTCCACGGCCCTGCTGGCCGGCACCGTCACCGGGGGGTTGATCTCGCCGCTGGCCGGCGCCTGGGTGGACCGCCGGGGTCCGCGCCTGCTGATGGGGCTGGCGGCCATGGTGATGGCGTCGGGCTTCGTGCTCATGGGCTGGAGCCCTAGCCTGGCGGTGTTCTTCCTGGGCTACATCCTGGCGCGCGGGGCGGCGCAGGGCGCGCTTGGCGGGGCAGCGCAGCGGGCCATCGCCGTGCACTGGTTCCAGCACTACCGTGGCCGGGCGCTGGGCATTGCCTCCATGTCGGTGCCGCTGGGCGGCGCGGCGATGGCCTTCGCCGGTGCCTGGTTGCAGCGCCACGGCTGGGACTGGCGCGAGGTGTTCGTGGCCATGGGCGCGCTCAGCGTGCTGGTGGTGGTGCCACCGGCCTGGCTGCTGCTGCGCCGCAGTCCGGAGGCGCTCGACCTGCAGCCGGACGGTGGGCCGGTGACGCGGCACGAGGCAAAACCCGGCCGGCGCCCGCGCCCGAGCGGCGACGATTACCCGTGGACCCTGCAGCAGGCGCTGCGCACCTGGGCGCTGCGCCTGCTGATGGCAGCGGCGGTGGTGGCGATCGCCGCCAACGGCACGGTGGTGTTCTACCACGTGACCTATCTGGTCAGTCGGGGCGTGTCGCAGGTGCAGGCGGTGACCGCGGTCAGCATCCTGGCCCTGACCGGCGCGCTGGCCAACGTGGTGTGGGGCTATCTGTCGGAGTTTTTCTCCGAGCGGCGGCTGGCCATCGTCTCGCAGTTGCTGGCTGCCGGGGGCATCCTGCTGATGCTGACGGTGGACACCACCACCGGCGCGCTGGTGCTGTCCGCCGTGCTGGGTCTGCTGGTGCGCGGCGAGGGTTCGCTGACCGGGCTGATCCTGTCCAGGTATTTCGGCCGTTTCGCCTTTGGCCGCATCGCCGGGGTGATGGCCAGTTTCCAGCTGATGGCGCTGGGGCTGGGGCCGGTGATCGCCTCGGCCGTGTACGATGTCTATCACTCCTACGCCGCCATATACGGCCTGATTGCGGCCGGCTACGTCGGCTCGGCGAGCTTTTACCTGCTGGCGCGTCGCCCGACCCCACCGGCTGCCTGAGGCGGTCGGTCGGGTGCGCCGTTCAGCGCACCACACCGCACTATCCATGGAGGCAAGCATGAGTTTCTCGGAACTGGTTCAGGCCCGGCGCAGCGTGCGCGACTACGATCTGTCGCAGCCGGTGACCGACGCCGACCTGAAGGCCATCTTCGACGAGGTGATCCTGAGCCCGAGTGCCTTCAACCTGCAGCAGTGGGCGTTCGTGGTGGTGCGCGAGGCGGAGCAGAAAAAACGCCTGCGTGCGGCCGCCATGGACCAGGCACAGGTTGAGAACTGCGGGGCGGCCATCGTGGTCTGCGCCAGGCTGGACGCCCACGTCGACGCGCCAACCGTGTTTGCCCAGGCGCCGGAGCCGATGCGCGAGCGCATGATCGGCATGACCGCGCAGATGTACGGCGGCAATGCGCAGTTCGCCCGTGACGAGGCCATTCGCGGCGCGTCCCTGGCGTCGATGACGCTGATGTACGCGGCCAAGGCGCGCGGCCTCGATACCGGCGCCATGATCGGCTTCAATCCGCAGGCGGTGGCCGAGGTGATTGGCCTGACCGACAACTACCTGCCGGCCATGCTCATCGTCATGGGGCACGGCAAGGCGCCGGCGGCGCCGCGCGGCTACCGCAAGCCGGTGAGCGAGGTGGTCAGGCTCGAACGCCTGGACGGCGCGGGGCTGGCTTGATCCTCCGTGGCGTCCGGGCGGCTCAGTCGTCCGTGGCCACGGCCCGTCGCAGGCGGTCGTTGACGGCGCGCCAGGCGTCGTCCTGCGGCGGGGCCTCGATCAGCAACCGATCGTAGCCGCCACGGTCCAGTTCCCGCAGCGCCGCGTACAGCCCCCGTCCGTAGGCCGGCGGGTCGTCGGGCAGGGCGAGGCCGTGCCCCAGCGGCCGGCCGAGGGCCAGCACGCCCACCCGGTCGCCGTGCGCGGCCAGTGCCGCCAGTCGGCCCGGCAGGTCGGCGCCGTTGACCAGTTCGGCTGGCGTGCGCGGCGCGTAGTGGCGCGCCAGCAGGCCGGATGCGCGCGGCGCCGGTGCCTGGCGGGCGGCGCGCTGGGCGGCCGGTGCGTGGCCGGTGACACGGGTGATGTCGGCGGCACCGATGGCGCCCGGGCGCAGCACCACCGGTGCCCCGCGCGACAGGTCGACGATGGTGGATTCCAGCCCCACCCGGCACGGGCCGCCGTCCAGGATCAGCGGCACCGCGTCGCCGAACTCATCGCGCACGTGGGCGGCGGTGGTGGGGCTGATGTGGCCGAAGCGGTTGGCAGACGGCGCGGCGATGCCGCTGGCGAAGGCGCGCAGCAGCGCCAGTGCCAGCGGGTGATCGGGCACGCGCAGGGCCACCGTGTCCTGGCCGCCGGTGACGGCCAGCGGTACCCGCGCGTGGCGGCGCAGGATCAGCGTCAGCGGGCCGGGCCAGAACGCCGCCGCCAGTGCCCGCGCCGCCGCCGGCACGTCGGCCGCCCAGTCTTCCAGGGCCGCCTCGGGCGGCAGGTGCACGATCAGCGGGTGGTCGGCCGGCCGGCCCTTGAGGGCGAAGATGCGCGCCACGGCGTCCGGGTTCAGGGCGTCGGCGCCGAGGCCGTAGACGGTTTCGGTCGGCAGCGCCACCACCTGCCCGGCGCGCAGCAGCGCGACTGCCTGGTCGATGACGGCCGCGGTCATGGCGCCAGGCGGTCGATGTGCGCGGCGAGGATGAAGTCGTTGCGGCTGAGGCCGTCCACCGTGTGCGTCCACAGCGTCAGGTCGACCCGGCCCCAGCGCAGCACCAGGTCCGGGTGATGGTCCTGCGCCTCGGCCAGCGCGCCGATGCGGTTCACCAGTGCCAGCGCCTGGGCGAAGTCCGGCAGGCGCCAGCTGCGTGTGAGGTGGTGGCCGTCGACGATCTGCCAGGCGCCGTCCAGCTGCGCCAGCAGCGGCGGCCAGTCGGTCGCCGTCAGCGGGCGGGCGCCGGCCGGGAGTGGGGTGCAGTGTTCGCGGGCAAGCGCGTGCATGGCTCAGCTGCGTTCGAACAGGGCGATTGATTCTACGTGCGCGGTGTGCGGGAACATATCGATGATGCCGGCCCGCGCCAGCCGGTAACCCTGCGCGGCCAGCAGGCCGGCGTCGCGCGCCAGCGTGGCGGGGTTGCACGACACGTACACGATGCGCGCCGGGCCGGGCGCCGGCAGGGCGCTGCACAGTGCCTGCGCGCCCGAACGCGGTGGGTCCAGCAGCCAGGCGTCCTGGCGGCCGAGCCGGCCGAGGGCGGCGTCGGCGTCGTCGTACAGGTTGACGGTGTCGAAGGTGCAGCGCTCGGCCAGACCGGCGCGGCGGGCGTTGTCCCGGGCACGGGCTACCAGGGCGGCGTCGCCCTCCAGGCCGAGCACGCTGGCGCCGCGGCTGGCCAGTGCCAGGCTGAAGTTGCCGACGCCGCAGAACAGGTCCGCGATCCGTTCGCCGGGGGTCGGTGCCAGCAGGTCGACCGCCAGCGGCACCAGCTGCTGGTTGATGGCGAAGTTGACCTGGGTGAAATCGAGCGGCCCGAACTCGAGCGAGAGGCCGAATGCGTCCAGCCGGTACTGCAGCGGCCGGTCGTCGGCCGGCGGCAGCGGGTGTACCGAGGCCGGGCCCGCCGGCTGCAGGAACCAGCGCAGGCCGTGCTCGGCGGCGAAGGCGGTCAGCGCGGCACGGTCGGCGTCGCTCAGCGGCGCCAGGTGGCGCATGACCAGCAGCACGTCGTCGTCGGTGGCGGTCACTTCCAGCTGCGGCACCTGGGCGGCGATGGACAGACCGCCGATCAGGGTGCGCAGCGGTGCGATCAGGTCCGACAGGCGTGCGTCGAGCACCGGGCAGGCGGTCATGTCGGTCAGGAAGGACGAGCGCCGTTCGCGGAAACCGACCAGCACGCCGCCTTTCTTGGGTACGTGGCGCACGCCCAGGCGGGCCCGGCGCCGGTAGTGCCAGGCCGGGCCGCGCACCGGCGCCAGCCAGGCATCGGGTGCCACGTTGCCCAGGCGTTCGAGCTTCTCTGCCAGCTGCGCCTGCTTGTCCCGCGCCTGGGCGTCGGGTGCCTGGTGTTGCAGCACGCAGCCGCCGCAGCGCTCATAGGCGGCGCACGGGGGCGTCACCCGCTCCGTCGATGCGTGCAGCACGGCGGTGGTGATCGCCTCGTCGTAGCTGGCGTGGCGGTTCAGCCAGGCGGCTTCGACGCGTTCGCCGGTCAGCGCGCCGGCGACAAAGCACAGCTTGCCGTCGAGGTGAGTGACGCCCTGGCCGCCGTCGGCCATGCGTTCGATCAGTACGGGTTGCGGTAACGGTTCGGTGGCCGGCTTGGGGGCACGGCGGTGGCGGCGTTTCATCGGCACGGGTGCTGTTGGCGGGGCGGGCATTATGCGGGCAGGCGCCGGGCGGCGCTGCTGCGGGTGGGTTCAGTCGGCAGGTGTCCGGCGGCTTGGCAGTGTCACCAGCAGTACGCCGGTGAGCACCAGGGCGGCGCCAAGCAGCTGCACGGCGGTGGCCGGTTCGCCGAGCAGCACCACGCCAAGATAGATGGTGATGATCGGCCCGGCCGAGCCGATCATCGCCACCCGGCCGGCGCCGATGCGCTTGATGGCCTCGGCCAGCAGCAGTGACGGCAGCACGGTGGAGAACACCGCCATGGCCAGTGCCAGGCCGTAGATGGGCCAGGGCTGGCGCAGGGCGGCCAGCGGCTGGGTGGCGGCGAACTGCGCCAGCACCAGTGCGGTCGAGATGAGCATGCCGTAGGCGGCCGTGCGTCGGCTGCCGAGGCGGGCGATGGTGTTGCCGCTCGCCAGCAGGTACAGGGCGTAGGACACCGCCGAGCCGAACACCAGTGCGCTGCCCAGGATCAGCACGCCACGGTCGCTGGCCAGGCGCAGGTCGCTCAGGAACGCGAGCGCGATGCCGCCGTAGGACAGCGCCAGCGCCCAGCGTTCGCGCCGTGCCACCGGGCGGCGTGTGAGCCAGGCGCCGAGCACCACCACCAGGGTCGGGTACAGGAACAGGATCAGCCGTTCCAGGCCGGCGTTGATGTATTGCAGGCCCCAGAAATCGAGGATGCTGGCCAGGTAGTAGCCGGTCACACCGAGCCAGGCCAGCCGCAGCCAGTCGCTGGCCTGCAGCGGCGTGGCGGTGCCGCGGTCACGTGCCTGCCAGGCCAGGGCGAGGAAAAACGGCAACGCCATCAGCATGCGCAGTGCCAGCAGGGTGACGGCGTCCACCGGCTGCCAGGCGTAGGCGAGCTTGACCAGGATGGCCTTCATGGAGAAACCGAACGCCGCCAGCAGCGCGAACAGTGCGCCGTTGGAGCTCAGGCGTTGGCGGGCGGTAACCGCGGTCATGGTGGGCAGGGCAGCGGGAAGGCCGCGCAGTGTAGCGGCAGGCGCGCTGCGGTACGCTGGTGCCGGTTGTACGGCTCGGAGGCGTTATGGCAGTCAGGCAGGTGCTGCGGATGGGGCATCCGTTATTGCTGCGTGTGGCGCAGCCGGTGGCCGATCCGCGCGATCCGGCGGTTGCCACCTTGCTCGAGGACCTGTTCGACACCATGGCGGCCTGCAGCGGCGCCGGCCTGGCGGCGCCGCAGATCGGTGTCTCGGTGCGGGTGGTGGTGTTCGGCGTGACGCACAATCCGCGCTACCCGCAGGCCGAGGCGGTGCCGCGCACGGTGCTGATCAATCCGGTGATCGAGGTGCTCGACCCGACGCCCGAGGCCGGCTGGGAAGGGTGTCTGAGCGTGCCCGGCTTGCGCGGGCTGGTGCCGCGGCCGCGGGCGGTCCGCTACAGTGCGTACGACGAGCGTGGGCAGCGCATCGAGCGCGAGGTCACCGGTTTTCACGCACGCGTGGTGCAGCACGAGTGCGACCACCTGGACGGTGTGCTGTACCCGCAGCGCATGCCGGACCTGCGCCAGTTCGGGTTCGAACCGGAAATCCTGCACGCCATGGGTGGCGCCTGAGCGGCGATCGGTATCATGACCGCCCTTGCGGGCACGGGGTGTGACAGATGTTCTATGTGCGGCGCGCCACTGACGGCTTGATCGAGGCGGTGTTTGCCGAGCCGCAGGACGGCAGCGAGGGGCCGTTGCCGGGCGATCATCCGGATGTGCTTGAGTTCCTGCTGCGTCACGGCGGTGAGGCGGCGGCGGCCGAGGCGTTGTCGGTTACCGACGCCGACCTGGCACGCGTGGTGGAGGACCTGGTCGCGCTGTTGGCTGACAACGGCGTGATCATGTTCACCGACCTGCCGGAAGGTGCCCGACGCAAGCTGTTGCTGCGTGGCCGGCTGCGTGCCCGTCTGGGGGCGTTCAATCCGCTGGTGGATGGCGACGACGACGTGCTGTGACGTTCGCCGCCGGGCTACAGCGGCTGCGGCGTTGCCAGGTGATAGCCCTGCGCGCCATCCATGCGCAGGTCGCAGACGGCGGTCAGCTGCGTGGCGTCCTCGACCGTCTCGGCAATGATCAGGCACTCCAGGCCGTGTGCGACCTCGCGCAGGGTATGGACGAAAAACCGGCTGTCGCTGTCCTGTGGCAGGGCGCGGATGTAGCGGCCGTCGACCTTGATGTAACGCAGTTTCAGCCCCGCCAGATAATCGAACGGGTTGAAGCCGCGGCCGAAGTGATCCAGCGCCAGGCCGCTGCCGGCGCGCGACAGCCGCTCGGCGAGGTCCCGCAGCGCCGTCAGATGTCGGGCCGCGCCGTATTCGGGCACTTCGAACGTGAGTCGCCCCGCCAGGGTCGGGTGTGCGGCCAACTGTGAGTCCAGCCACTGCCGGAATTGAGTGTCGGCGAGAGAGCTGGGGCTCAGGTTCACCGCGAGACGGCGGTCGGCCGGCAGTTCGGGCAGGCGTTGCAGTACCGAGCCGACCACGGCACGGTCGACAGCACTGGCGAGACCGAACCGTTCGGCCATGGGCATGAACCCTCCGGCCGGCAGCAGTTCCCCGTCGCTGTGCAGGCGTACCAGCACCTCGTGATGCAGTGGCGCTTCGCCGTCAAGACGCATGACCGGCTGGACATACAGGGCCAGGGCACCGTCGCGCAGGCTTTCGTTGAGCAACTCACGCCAGGCACTGGCGGGGCGCGGGGTGGTGCCGGTCACGGGCGCCGCCACGTGCCAGGCGTTGCCGGCCTGGGTCTGCGCCGCGCGCAGCGCCGCGTCGGCACGGCTGAGCAGGGCCGATGGCGTGTCGTTGCCGGCATGCACGGCCAGGCCGACATGACCGACATCCGCCTCGGCCAGCAGGCCATGGTCGTGCAAGCCGGCCAGCGCGCGACTCAGGGTGGCGCCCAGTTCGGCGAGTTCGGCATCCTCGCCGCACGCCACAAGCAACCCAAAGTCGGCGCCGCCCAGGCGCGCCAGGGTGTGGGGCGCGAAGTCGGCGCTGGCCTCACGCAGTGCGCCGGCCGCCTGGCGCAACAGGTCGTCACCGGCGGCGTAGCCGTGGGCATTGTTGAAGGCCTTGAAGTCGCGCAGCTGCACCAGCGCCAGCGTGCCGCGAAAGTGTTCCTCCGGGGCGGTCAGCAGGTGGTGCAGGTCGTGCTCGAACAATGCCCGGTTGCCTAGGCCGGTCACCGGGTCCCGGAACGCCTGGGCGCGCAGGGCCTCGCTGAGCGTGATCTGCTCGTGCAGCATCTGTTGCACCTTGCGCGACATGTGGTTCATGGCCTGCACCACACGGCGCAGCTCGCGCGTGCGTGGCAGGCGCTCCTGAACCGGGAAGTCGCGCGCGGCGATGGCGATCGCCTGGGTTTCGGTGGCACGCAGCGGGCGCAGCAGCACGCGTACGCCCAACACCGCCAGCAGCATAGCCAGAACACTGACGGCCGCGAACAGCTGGATCGAGTCACGCGTGGTGCGCCACAGCTCCAGGTAGGCGTAGCCGGGGTTGCTGCGCACGCGGACCTGGCCCAACTGCCGCCAGCCGGACATCAGTAGCGCATCACCGACCGGTGTCCGCAGCGGCAGAAGTCCCACGAACCAGTCCGGCACCTCGCCCAGACGCACCGGCTGGGTGCGCTGCAACAACACGGCGCCGTCGGTGTTCACCAGTTCAATGGTGCGGTAGTAGCCGCTGTCGAACATGGCGTCGACCATGGATTCCATGGTGGCGCGGTCGTCTTCGGCGACGCTGGTAGACAGCGACAGGCCCAGTGATGTGGCGGCGTCCTGTGCGTGCGATTGGAGCTGGGCGTCCAGGTACTGGCGCGTGTTGACCACGTTGATGGTGACGCTGCCGACGAATACCAGCAGCAGGACTGCCAGGATGGCCATGATCAGTTGCCGAAGCAGCGTCATCGTTTTTTCTCTATGGTTTGTGCGAAGGCTTGGCCGGCACTGGCCCGTTGCTGTGCCAGGCGGCTTTTGAGGTCCTGCCACAGGCTCAATCGCTCGGCACCGCCCACCCTTTGGCTGCGGCCGCGGGCCTTGGACAGCCACAGGCCGTAGCCGTTGAAACTGTACACGGGGACCAAGTCGCTGCGGGCGGAACCGGGCAAAACGTCGATTGCCAGGTTGTCCAGCACCAGCGGATCCGCGGCCGGGTTGGCGTAGTAGGCCAGCACCATGTGCGCCTGGCTCAGGCGAAGTGCCTTGACGTAGGTGATCTGCAGACGCGACTCGGGGACGCCCATCTCCAGCAGTGTGAAATATTTCGCAATCGCGAAATCCTCGCAGTCACCACCGCCACT
This sequence comes from Immundisolibacter sp., assembly GCF_041625615.1. Classification (GTDB taxonomy): domain Bacteria; phylum Pseudomonadota; class Gammaproteobacteria; order Immundisolibacterales; family Immundisolibacteraceae; genus Immundisolibacter. The sequence goes on along the minus strand of NZ_JBFJTF010000006.1, from coordinate 1,923 downwards.
GGTGAGGAACTCCACCGGCGTTGCCCAGTAGTCGGCACGCCGCCAGTGCACGATGTCGTCGACGAATTCCAGCCGGTTGAAGAAGTCGTTGGTGGCCTGCAGTTGGGTGTGCAGGGGGTGGTCGCGGTAGTCGTCGATCAGGGCCTGCCAGGCGCGCAGGCGATCGGCTGCCAGCGCGCCGTGACGCTGGGTGACGGCCTGCAGGGTGGCGTCGTCGAGCGCTGGCCAGTCGGCGCTGGCCGGCAGCAATAGAATAGTCAGCAGCAGGCACAGCAAACGCGAATGCCGCGCCACGCCGCGTCGCTCGCGACACGCGGATTCTGGGCGCGGCGATGAGGGCTTTCTGTCACACGGCACGGTTCGGTTCCGGGGGCGCCGACGCAGCGATACCGTCGCCACGCTGGTGCCAGTCGAAGAAGCGGGATGACACCGTTATCTGGGCCTTGTGCCAAGTTTGGGCTGGTGTATTGTCTACGGCCCATTGCGCCCGAACCTTAAGGGTTTTTCATGGAAAACGCTTCCGCGTCGGCTGCGGCCCAATGGCCGTTGGCTGACGCCGATCTGCATCGGCCGGATGATCCGCTGCTCGAGTGTCTGACCTTTCTGACGCGCCTTTACCAGCGCCCCAAGTCACACCAGGCATTGACGGCCGGGTTGCCGTTGCAGGACGGGGCGCTGACGCCGGCGCTGTTCGTGCGCGCGGCCGAGCGCGCCGCCCTGAGCGCTCGGGTCGTGCGTCGTGCGCTCGATCAGATCAGCCCGGCGGTGCTGCCGGTTGTCGTGCTGCTGCATGATTGTCGGGCGGTGGTGCTGTTGGAATGGCAGGCAGAGGGCGCGGCGCGGGTGGTCGACCCGGACGCGGGCATGGGTGAGGCCGTTTGGCCGCGCGAGCGTCTGGAAGCCGAGTATGCGGGCAGCGCGTTGCTGGTACGCCCGGCACCGATCTTCGACGAACGCAGCGCCGAGTACGCGGCGCCGGTGTCAGGACACTGGTTCTGGGGAACGCTGCGCAAGCTGTGGCCGATTTACAGCGAGGTGCTGCTGGCGGCATTTCTGGTCAACATCTTCGCGCTGGCGTTGCCGCTGTTCACCATGAACGTCTACAACCGGGTGGTTCCGAACCGCGCGGTGGAAACGCTGTGGGTGTTGGCCATCGGCGTCGGTGTGGTGGCGCTGTTCGACCTGCTGATGCGCACCCTGCGCGCGTACTTTCTGGACGTGGCCGGCAAGAAATTCGACGTCGCGCTGTCGGCGCGCTTGTTCGAGCGGGTCATGGGGCTGCGCATGGAGGCCCGCCCGCGTTCGGTGGGGGCGTTTGCCAACCAGCTGCAGGAATTCGAGGTATTCCGCGAGTTCATTACCTCCGCCACGTTGACCACGTTGATCGATGTGCCGTTCGCCCTCCTGTTCCTGGCCGTGATTGCGTGGCTGGGAGGGCCCCTGGTGTTGGTGCCGCTGGCGCTGATGCCGCTGGTGGTGCTGTATGCCTGGCGGGCGCAGGTGCGCCTGCGCGCGCTGGTGCAGGAATCCATGCGCCAGGCATCGCAAAAGCACGCCACGCTGATCGAGACCCTCACCGGTTACGAGACGGTGCGCAGCATTGGTGCGTCTGGCCCCATCCAGCGTCGTTGGGAACAGCTGGTCGGCTCCCTGGCGCGGCTGGGCATGCGCTCGCGCATGCTCTCGGCGTCCGCCATCAACGCCGCCGGCCTCGCCGTGCAGCTGTGTTCCTTGGGTATCCTGGTGTACGGCGTGCACTTGATCATCAAGGGCGAACTCAGCGTCGGTGGCTTGATTGCCTGCGTGATGCTTGCCAGCCGGGCACTGGGTCCGTTGGCACAGGTTGCGGCGCTGCTGGTGCGTTTCGATCAGTCGGTGGCGGCGTTGCGGTCGGTGGACCAGATCATGCAACTGCCGGTCGAG
>NZ_JBFJTF010000005.1:0-31626 GCF_041625615.1 Immundisolibacter sp. | reverse complement strand
GCCGACGGCCTGGAACTGACGGTACGTCTGGAGAACGGCAACGTCATGGCGATCGTGCAGGAACAGAGCGCGCAGTCGTTCCAGGTCGGCCAGCGGGTCCGCGTCATCCAACACAACGGCACCTATCGGGTGTCACCCTGAAGGGAAACGGACATGAGTGATCAGGACATCGGCAAGCGGCGAGCCGCCGAGGCGGCGCTGGAATTCCTGCCGGAAGGCGAAGTGATCGGTGTCGGTACCGGATCGACCGCCAATTACTTCATCGAGTGTCTGCGTGACCAGCGGCAGCGCATCGCCGGCGCGGTGGCCAGCTCGGAGGCCACCGCCGAGCGGCTCAAGGCCGCCGGTATCGAACTGTTCGATCTGAACAGCGTCGGCACGCTGCCGCTGTACGTCGACGGCGCCGACGAGGCCACCGAGCACCGCCAGCTGATCAAGGGCGGCGGCGGCGCGCTGACCCGGGAAAAGATCATTGCCGCGGCCAGCCGCACGTTTGTCTGCATCGCCGATGCATCCAAGCTGGTACGGCGTCTGGGGGCCTATCCGCTGCCGGTTGAAGTGATTCCCATGGCACGCAGCTACGTGGCCAGGCAAATCGTCGTCCTTGGCGGGCGACCGGTGTACCGCCAGGGCTTCGTCACCGACAACGGCAACATCATCCTCGATGTGCTGGACATACACGGCCTGGACATCGTGGAACCGATCAAGCTGGAGCAGACCATCAACAACATCGCCGGTGTGGTCACCAACGGGCTGTTTGCCGCCCGTGGCGCCGACGTGCTGCTGCTGGGCAGTGCGGACGGTGTTCAGCGTTTTGGCTGACTTCAGCCCCTAGGGGCCGGCACCCGGGGGCCGCCCGTGCCACAATGCAGGACACGTCAGTCAGGGAGAACTGCGGGTGTCGGGGGCGATGCACTTCAGCCAACTGCGGCATTTCCTTCCTTTATCGACCTTTCCTCGCGCCCAGCTCGTCGAGCTGGCGCAGTCTGCTCGTATCGAGGAACCCGCCGATCGCACCCTGGTCTTCGACGCCTTCAGCGAACCCCTGGACGAAGTGATCTATCTGCTGGCCGGAGAGGCCAGCGCCGTCACCACCAGCGGCATCGCCGCCATCATCGAAGGCAACACGCCCAGCGCAGCCTACCCGCTCAATGACGGCCGCTTCCGTTCGGTAACGGCCTTCTCGGACGTGGTGTTGCTGTATCTGCCCTTCGCGCTCGTGGACATCATGACCACGTGGGACCAGTTGGCAGTGGTGGAGCGCCGCAACACGGAGCGAACCGGCCGCTTCTTCGGCCGCGGCATCCCCCGCCGCTGGCGCTACGACTTTTTCCCCGTGCTGCGCACCGTGCCACCGGCACGCATCGAAGCGTTGATGCAGCGCTTCGAACCACAAACGGTGCACGAGCAGCAGGTGATCTGCCACCAGGGCGAGCCGATAGACGACTTTTTCATTATCGACAGCGGCACCGCACTGGTGACGCGCGAGAACCCGGTGGACGATGGCGAGTCCATCGAACTGGCCCAACTCGGCGAGGGCGAGTGCTTCGGTATCGAAGCCCTCAGCCAGGTGCCACGGAGCAACGCCACCGTGAGCATGATCGGCGACGGCGTACTGATGCGGCTGCCCCGACAGGACTACCACACGCTGCAACAGCCGCCCGGGCTGGCGTTGCTGCAACCCGCGGCGGCCATCGAGCTCATCAGCGACGGCGGCCACTGGCTGGATGTCCGCCAACGAGGCGAATGGCAGAATTCGCACCTGCCGGGCGCCTACAACCTCCCCCTGCACGAGCTGCGCCAGCATGCCAGCCGGCTCGACCCCGAGACCCACTACGTGTGTTACTGCAACAGTGGGCGCCGGGCTCAGGCCGCAGCCCACATCCTGGAGCAGCTTGGCTTCAAGGCCAGCGTACTGGACAGCCACTTCCGAACCATCAGCGGCCGCGACTGACCGGCACCCGCGCGCCGTGCCGTCGACCGCGATTTCGCCCCGCCTGCAACTTGCCACGCCTTTAGCACTCTAAATCGCCGAGTGCTAAAATTCGTCGCAACCACAAGGGAGGCATCATGACCCATGCCATGACCGTGCCCCTGACCATGCAGGCCGTGGGCAACCTGTCACAACTGGTGCGCGCCGCCAGTGAGGCGCCGTACCTGTCGGCCGACGAGGAACGTGCCCTGGCCGTCCGGCTGCAGGAGCAAAACGACCTGGAAGCCGCGCGCCAGCTGGTCAGTTCGCACCTGCGCTACGTCATCCACATCGCACGTGGGTACGCCGGCTACGGCCTGCCTATGGCCGACCTGATCCAGGAAGGTGCAATCGGCCTCATGAAAGCCGTGCGCCGGTTCGACCCGCGCCGCGGCGTGCGCCTGGTGTCGTTCGCCGTCCACTGGGTACGGGCCGAAATTCACGAATACGTGCTGCGCAACTGGCACATCGTCAAGATTGCCACCACCAAGGCACAGCGCAAGCTGTTCTTCAACCTGCGTCAGCACAAGCAGCGCCTGGGGCACCTCGGCGATGCCGAGGCGCGCGAGATCGCGCGTGACCTGGACGTGCGCCCGCAGGATGTTCTGGATATGGACGCCCGCCTGAGCGACCGGGCCGTGTCGTTCGACGGCGCACCGGACAGCGGCGACGAGTCGCCCTCACCGTCGCTGGTGGTACCCGACCAGCGGCCCGACCCGTCCCAGGCGCTCGAGGACGCTCAGTGGGCTGATCACCAGCTGAAGCTGCTGCGCCGCGGCCTGGACACGCTGGATGCCCGCAGCCGCGACATCGTCGAGCAACGCTGGCTGGCCGAACACAAGACCGGGCTCAAGGAACTGGGCGAGAAGTACGGTGTTTCGGCCGAACGGATTCGCCAGCTGGAGAACCAGGCCTTGAAGCGCCTGTCATCGCAGCTGCAGGCCGCGGCGTGAGTCACGACACCTCGCGCTTCGGCTTTTTCGGCGTACTGCGTGAGATGGCATGGGCGTTTGTCGGCGTCCGCAACCGCCGAAACTACGAGCGCGCCACCCGCTCCAACCCGGTACACATCGTGCTGGCAGGCATATTGATGACGGTGATGCTGGTGCTGGCGCTGATCGGCGCCGTCAAGTTCGCCATGCACTCCCACAGCGCCCAGTCGCCGTCGGTCAGCGCGTCTTCACAGGTAGTGGTCGACGAGCAGGGCGGCGAATAGGCCCATCAGGTAGGTAATCGAATACCGGAACGTGGCCGAGGCCACGTCGCTGTCCTGAGTGCGGTAGAGCCGTACCGACCACTGGATGAAGCGGGCGCCCAGCAGCACGGCCGCCACCGCGTATGGCCAGCCGGCGAACTGCGTCGCATACGGCAACAGACTGACTGCCAGCAACAGCACGGCGTAGAGCAACACGTGCAGGCGCGTGTAGGCGAGGCCGTGCGTGACCGGCAGCATCGGGATATTGACCCGCGCGTACTCCTCGTGTCGACGGATCGCCAACGCCCAAAAGTGCGGCGGCGTCCACACGAAGATGATCAGGAACAGCAACAGTGCCGGCGGATCCACGCTGCCGGTCACGGCGGTCCAGCCAAGCACCGGGGGCGCGGCCCCGGCCGCTCCGCCGATCACGATGTTCTGCGGCGTGGCGCGCTTCAGATACAGCGTGTAGACCACCGCGTACCCGATCAGCGACGCAAACGTCAGCACTGCCGTCAGCGTGTTGACGAACACTTCCAGCAGAATCATCGACACCACGCCCAGCACGGCGGCGAACAGCAGCGCCTCGCCTGCCGTCACGGTGCCGGTCGGCAACGGACGGTTGCGCGTGCGATCCATCTGGGCGTCCGCGCGCGCGTCAATCACCTGATTGATCACGGCGGCCGATGACGCCGCCAGGAAAATGCCCAGATTGCCCGCCAGCAGCGCATTCCAGGGCACCATGCCGGGCACCGCCAACAACATCCCGACCACCGCGGTGAAGCAGATCAGCGCCACCACGCGCGGCTTGCAAAGTTCCAGGTACTCGCGCCAGCGCGACCCGGCGGCCGTCCCGGCAGAGGCGGATTCAGGCACGGCGCGCCCCGCTGCGATAAAGCGTGTGGAGGAGAGTCAGCACAGCGAGTAACAGTAACGCGGCCACCGCGTTGTGTGCCACCGCCACCGGCAAGGGCAGCGACAGCCACACGTTGGCCACGCCCAGGCAGACCTGTACCAGCAGCAGCACCAGCACCGCCAGCGCCGCCGCCCGCAGGGCGCCGCGCTCGCGCAGCGCGGTCAGCACGGCAACACCGCCCACGCACAACAACGCCACCACGGCCCAGGCCCGGTGCGCCATGTGCACCGCGACGCGCGCCGGACTGTCCAGCACGCCGAACTCATAGTTGATACCGAGCCCCCGCCACAGGACGAAGCCCTCGGCCATATCCATCGGCGGCCACCACTCCCCCATGCACGTGGGGAATGTCGGGCAGGCCAGCGCCGCGTAGTTGGCGCTGGTCCAGCCACCGAGCGCGATCTGCAGCACCAGCACCGCCAGCGCGCCCAGGGTCAGGCGACGCAGTGTCACCGGTGGCGTGCGCCGCTGCGGGATGAACGAGCGGGAATTCAAGTATCCCAGCCACAGCAGACTCAACACCGCAAACCCGCCTAACAGATGCGCCATCACGACCACCGGCTTGAGCAGCAGTGTCACCGTCCACATGCCAAGGGCCGCCTGAAAGATCACCAGCAACAGGGTGCCGGTGGCGAGTATCCGGCCACTGCGGCGAAGCCATGCCCGCACCGCCAGCCCCAGCACCATCAGGCCCAGCACGCCGGCGGCGTAGCGATGCACCATCTCCTTCCAGGCCTTGCCGGCCTCGACCGGTCGGTGCGCATACGTCTCGTTCGCCTGCGCCACCGCCTCGGGATGGCTGGGCACCGTCAGGTGGCCATAACAGCCCGGCCAGTCCGGGCAGCCGAGGCCGGCGTCGGACAGGCGCGTGTAGGCGCCAAGGATGACGACCACCAGCACCAGCATGACGGCGACCAGGTGGAGCAGCGGATCGGCGGGATGGGTGTGGTTGGGGGCGTTCAACACGGCTACCGGTCAGTTGGGAACGAAGCGGCGCAACAGGTGGTCGAGGTCGTCCCGAACCCCCCGCGCGTCGTAGTCGGGCGCGTAGCGCAGCATGGCGAGACCGCCCGGATCAACCAGTACAAAGGCGGTGCGCGCATCGGGCGCCAACCCGGACAACGTCGCCTGCACCCGGCCGTCCGTGTCCTCCATCTGCACCAGGGCCGGCATCTGCTCCTGCTGCGCCTCGGCCAGGCCCTGGCCGACCGGATGCACGTACACGCGCCCCAGCGCCTGCTGGAAGCGCGGCAATGAGCGCCAGATCTGCCGCAGGTCCACCAGCGCCTGCCAGCAGGCGTCGTCGCACGGACCGGCCACCACCAGCCACCAGCGCCCGGCCGGCAAGCGCTCGCTCGCCGGCAACGGCAGTTCCACCGGGGGTTCTATCAGCGTGCCCGAGAGGCTCGGGTCCGGGTGCCAGGTAAATCCCAGCTTCTGATAGCCCCACGAGAACAGCATCGGCCCCAGAAACAACGCGGCCAGCGCAAGCAACGTGAGACGCCCGCGCCGCCGACCGTGCGGCAACGTAGTCTGCATAAGGTCAGTCCTCCAAGGCCCGGGCGCGGCGCACCCCGGCAATCACATACAGCGCCAGCAAGGCAGCGGCCAGCCCGAACCATTGGACGGCATAGCCGTAATGCCGCTGTGGCCCCATCGCGACCACAGGCCAGTCTCGCCGGAATCCATGCGCCGACTCGGGGCTCAACCGCAGAATGCGTGGCCACAGCGGCAGGTCCAGGTACGTCCCCAGGCGCTGGGTGTCGATTTCCGACACCACCCAGAAACCGCCCAGGGTCTCGGCAACCCGCCCGTCGACCAGCGGCACATCGGTCGGCGCACGCAGATACCCGGTCACCGTCACCTCCCCGTCCTGGGTCGGCCACTGCGGCACGTCGGCGCGTCGCGGCCCACGCGCCAACCAGCCCCGGTCGACCAGCACAAGGCCGCCATCCCCACTGAGGCGCAGCACGGTCAACACGTCGTAACCGACCTGGCCGTCCCGCACCTGGTTGTCGAGCAACCCCTGCCGGTCCGACAGGAACACACCGCGCACCCGTACGCGCTGCTGGCCGGCCACCGGGTCGGCGTCGGATCGGCCGCCGAGGTCGACCACGGGCAACGCGCCGTGGGCCTCGGCCAGCTCCAGCGTGTGCGCCTTCTCCTGGCCACGCAGCACTTGCCACGCCCCCAGGGCGCACAACACCGGCAAGCCGAGGACCACCGCCACCGTCGCCGCGCGACGTGGACGAAAACGGTGGCGAAGAAACGACATCAGCGACACACACCCTCGCTGCGCCCCTTACGGGCTACCGATAGAATCACCGTTTGCCCGAAGGTGCGCGAGGACGCGACATGCTCCCCAAACTGTTCATCATCGCCATGCTGGCCGGCGCCGTCGGCTCTCTGGCATCCGCCGCGCTGGCCATGCTGAAGCCCAGGGATGACCGGCACCGGATGGCCCGGGCGTTGACCTGGCGGGTTGGCCTGTCGGTCGCCCTGTTCCTGATCCTGCTCGGCGGGTTTGCCAGCGGCCTTCTAGCACCGCGGGCTGCACCCACCGCAGCGGCGATCGGTCAGATCCAGTAGACGAACACGAACAGCCCAAGCCACACCACGTCCACGAAATGCCAGTACCAGGCCACCGCCTCGAACCCGAAGTGGTGCTCTGGCGTGAAGTGGCCCTTCATGCAGCGGACCAGGATGACGATCAGCATGATGGTGCCGAGCGTGACGTGGGCACCATGGAACCCGGTCAGCATATAGAAGGTTGCCCCGTAGATCCCCGACGCCAGCGTGAGATTCAGGTCATGCATGGCGTGGGCGTACTCCTCGACCTGGAAGTACAGGAACACCAGACCCAAGGCCACGGTCGCCGCCAGTCCCAGCACTAACTGCGTGCGCTTGTTCTTGAGCAGGCCCCAGTGGGCAATCGTCAGGGTGACGCCACTGGCCAGCAGGATGGCCGTGTTCAGCGCCGGCACGCCCCAGGCCGGAACGGTGGCCTTCGGAATGTCGAAACCCTCGGTCGCCGGCGGGGTCAACAGCGGCCAGGTCGCTTCGAAATCCGGCCACAGGAAGCTGTGCGTGATGGCCTTCATCACGTCACCCTCGCCCGCCAGCCACGGCACCGACAACTGCCGCGCGTAGAACAGTGCGCCGAAGAACGCCGCGAAGAAGAACACTTCCGAGACGATGAACCAGGCCATGCCCCAGCGATAGGAGCGTTCCATCTGGGCGTTGTTCAAGCCCGCCTGACTTTCGCGAATGACGTTGCCGAACCAGCCAAAGACCATGGCCAGCAACAGTACGGTGCCCGCCAGCAGCACGTACTTACCGGCGCCGTGCCCGTGCAGCATGTTGATGCCGCCGATCACCATCGTTGTCAGCGCCACCGAGCCGACGATCGGCCACCGCGTCTGCTCCGGTACGTAATATCCGCCGCTTGCCTGAGCCATTACTGAATACCCTCCCGTGGAATCGAAGCCGGCTCAGGAGCCGGCGGCAGGCGCATGGCCGGCGTGCGACCCGCCGTCCATGCCCTTGTTCAAATCGAAGAACGTGTACGACAACGTCAGTGTGTGTACGTTGTCGGGAAGCTGCGGATCGACACGGAAACGCACTTCCATGTCCTTGCGCTCATGCGCCGCAAGCGTCTGCTCGGTAAAGCAGAAACACTCGAGTTTGTGCAGATGCCGCGCCGCCGCCCCCGGCGCCACGCTGGGAATGGCCTGCCCGACCACCGAGTGATCGGCCCGGTTGTGCGCGACGTACATCGTCTTCGCCATCTCGCCCACCCGCACTTTCATGCGCGGCACGGTCGGGCGAAAGTCCCATGGCAGGTTGCCATTGGTGTTCGCGACGAACTCAACCGTCACCTCGCGCGACTGCGCGGCATCGAGCGGCCCCGAGGTAGCCGGCGCGCCGCCAAGCAACGCCGCCGACTTGCCGTTGATGCCCGTCACCTCGCAGAACACGTCGTACAGCGGCACCAGTGCGAAGCCGAACCCGAACATCAGCACCACCGCCAGCACCAGGCGCCGAACGGTGCGTCCAACAGACGCCTGACTATCCGCCATGAGCGTGTCTCACCTGCATGTATATGGTCAGCACATAGATCATCAGCGCGGCAGCGGCCACCACCAGGACCACCGGCCACACGGGCCGCCGGCGGGGCCGCTGCGAGTCACGGCGACGCGCCATCGGTCAGCGGATTTCCGGCGCCGTGGCAAAGGTGTGATAGGGCGCCGGCGACGGCACCGTCCACTCCAGGCCATGCGAGCCTTCCCATACCCGGTCCGTCGCCTTCACGCCACCGCGGACCGTCTTGATCATGATGTAGACGAACAGCAGCTGCGACAGGCCGAACGCAAACCCACCCAGGCTGGCGATGCGGTTGAAGTCGGCGAACTGCAGCGCGTAGTCCGGGATACGGCGCGGCATGCCCTGCAGGCCCACGAAGTGCATCGGGAAGAACAGCACGTTCACCGAGATCGCCGACAGCCAGAAGTGGAGCTTGCCCAGGCGCTCGTCATACATGTTGCCGGTCCACTTCGGAATCCAGTAATAGGCACCGGCCATCAGGGCAAAGATTGCGCCGGGCACCAGCACGTAATGGAAGTGCGCCACCACGAAATAGGTGTCGTGGTACTGCATGTCGGCCGGGCCGATGGCCAGCATCAGTCCCGAGAAACCACCGATGGTGAACAGGAACACGAAGGCGATCGCGAACAGCATGGGCGTCTCGAAGGTAATCGAGCCGCGCCACATGGTGGCGACCCAGTTGAACACCTTCACGCCGGTCGGCACCGCGATCAGCATGGTGGCGTACATGAAGTAGATCTCGCCCGCCACCGGCATGCCGGTGGTGAACATGTGGTGCGCCCAGACGATGAACGACAGGAACGCGATGGCCGAGATGGCGTACACCATCGAGGCGTAACCGAAGATCTGCTTGCGGGCGAAGGTCGGGATGATCTCCGACACCACGCCGAACGACGGCAGGATCATGATGTACACCTCGGGGTGCCCGAAGAACCAGAAGATATGCTGGAACAACACCGGGTCACCGCCGCCGGCGGCGCTGAAGAAGCTGGTGCCGAAATGACGGTCCGTCAGCATCATGGTCACCGCGCCGGCCAACACCGGCATGACCGCGATCAGCAGGAACGCCGTCACCAGCCAGGTCCAGCAGAACAGCGGCATCTTCATCAGCGTCATGCCGGGCGCGCGCATGTTCAGCACGGTGGCGATGACGTTGATGGCACCCATGATGGACGAGATGCCCATCAGGTGGACGGCGAAGATGAAGACGTCGGTCGTGTCCGGTGCGAAGGTGGTCGACAGCGGCGCATAGAACGTCCAGCCGAAGGCCGGCGCGCCGCCCTCCATGAACCAGGTGCTCAGCAACAGCGCGAACGCGAACGGCAGCAGCCAGAAGCTCCAGTTGTTCATGCGCGGCAAGGCCATGTCCGGCGCCCCGACCATCAGCGGGATCATCCAGTTGGCGAAACCGGTCCACGCCGGCATCACCGCACCGAACACCATGATCAGACCGTGCATGGTGGTCAGGCGGTTGAACATCTCCGGCTCGACCAGCTGCAGGCCGGGCTGGAACAGCTCGGCGCGGATCATCATGGCCAGCGCGCCGCCGGTCAGGAACATGATCAGCGCCAGCCACAGGTACAGGCTGCCGATGTCCTTGTGATTGGTGGTGAACAACCAGCGGCTCAAGCCGCGCGCCGGGCCGTGATGATGATCGACTTCGTGGGCCACAGTAGCCATGCCGTGTTCTCCGAACGTGGTCTCGTTACGTTGCTTGCAGGGGCCGCGGCTCAGCGCGCCGCCTTGATCTGCGAAGGCTGCACCAGGTCGCCCATGGTGTTGCCGAAGGCATTGCGCTCATAGGTGATCACTGCCGCCAGATCGACATCATTGAGCTGCCCGGCGAACGCCTGCATGGCCGTGCCGGCCTTGCCGTTGAGCACGATGTCGACATGCCCCTCGATCGGGCCGGTCGTCAGGGGGGCACCGACCAGCGACGGGAACGCCGGCGGGATGCCCTGGCCATTGGCCTGGTGGCAGGCCACGCAATAGGTACCGTAAACCTCTTTGCCGCGCTCAACCAGCTCGTCCATGGTCCACTCGCGATCGGCGCCGCTCTTGGCCGCCTCGGCCTCCGCTTTCTTGGTCTCCAGCCAGGCGTCGTAGTCCTCCTGGGTCTTGGCCTCTACGACGATCGGCATGAAGCCGTGGTCCTTGCCGCACAGCTCGGCGCACTGACCGCGATACACGCCCGGCTCGGGAATGCTGGTCCAGGCATCGCTGATGAAACCGGGCACCGTGTCCTGCTTCCACCCCAGCGCCGGCACCCACCAGGAGTGGATCACGTCATTGGACGTGAACACGAAACGGATGCGGGTGTCGACCGGCACCACCAGCGGTTCGTCCACCTCGAGCAGGTAGTTCTCCACCGCCGCCGGATTGGCCTTGACCGCGTCACGGCTGCTGGCCGCCAGGTTGCTGAAGAAGCTGACGTCCTGATCGATGTATTCGTACTGCCAGCGCCACTGATAGCCGGTGACCTTGATGGTCAACTCTGAATTGGACGTGTCTTCCAGGGTCAGCAGTGCCTTGGTCGCGGGCGCCGCCATGGCGATCAGAATCAGCACGGGAATGGCCGTCCAGATCACCTCAACCGTGGTGTTCTCATGGAAATTGGCCGCCACCGCGCCGCGCGACTTGCGAAACGCGAACAGCGCATAAAACATGGCGCCGAACACCACCACGCCAATGACCACGCAGACCCACAGCGAAATCATGTGCAGGTCATAGGCGGTACGGCTGGCATCGGTAACCCCGCGCACGAGGTTCATCTCGTAACCGGCCTGCGCCGTACCGGCGCACAAGCCACCGGCGCTCAACGCCAATAAGCCGCGCATCAGCCGATTCTTCTGGAGTGCCATGTTCAAAAACCCATCTCCCTGTTCAAACCGTCGCCAGGCCATGCAGCCTCATGTTCAGGTGTGGCAGCCCGCCGGAGCGCGCTGCCCAGTGTGTCGGCCAACCGGCGCCGCTCGGCGCCACTCAAAAATTCCCCCACATCCACAAACCGGCCGTGTGAGCCGATCTGCAGCATCCCGGCGGCAGAACCGTCCGGCCGCCAGCGGGTACACGCCCAGGCTCTCTGGAAATCGTCCCGCCGACCGCCAGTACGCACCACCACCAGCCGCTCCCGGCTGACAAGGATCACCTGCCGCCGATACGTGGCGCGCGAACAGCAGTACAGGCCAACGCCGACCGCAGCCACTTCCAGGCCACTGAACGGCGCCACCCACCAAAGCCCATGCCACGCGAAGCCGCCAGCGATCAGGCTGCTGACGGCTGCCAGCACGTAGAAGAAGCGCTTGGTTTCAGCCCAACTCTGCGAGCGATTCGGACGCAGCTCGCAACGCCAGTGGCCGAGCCCCGTCCGCGTCACTTCAAGCGCCACCGTCACCTCCAGCTGCGCCTGAAACGCCGTCGGGTGCGACAAAAAGCCGCGCGAATACTACCTTTCAGGCCGTTCCCTGACAAGCCGACAAACAGGCGCCGCGCGTTTCTTGACGCCCATCAAGCGCCCGGGGGCGCACCGATCAGGACCTGGATATCCAGTTGCTGCGCCAGCTGTTCGGGCGCTGCGCCCGGCGCATGGGGCAATATCCCAAGACACGGCACCGGCAGCCGGCGGCGCAGGGTGTCGATGTTGCGGCCGGCCAGTTCGAAATCCGGCTGCACGGCACTGCCCACCCAGCCGACCAGCCGGACACCGGTCCGGCCGATGTCGGCGGCGGTCAGCAGCGCATGGTTCAGACATCCCAGACGCAGCCCGACCACCAGCACGACCGGCAGGGCGAGATGACAGGCCAGATCGGCCACGTCGCCGGCCGGACCCAGCGGCACCCGCCAGCCGCCGACGCCCTCCACCACCACGGCATCGGCCTGCGCCCGCAGGGCGTCCAGCGCCTGCCCGATGCGGTTGAAATCAATATCCACCCCGGCGTCCTCGGCCGCCAGATGCGGCGCCACCGGGGCCGGAAACGCGTACGGGTTGATCAACGCGTACGGCACATCCAGGCCACTGGCAGCGGCCAGGGCGACGGCATCGTCGTTGCGCCAGCCATGCGCCGTGGCCTCGCAACCACTGGCGACCGGCTTCATGCCGGCCACACGCCGGCCGTGCGCCCGCAGCGCCGCGACCAGGGCGGCGGCGGCCAGCGTCTTGCCAGCACCGGTGTCGGTACCGGTAATGAACCAGGCATCAGTCATCGGCTTGTACGGGGTGGATGAAACAACAAAGGCCGCGCGTCGTCGGTGCGCGGCGGTATGCTGGCCAGTGGCTTCCAGGCATGGGCGTGAACCACCTCGGCGGTCGCCGGCAAGCGTCCGTCGACACGCCGACTTTCGTAGGCGGCACGCAGCGCGGCCCAGTCCCGGCGACCGGTCAGGCCGCGCCGGCGCGCGGCCGTGAGGTTAGGAACGCCACCGCGCCGCAGGTCGGCCAGCAGGCCGTCCAGGTCCGGGTACGTGAGGCAGAACCGCTCCACGTCGAGCACCGGATTCTCGAAACCGGCACGGCCGAGCGCGTCACCGACATCGTGCATGTCCACGAATTCCATCACGTGGGGATACGCGTCCACGCCCTGCCAGGCCGCGCGCAGTTCGCCCAGGGTATCCGGCCCAAGACTGGTGAACATGAACAACCCGCCCGGCCGCAACACGCGCCAGGCCTCGCGCAACACCGCGCCGGGCGCCTCGCACAGGTAAAGACACAGGTTGCTGAACACCAGATCGACGCTGGCATCGGCCAGCGGCAGCGCCTGCGCGTCGGCACAGATGCCGTCGCGCCGCTTCCACCACCCGCGTCGACGCTGCGCGTGGCGCACCATGTCGAGCGCGAAGTCGACGCTGAACACCCGCGCACCACGGTAGCGCTTGCGCAACGCACGCCCGGCCAGGCCGGGACCGCTGCCAAGGTCCACGATCACCTGCGGCGTCAGACGCACCAGGTCCAGCCGCTCCAGGCAATGCGCCAGGACAGCTTTCTGCAGCACCGCGCCGGCCTCGTACTGCCGCGCGGCACGCCCGCAGGCGCGGCGCAGCAGCCGCCGGTCCAGCCGCAACGCGGCGCCGTCGCCGGCATCCGGCCTCGCGTTCGGCACCATCAGTCGGTCTCCGGCAGCGTGGCGAGGGCTTCGAGCAGGCGGTCCACGTCCCCCTCTCCGTGCGCCGCCGTCAACACGATGCGCAGTCGCGCGGTTCCCTGCGGCACGGTCGGCGGCCGCACGGCCGGCACCAGCAGGCCGCACGCCTCGAGGTGCGCGCTCCAGGCCAGGGCCCGCGAGCTGCTGCCGGCGATCAGCGGCTGGATCGGCGTGTCCGACGCCAGCAACGGCAGCCCAAGCTGCCCGACGCCATCTCG
Organism: Immundisolibacter sp.; assembly: GCF_041625615.1. GTDB lineage: Bacteria > Pseudomonadota > Gammaproteobacteria > Immundisolibacterales > Immundisolibacteraceae > Immundisolibacter. The sequence goes on along the minus strand of NZ_JBFJTF010000005.1, from coordinate 18,083 downwards.
AAAACGCCGAATCAGGAACGCCAGTTTTTCGCGTCGCCAGGACTCGGCACGCGCCAGGCGCAACGCGACCCGCGTCGCCTCGGCCAGGGCCGGCGGCAACGCCGTGGTGTAGATATAGCTGCGGGCGTGCTGGATGAGCGTTTCGATCAGCGCCTCGCTGCCCGCCACGAAGGCGCCAAAGCAGCCCAGGGCCTTGCCCAGGGTGCCCATCAGCACCGGCACCGCCGCCGTGTCGAGGCCAGCCTGTGCCAGGCTGCCCGCCCCTTCCGGCCCCAACACACCGAAACCGTGGGCGTCATCCGCCATCAGCCAGGCACCGGTGCGCTGCGCCAGCGCCGCCAGTTCGGCCAGCGGCGCCAGGTTGCCGTCCATGCTGAACACCGCATCGGTGACGATCAGCCGGCGCGGCGCATTCACGGCAGCCAGCAGCCGCTGCAGGTGCGCCACGTCGCAGTGAGGGTAAATCTGCACCTCGGCGCGACTCAGGCGCGCGGCGTCGATCAGCGAGGCGTGGTTCAGGCGGTCGGAGAACACCACCCCGTTGCGGTCCAGCAGCGCGCCAAGCACCCCGACATTGGCCATGTAGCCGGTCGAGAACAACAGCGCCCGCGGCCGGCCAACGGCATCGGCCAGTTCCTCTTCCAGCGCGTGATGGGCGGCGGTATGGCCAGCCAGCAGGTGCGAGGCGCCGGCGCCGACACCCCACCGCTCGCTCCCCCTGGCCAATCCCGCACTCACCTCGGGGTGATTGGCGAGACCCAGGTAGTCGTTGCTGCAGAAGGTCAGCAGCGCGCCTTCGCCGAACACCCGCCCCGGTTCCTGTGGCGACTGGGCGACACGCCGCTGCCGGTACAGGTCCGCCGCCCGACGGGCCGCGAGGCCCGCCTCCAGATCGAAGCTCACCCGCCGGCGGCCGCCTGTGCCGGCGGCGCCGCGCAGCGCGCGACCGGCTCGGCGGCCTGAATGCCCAGCCGCTCGAACAGCGCGCGGTCGCGCTCGGCCGCCGGGTTGCCGGTGGTGAGCAGCTTGTCGCCGTAGAAGATCGAGTTGGCGCCGGCCAGGAAACACAGCGCCTGCAGCGCATCGTCCATGCTCTCGCGACCGGCCGACAGACGCACCACGGAGGCCGGCATCAGCAGCCGTGCCACGGCGATGGTGCGCACGAACTCGAGCGGATCGAGCGCCGCGGTACCGGCCAGCGGGGTGCCCGCCACCTGCACCAGGTAGTTGATCGGCACGCTTTGCGGGTGCTCGGGCAGGTTGGCCAGGGATTCGAGCAGGCCGACCCGGTCATCGCGCGACTCGCCCATGCCGACGATGCCGCCGCAGCACACATTGACGCCCGCCTCGCGCACCTGCGCCAGGGTATCGAGCCGGTCATCGAAAGTACGGGTGGTGATGATCTCGCCGTAATACTCGGGCGAGGTATCGAGGTTGTGGTTGTAGTAGTCCAGCCCGGCGTCCTTCAGGCGCGTCGCCTGATCGCCCTTGAGCATGCCCAGCGTCACACAGGTCTCCAGGCCCAGCGCCTTGACCTCGCGCACCATGTCCAGCACCCGGCCGAAGTCCTTCTCGCGCGGGCTGCGCCAGGCGGCCCCCATGCAAAAGCGGCTGGCGCCGGCATCGCGGGCGGCCCGCGCGGCGCTGACCACCGCCTCCACATCCATCAACGCCTCACGCTCGAGGTCTGCCGCATGGTGGGCACTTTGCGGGCAATAGCCGCAGTCCTCCGGGCAGGCACCGGTCTTGATGCTCAGCAACGTGCTTACCTGCACTGCGTTCGGGTCGAAGTGGGCACGATGGGTGCACTGGGCGCGGTACAGCAGGTCGCTGAACGGCAGATCGAACAGCGCACGGATCTCGTCGCGCGTCCAGTCGTGGCGGATGGCGGTCACAGGCGGACTCCGGAGGGTGAAAAACATCACGGTGCGGCGGGCGCCGCGGGCGTCAGAATAGCGGCGGGCCGACCCTTGTCAACCTGGCATGCGAAGAAAAGTTGACGAAAAGCTCGACGCCCTGCTGGCGTTCGTGTTGCCGCCGCAGTGCACCCTGTGCGGCGCCGAGGGTGACCGCCGGCTGCCGCTGTGCACGGATTGCCGCGCGGACCTGCCGTGGCTGGGCCACGCCTGCCGGCTGTGCGCGGAACCCTTGCCGCTGAGCAGTGTGTGCGGCCGCTGTCTGCGCCGCGCACCGCCACAGCATGCTGCCCACGCGGCCTTCCATTACGCGCCACCGCTGGACCGGCTGGTGCAGGGCCTGAAGTTCGGCGGGCGCCTGGGTCTCGCCCGCCTGACCGGCGCCCTGCTGGCCGAGGCGGCCCGCAACGGCCAATGGCCGCGACCACAGGCACTGATGCCGGTGCCACTGCACGACGCCCGCCTGCGCCAGCGCGGCTACGACCAGGCGCAGGTGCTCACCCGCGAGGTCGGCCGGCGCCTGAGCATTCCGGTCGAAAGCCACCGTTGCCGGCGCCAGCGGCACACCGCGCCGCAGTCCGGCCTGGCGCCGGCGCAGCGCCGACGCAACCTGCGCGGCGCATTCGACGTGTCGCCCCTGCTGGCGCTGGACCACGTCGCGATCGTGGACGATGTCATGACCACCGGCGCCACCGTAGGGGCGCTGGCCACGGCACTGAAGCGCGCCGGCGTGGCACGGGTCGACGTATGGGCACTGTGCCGGGCCGGTCGCTGAGCTGCCGTCGGGCGAGGTGTGGCGACGGGCACCGCCCGCCCTCGCTACCAGGCCAGCGCGCCGACCAGCTCCCCCACCCCCGCGTGCCGGCCTGCACGCAGGTAGTCGATGATGCCGGCGTTGATGGTCGGGCAGATCAGCGGGTCGTAGAACAGCGCCGTTCCGACACCCACCGCGCTGGCGCCGGCCAGCAGGAACTCGAGCGCATCGTCGGCACCCGCCACGCCTCCCTGGCCGATGATCGGCACGCCGTGCGCCTTCGCCACCTCGTATACCTGGCGAACCTTGAGCAGCGCCACGGGCTTGATCGCCGGCCCGGACAAGCCACCCTGACGGTTGCCGAGCACCGGCCGACGGGCCTTGAGGTCGATGGCCATGCCCTGCAGCGTGTTGATGGCAGCGAACGCATCGGTTCCCGCCTCGATGCAGCGGCGGGCGTTCTCGGCAATGTCGGTCTGATTTGGCGATAGCTTTGTAATCAGCGGCTTGCGGGTCATTTCTCGACACGCGCTGACCACGCGCGCCGACATATCCGGATCGTTGCCAAACTGCACGCCACCGGCCTTGACGTTGGGGCACGAGATGTTCAGCTCGATCGCGGCGACCGGTGAGTCGTCGAAGATGCGCGTCACCTCGGCGTACTCTTCCACCGTGGCGCCGGACACGTTGGCGGCGTACAGCGTCTGGGAATAATCCAGTCGCGGCAGAATGTCGCGCACCACCGCCCGCGCGCCCGGATTCTGCAACCCGATGGCGTTCAGCATGCCCTCCGGGGTCTCGGCCAAGCGGTGCGGCGCGTTACCCAGGCGCGGCTCCAGCGTGGTGCCCTTGAGCACCACCATGCCCACGTCGCTGTGGCTGAAGCCGGCGACACGCGTATATTCCTGCCCGAATCCCACACAGCCGGACAGCAGCACCAGCGGCGTGCGCATCTGCAGGCCGCAAAATTCGGTGCGCAGCAACTCGGCTTCGCTCAGCATCTGGTGCCCGTGTTCCACGTCATTCTCTTGTCACCACAGATTCCGCCCAATACCGGAAACATCATACGGCTGTGCGCCAACACCGGCGCCGCCCTGCACCTGGTCGAGCCGCTCGGCTTCGAGCCGGACGATGCGCGCCTGCGCCGCGCCGGCCTCGACTACCACGAGTACGCCAGCGTGCGCCGCCATCCAGACCTGGCCGCCTGCCTGACCGCGCTCGGCCACCCACGGCTGTGGGCGTTCAGCACCCGCGGCCGGCGCGCCTTTGCGGATGTGGCCTATCAGCCGGGCGACGCCCTGCTGTTCGGCGCCGAGACCAGCGGCCTGCCGGACACCGTGCTGGACGCCCTGGCGCCAACGCAGATACTCCGGCTGCCCATGCGCCCCGGAAGCCGCAGCCTCAACCTGTCGAACGCGGTGGCGGTCACGGTATTCGAGGCCTGGCGCCAGCACGGCTACGCAGGCGCCAGCTGACCGCATACGGCCTGACTTCAGAACTCGTCCGTGGGCGCGCGCGCCAGCAGCGCCTGCATGGCGTCACGCGCCGCGCATCCCTCGTACAACACGCTGTACACCGCCGCACAGATGGGCATCTGCACCGTGAATCGCTGCGCCAGGCGCTGTACGGCCCGGACGGTGACCGCACCCTCGGCCACCTGCCCCAGCGCCTCGCTGGCCTGCTGCAGGGTCTTGCCCGCCGCCAAGGCCAGCCCCAGCCGCCGGTTGCGGGACTGGTCGTCGGTGCAGGTCAGCAGCAGGTCACCAAGACCACCCAGGCCCAGCAGCGTCTGCGGCTGGGCGCCCAGCGCCACGCCGAGCCGCTGCACTTCGACCAGGCCGCGCGTCACCAGCGCCGCCCGCGCATTGGCGCCGAACCCGGCACCGTCGGCCATACCGGCGGCGATCGCCAGCACGTTCTTGACCGCACCGCCCACCTGCACACCAATCGGATCATCACTGCGATAGGCGCGCAGCGCGTCGCCATGCAGACGCCGCACCCAGGCGTCGGCATCCGCCGCCTGCCGGGCGGCAACCACCAGCGCCGTCGGCAGATTCAGGGCCACCTCGGCGGCAAAACTCGGGCCGGAAATCACGACACCTTCCACCTGGGGGCCCAATTCCTCGGCCAGCACCTCGTGCAACAGGTTCCCGGAATCGCGTTCGAAGCCCTTGCTGGCCCAGGCCAGCTGCCGCCAGTCGGCCAGCGGCGCCAACTGCCGCAGGAGTTCCCGAAAGGCACTGCTTGGCACCGCCACCAGCACGCCGTCGGCACCCGCCACCGCCGCGTCGAGCGCGGCCGTGGCCGTCACTCCGGTCGGCAGCACCAGATCCGGCAGATAGCGCGCGTTCACACGCAGCGCGTTCATGGCCGCGGCATCAGCGGCGCTCCGCGTCCACAGGCGAACGGCATGACCGCGGCGCGCCAGCGCGATGGCCAGCGCCGTGCCCCACGAGCCGGCGCCCAGTACCGCCAGTGTGTCGGTCACGACCGAGTCGGCCGGATCAGTGAGTGACCTGACCGTCGCCCGCTGCGCCCTGCTGGCGCTGCAGATGCTGCTGATACAGCGCCTCGAAGTTCACCGGCGACAGCAGCAGCGGCGGGAACCCGCCGGCCACCGTCGCGTCCGACACCACCTGGCGGGCATAGGGAAACAACACGTTCGGACAGGTCACGCCCAGAACCCAGCCCAGCTGCTCGGGTGCGACGTTCTCGATGTGGAACAGGCCGGCCTGCTGGACTTCGACCAGAAACACCGTGTCTTCGCCACTGCGCACCGTGGCGGTGACGTTGACCACCACCTCGTGCAGGTTCTCGCCCACCTGCGCGGCACCCGCCCCCAACTGCAGGTCGATCTGCGGCTGCGCGTTGCTGTCGAATATCTGCGGAGCCTTGGGCGACTCGAAGGACATGTCCTTCAGGTAAATGCGGCGGATGTTGAACTGCGCCTGCGGCGCCTGGGCAGCCGCGCCGGCCGAATCGGACATGGAAATTTCCTCGAACGTAAAAAGCGGTTACTCGCCGGCCAGCAGGGCGTCCAGCCTTCCGGCCCGCTCCAGGGCAGCGAGATCGTCATAGCCTCCGACGTGGTGCTCACCGACGAAAATCTGCGGCACCGTGCGTCGCCCGCTACGCTGTTCCATCTCGGCGCGCCGCGCCGGGTCCATGTCCACCGGAATTTCGGTGAAAGCGACGCCCTTGTCCTGCAGCAATCGCTTTGCCATGGCGCAGTAGCCACACAGCGCGCCGGTATAAATCGTGACCATGACTGACAATCCTGAACCTGAAACGTGGCGACGGGTCATTTCACCAGTGGCAGCTGCGCCTGGGCCCAGCCACCGACGCCGCCCTTGAGCACATACACCTGTTCCACGCCCTGCCCGCGCAGCGCGCGCGCCAGGCCGAACAGTGACTGACGCGGCGATGTCACCAGCACCACCGGGCGCTGCTTGGCCTTGCGCTGCTTGGCCAACCAGCCGGCAGCCGCGTCCGGCGCGAGGTTAACCGCACTGGCCAGGTGACCGGCGGCGAACTGCTCCGCCGGGCGCAAGTCCAGCACCGTGGCGCCGTCATTGATCAGGCGTACCGCGTCACCGGGCGGCACGCTGCGGTAACCGAGCAAACCCTCGACCTGATAGGTGAGCCACAGCAGGGCGGCCACGCAGGTGAAGGCTGCGAACAATTCGATATTGGCGAGAATGAAAGCCATGCGGGGAAAACACTCGGGCAAAACGCGGCGCTGGGAGCAGCGCGAGCGAAAGTTTACTATGCGCGCTGCCTGATTCACCCCGACCGTCCGGCCCGGTGTCCATCGTCCCCAATATTCTGCTGCCGGTCGGCCTGGCCGTCGTACTGCTGCTGTGCGGCATCACACCGGCCCGCGCCGACGAAGCGGCGCAAGCCAAGTCACGCCTGGAACGCCTGACCGAGGAACTTGGCCAGGCCGTGGGCACCTTGCGCAAACAACTGTTCGAACGCGACAACCTGCGCGAACGCCTGGCCGAGGCCGATCGCCAGGTGGCGCAGGTCAACGCTCGCCTGCGCCAGACACAGGCAGAAGTCAACGCCGTCGAACAGCGACTGCGCGAGCTGCGCACCCAGCAGGAGGCCGCGCAGGCGGACATCGAACGCCGCCGCCACACGCTCGCTCGCAGCCTGGCGCTGGCCGCGCGGGGCGGCGCCGGGGACCGCCTGAAACTGCTGCTGAAACAGCAGGACCCCACCGTGTTGGCGCGCCACCTGCGCTACCAGCGTTACCTGGCACAGGCGCAGGTAACGCGCCTGGAGACCCTGCAGGCCCAGCTGGACCGCTTCGCCGAGCGCGAGCTGCAGATCGCCGCCGATGCGGACACGCTGGCGCAGCGGCAGCAGGATCTCGAACGGCAGCAGCAGCAGCTCGCGGCGCGGCGCGAGGAACGCAAGGCGTTACTGGCGCGCGCCGAGGAACAGGTGAACCGCGGCGAACAGCGGGTACAGGCGCTGGAAAAGGATCGCCGCGAGTTGAACGCGCTGCTGCGGGACATCGCCCGGCGTGCAGCGCGCGAGCGCGAACGCGAGCAGGAACGCCAGCGCGCGCGCCGCGACAAAACGCCGGCCGATGGTGCCAAGCTCGGCCCGCTGGTGAGCGCCGAGCCCACACCCACCTTGTCCGGCCAGCGCTTCTCGGCGCTGCGCAGGCGCCTGCCGTGGCCGATCAGCGGCCGCCTCAAGGCGAATTACGGCAGCTCACGGGCAAGCGGACGTACCCGCTGGGACGGCGTGGTGATCGATGCCAAGCCCGGCGCCTCGGTGCGCAGCATCCACGCCGGGAAGGTCGTATATGCCGACGTACTGGGCGGTTACGGCCTGCTGGTCATCGTCGATCACGGCGAAGGCTACATGAGCCTTTACGGTTACAACGATGCCGTACTCAAACGGCCCGGCCAGCGCGTGCGTGGAGGCGAGGTCATCGCCACCGTGGGTGACCGGGGCGATGCCAGCGGCGTGTATTTCGAGATTCGCCACCGTGGCAAGCCGGTCAACCCGGCCGCCTGGTGCGGCAGCTGAACCGACGCCGTCAGGCCAACCAGTCGCGTGGCCTGAGGTATTTCTCGGTCAGCTCCGCCTCCGGCGTTCCGGGCTCGGCCTGCCAGCGGTAACGCCAGGATGCCAACGCCGGCATGGACACCAGGATCGACTCCGCCCGGCCACCGCTTTGGATACCAAAGCGCGTGCCACGGTCGTGCAGCAGGTTGAATTCCACGTAGCGACCGCGCCGGAACAGCTGAAAGTCGCGTTCGCGCTCGCCGTAGGCGGTGTGCTTGCGACGCGCCACCAGCGGCTGATAGGCAGTGATGTAGTGTTCGCCGACGCTGCGCAGGAAGGCGAATGCCCGCGCGAAGCCGCCGGCGTCGTAATCGTCGAAGAAGATGCCGCCGATGCCCCGCTGCTCACCCCGGTGGTGATTGCAGAAATACTCGTCGCACCAGCGCTTCAGGCGCGGATACAGCTCGACGCCGAACGGCGCGCAGGCAGCCTGTGCCTGACGGTGCCAGAACACGCAGTCCTCGTCGAAACCGTAGTACGGGGTGAGGTCGAAGCCACCGCCGAACCACCACACCGGGGCGTCGTCCGGCCGGTGCGCCACGAACAGGCGCACATTGGCATGCGACGTCGGCACGTAGGGATTCAGCGGATGGGTGACCAAAGACACCCCCAGCGCCTCGAACCGACAGCCGGCGAGCCCCGGGTGGCGTTCGCTGGCGGTGCCCGGCAACGCCGAGCCGTGCACGTGCGAGAAGTTCACAGCGCCCCGCTCGATGACTGCGCCGCCTTCCAGCACACGCGTGCGCCCGCCACCGCCGGCGGCGTGCTGCCAGGAATCCTCAAGGAAGCGCGCCCGGCCGTCCTCGGCCTCCAGCATGGCGCAGATACGATCCTGCAGATCCGTGAGATAGGCGGCAACCGCCGCGACGTCGACCGTGCTCATCGTGTCATCCTGCTCGAAGGCGTCCCGGCCCCCTGCCGGCACGCCGTCAATCCGTCGCCTGCTCGCGCGCCACCGCCCGGTAACCGATGTCACTGCGGTAGTACGCCTGCGGCCAGGCAACGTCCCGCACCAGCGCATAGGCCGCCTGCTGCGCCTGCGCCACGGTGTCACCCAGGGCGGTGGCGCACAGCACCCGGCCGCCCGCGGTCACCACCCGCGCGTCCCGCAGGGCCGTACCGGCGTGAAACACCTTGGCATCCGCCGGATCCGGCCGGGGCAAGGCCGGTATCGGCGTGCCCTTGGCGTAATCCCCGGGATAGCCGGCCGCCGCCAGCACCACGCCCAGCGCCGGTCGCGCATCCCACTCGGCCTCGACCCGGTCGAGCCGGCCATCGAGGGCCGCCTCGATCAGACCCACCAGGTCCGAACGCAGGCGCAGCAGCAGGGGTTGCGTTTCCGGGTCGCCCAGGCGGCAATTGAACTCGAGCACGCGCGGGGCACCGTTGACGTCGATCATGACACCGGCATACAGAAACCCCGTGTAGGGCGTGCCCTCGGCAGCCAGGGCCGCCACGGTCGGCTCGATCACCTCGCGCAGGATGCGCGCGTGCACCGGCCCGGTCACCACCGGCGCCGGCGAATAGGCCCCCATGCCACCGGTATTCGGGCCACGGTCCCCGTCGTCGCGTGCTTTGTGATCCTGCGAACTGGCCAACGGCAGGATATGCCCACCGTCGACCATGACGATGAAGCTCGCTTCCTCGCCGTCCAGGAAGTCCTCGACCACCACCCGCGCGCCGGCGCCACCGAAGGCACCTTCGCCGAGCATTGCCTGCAGCGCGGCGCGCGCCTGCTCGCGGCTGTCGCAGATCACCACGCCCTTGCCGGCAGCCAACCCATCGGCCTTGATCACCATCGGCAGCGGCCGCCGCTCGACATGGTCCAGGGCCGCCGCGAGGTCGTCGAAGGTCTCGTACCCGGCGGTGGGAATGCGGTGCCGGCGCAGGAAATCCTTGGCAAACGCCTTGCTGCCCTCCAACTGCGCCGCCGCCTGGCGCGGCCCGAAACACCGCCGCCCGGCGGCAGCAAAGGCATCCACCACGCCCGCCACCAGGGGCGCTTCGGGACCGACCACGGTCAGATCGATGCGCTCTTGCTGCGCAAACGCCAGCAGGCCAGCCACGTCCTCGGCGGCGATGTCGACGTTGGCTACCTTCGGCTCACCGGCAGTCCCGGCGTTACCGGGCGCCACAAACACCTGCTGCACACGTGGCGATTGCGCCAATTTCCAGGCCAGGGCGTGCTCACGGCCACCCGAGCCAATCACCAGAAGTTTCACGGATCGTCCTCTTCCAGATAACGTTCAGCCGGCGTGCCGGGCGCGCCAGGCGCGCACCGTCACCACCGCCAGCGTGACCACCGTCAGCGGCACCACGAATCCCATCATCACCCGTCCGAACAGTGGCGCGGCGTCATGGCCGGTCCCGTCCAGCAACAGATACGCGGTATAGGCGATGTAGTAGCCCAGGAACAGGCCGCCTTCCCAACGGGCGATGCGGTGCCCGCTGAAGAAAATCGGCAGGCAGGCGAACGCCACCCCCGTCATCACCGGCAGATCGAAGGTGCGCGCCGCCGCGCTGACCGGCATCCCGCCCGTGGCAACCGCGGCGCTCGCGCCGAGCACCACCAGCAGGTTGTAGATATTGCTGCCCACCACGTTGCCGACCGCCATCTCACCCTGACCCCGCATCGTGGCCACGGCGGACGCGGCGATTTCCGGCAGCGAGGTGCCCACGGCCACCACCGTGAGACCCACCACCAGTTCGCTGATGCCGAGCCCCAACGCAATGGACACGGCCGCCGTCACCAGCGCGCGCGCGCCCAGCACCAGCACCAGCAGGCCGACGCACACCAGCGCCAGGTCACGCCACCACACCGCGCGCACGCTCGGATCGGGGACATCCTCGGCCGCCCGGGCAGCCGCCGACTCGCGCCGCGCCAGACGGATCAGCACAACCGTGTAGGCCACTGCCCCGAGCACCAGCGCCGCCCCTTCGACACGGCCGATACGCCCGTCGTAGGCCAGAGCCATGACCAGCACCGACACTGCCAGCATCACGGGCACGTCCAACCGGATCAACTGGCGCGCCACCAGCAGCGGCGCCACCAGTGCGCTCAGGCCCAGTATCAGCAGCACGTTGGCGATGTTGCTACCGACCACGTTGCCGACGGCGATGGCCGGCACACCGCTGAGCGCCGCATCGACGCCGATTGCCAGCTCGGGCGCACTGGTGCCGAACGCCATCACGGTCAGGCCCACCACCAGCGGTGACAGACCGGTAGCCACCGCCAGCCGCGTGGCGCCACGGATCATCAGTTCGGCGCCGCCGAGCAGCAGGACCAGGCCGACGATGAGCAATAAAGCGGTCTGCATGCCGCCTCAGTGACGGAAGTGGCGCACGCCGGTGAACACCATGGCCATGCCGTGTTCGTCGGCGGCGGCGATCACCTCGGCGTCACGCATCGAGCCTCCGGGCTGGATGACGGCCGCGATACCACGTTCCGCGGCGGCGTCGAGGCCGTCGCGGAAAGGGAAAAACGCATCCGACGCCATCACCGCGCCGGTCAGTTCAAACGCCGCCTCGGCCGCCTTCAGCGCGGCGATGCGCGCCGAGTCGACGCGAGACATCTGCCCGGCGCCGATGCCCAGCGTGCGCCGGTCACCGGCATAGACGATGGCGTTGGACTTGACGTACTTGGCCACCTCCCAGGCAAACACCAGGTCGTCGAGTTCAGCGGCCGTGGGCGCGCGGCGCGTGACGACCTTGAGATCGCTCGCAGCCAGCACGTGCGTGTCGGCAGTCTGAATGAGCATGCCGGAGCCGACCCGCTTGACCTCGTGCGTGTTGCGCCCGTCACCCGGCGGTATCTCCAGCACACGGATGTTCGGCTTGCCGGCGGTCACCGCCAGGGCGCTGGCGTCCACCGCCGGGGCGATGATGACCTCGGCGAACTGCCGGCCGATGATGGCCTCGGCCGCGGCAGCGTCGAGTGGCCCGTTGAAGGCGATGATGCCCCCGAAAGCGGACGTCGGGTCACAGGCATGGGCGCGCTCGTACGCCTCGGCCAGGTTGGCGCCCAGCGCCACACCGCAGGGGTTGGCGTGCTTCACGATCACGCAGGCCGGCGCCTGGAAGCTGCGCACCGCCTCCCAGGCGGCATCGGCATCGGTCAGGTTGTTGTAGGAAAGCGCCTTGCCCTGCAGCTGCCTGAACGTGGCCAGCGTACCGGGCGCCGGGTACAGATCGCGATAGAACGCCGCCTGCTGATGCGGGTTCTCGCCGTAACGCAGGTCCATCACCTTCACGAAGCGGCCGTTGGCCTGCCCCGGGAACTCGCCGCGCGCACCGTCCGGACCGATCGAGGACAGGTAATCGCTGATGGCGGCGTCGTAATTGGCGACGTGATTGAAGGCCGCCACCGCCAGCGCGAAACGCTCGGCGTCCCCCACCCCGCCGCTGGCCTCGATCTGGCCGATGGCGGCGTCGTACTGCGCCGGCTCGGTCAGCACCGCCAGGTGACGGAAGTTCTTGGCCGCCTCGCGCAGCATGGCCGGTCCGCCGATGTCGATCTGCTCGACGGCCTCCTCCAGCGTGCAATCGGGACGCGCCACGGTGGCCTCGAACGGGTACAGGTTCAGCACCAGCAGGTCGATCGGCGCGATGCCGTGCGCCGCCATCACCGCGTCGTCCGGGCCACGCCGGCCGAGCAGCCCGCCATGGATCAGCGGATGCAGGGTCTTGACCCGGCCATCCATGATTTCCGGAAATCCGGTGACCTCGGCCACCTCCTGCACCGTAAGCCCGGCCTCGCGCAGGGCGCGGCAGGTGCCACCGGTGGAAACGAGCTCAATGCCCAGGGCGGCCAGGCGGCGGGCGAGATCCACCACGCCCGTCTTGTCCGACACGCTGAGCAGGGCGCGGCGTACGCTGTGTGTCACGGCAAACCTGTCAGGAGAAAAGCAAAAACGCGGCGTGCGGCACCCTGCCGACACACCGTCAATACATTCAACTCAAAGCCCGTACTGCTGCAGCTTCTTGCGCAGGGTGTTGCGGTTGATGCCAAGCATCTCGGCAGCACGGCAACGGTTGCCGCGCGCGCGCTCCATCACTACCGCCAACAAGGGCTTTTCGATCTGTGACAGCAGCAACTGGTACAAGTCGGTGGGGCTGCTGTCGCCCAGCGCGTCCAGGTAACGGCGCACCGTGGTCTCGACGCACTGCCCCAGCGGCTGGTCGGCGCAGGTGCCAGGCAGCGGCACCGCCAAACCCTGATCCGCAGGAACGCTGACATCGGCAGGCTTCATTCTTAGGCTCCCTGGGAACGCCGCCGCGAGGCCGACACAACGTCCGACACGACGGGGGCAGGTCCGTTGATCAGTTCAGAGCCGGTCGCGTTGCCCGCGGGTAGCAACCGGGGCGCCATGGTAGCCCAATGCGACCGGCCGTGGCAGCCGCGGCGGCCTGTCAGTGCACTGTGAAACGGAAACTCGCCGCCTCGGTACCGGGGTCCGCCAACGGCAAGCGGACGTGCACGGCGGCATCGGCGGCGAACATTTCTTCGCCCTGGTTCAACGCCGGCAGAAACTCGGCTGGCTCGAACAGACGCCCCGCCACAGTGCTGCCGTCGGGCGCCGTCAGAGACAGCGCCAGCCGCGGCCACGGCTGTGCCGCCTGCGCCTGGTTGCGCAGCGACACCACCGCCAGCAGCGCGTCGGCATACTCGGGATGCGAGGTGACCCGGGCGGCGCTTATGTCGATGGCGGACAGGTCGCGAAATGCCGGCACCTGGCAGCCCAGGTAGTGACAGACCACGCCATACAGCGCGTGAAAGCGTGGATAAACCACCAGCCGGTCGCGCGCCAACCATGCCAGTTGGGCCACCAGCAGCAGCACCAGCGCGACCAGCGCACCGGCCCGCACGATGCCGCCGCCACCGGCACCCGTCGCCGCTGCCGCCGAGGCGTAGGCGGGACGCGGTATGGGGTCGGTATCCGACACCGGCGCGCTGAACAGTTCGTGGCACACACCACAGCGCACCCTGCGATGCGACGGAAGTTGCGGCGGCGCGCGGAACACCGTGCCGCACGCAGGGCATCGCAACAACGCCGCCTGCGCGTTCACTGTTTTACGGCCTCCACACACACCCACCCCTGATCGACACGGGCGGGCCTGAACTGCAGAGCCGGCGAATATGCGGACACAAGGCCTTCCAGCTGAGATTCGAGCACGCCGGATAGTAGCAAAACCCCGCCGGGGCGCAGCAACGCCACCAGGCTTGGCGCCAGGTCGATCAGCACCGGCGCCAGTATGTTGGCCAGCACCAGATCCACCGGCGCCGACAGCGCCGCCGGTTCACATGCGTGCACCCGGTCCGCCACCGCATTGCGTCCGGCGTTGTCGGCCGTGGCGCGCAGCGCCTGCGGATCCAGGTCGGTGGCCTGCACATGACGGGCGCCCAGCAACGCCGCCGCCACCGCCAGAATGCCGGAGCCGCAGCCGTAGTCGACGACCTCGAGATGGCGCGGTGGGTGCTCGGCCAGCCAGCGCAGGCACCCGGCGGTGGTGGGGTGTGACCCGGTGCCGAACGCCAACCCGGCATCCAGGCGCAACACGCAGGCATCCGGCGCCGGCGCCGGCGCATCCGCCGGGCACACCCACAAGCGCCCGCCGAAATGGCGCACCGTCACGTCCTGGCCACGGCGCACCCAGTCGTCGTCGGTCAACGGTTCGCAGCTGACGGCCACCAAGCCACCGGCACGCAGCAACGCCTGCAACGGCTGCGGGTCGTAGTCGCCGGCAAACAGCGCCACCACCCGTACCTCGGGCCACAACGGCGTCTGCCCCGGCGCCGGCTCCAGCACCGGACAGTCGGCGGCATCAAGGCTGGTCACCGCCAGCGCTCCGGCCGCCTCCAGCAGGTCGCACACGTGCGCGTGCCGCATCGCCGGCGCCAAGAACTCGATGTTCAGCCAGTCCACATCATTCTCCCAACCTCGAACGGCGCATCAGGGCTGGACCACCGGGCGCCGGGCTGCCGCCGTCAACGCCCCCAGGCACAAGGCAAGGAACACCGCGCCGGCTGCCGTCAGGGCGTGCCGGTGATCGGTCGCCGACAACGGCTCGAACAGTCCCAGCAACAGGACCGCCAGCGCCATGCTGGCCATCTGGCCGACCAAGCGCGCGGTCTGCATGACGCCGGCCGCCAGGCCGAACGCCGACGGCGGCACCGCACCCAGTGCGGCGTGCTGGTTCGGCGGCACGAACAGTGCCGTACCGACACCAATGCAGCCCAGCGCCACCGGCAGCAGGCCATAGACGCCGGTCACCCCGACCAGCGTCACCAGCGCCAGCCCGGTCGACGTCAGCACGAGACCACCCACCGTCAGGTAACGCGCCGGCAGACGGTCGGCCAGGCGTCCGGCCGGCGTCGCCAACACCGTCTGCAGCACCGGCTGGACGGCCAGCAGCAGGCCGGTGCGCGCCGCGCCGCTGCCCATCCCCTGCTGCAGCACCAGGCTGAGCACGTAACTCAGGCCGAACACGCCGCTGTAATGCAACAGCGCCGCGCTGGCGGAGTAGCGCAAGCCCTGGCCGGGCGCCAGCAGGCGCAGGTCGATCAACGGGTCCGTTGCACGCCGTTGGTGGGCAACGAACAGCCACAGCAAGACGCCGGCCAGCACCAGCAGAACCAGCGCATCCCAGTGCTGCGGGCGGCCGGAAGCGAGCCAGAACACACCCAGAGCCGCCCCCAGCAGCAGCGCCCCGGTCAGGTCAAAGCGCCCGCCATGACCGCTGGCCCGCGTCGACGGCAGCCCGCGCCACAGCGCCAGCGCCACCAGCAGACCTGTCACGCCGGTCAGATAGAACAGCGACTGCCACCCGAACGCCTGCGTCAACACACCGCCCAGCGCCGGACCGGCGGTGAGACCCACGTAGGTCACCGTGATGTTGAATCCGATCACCCGTCCGCGGCGACTGGGCGGCACCAATTGCGCCAGCAACGCCGAACTGGTGCCAAACACGCACGCCGAGCCGGCGCCCTGAACCAGACGCAGACCGATCTGCGCGATTGGATCCACCACCCAGGCACACAACAGGCTGGTCAGCGCGATGGTGGCCGCGCCCAAGGCCAGCACCGGTCCGCGGCCGTACAGGTCGCCGGCCCGCGCCACCGGCATCATGAACACCGCCGCGGTCACGAAATAGGCGCTGGTGTACCAGCCGGCCTGCGCCGCGGAGAAGCCGCGCGCCTCGGCGATCTGCGGCAGCGCGACCACGATGCCGGTGGCGATGAACGGCCCCAGAAAGCTGGCCAGTGGAATCAGCAGCAGCGCAAGGCCTGGCCGTGCGCCGCCTTGGTGGGCGACCACCGCTAGACCGCGTGGGGTCGCGGCGTGGCCGTCTCACCGACACGTGCCTCTCGCCGCCCGGCCAGGAGCATGTACACCACGGGCACCACGTACAGGCTGAAGACAGACCCGACCAACAAACCGCCAATGATCACCCAGCCGATCGGGTGCCGTGTTTCGGCACCGGCTCCCCGGGCGAGGGCCAGCGGCACCGCCGCCAGCAGCATGGTGGCCGAGGTCATCATGATCGGCCGCAGGCGCAACACGGAGGCGCGCACCAGCGCCTCCTTGGCCGCCATGCCGCCAGCACGCAACTGGCGCGTGAACTCGACGATGAGGATGCCGTTCTTGGCGGTCAGACCGATCAGCATCACCATGCCGATCTGGCTGTAGACGTTCAGGGTGTTGCCGGTCAGATACAGCGCGGCGACGGCGCCGACCACCGCCAGCGGCACCGACAGCAGAATCACCAGTGGATCGCGGAAGCTTTCGAACTGCGCCGACAGCACCAGGTAGATGAACACGAGCGCCAGACCGAACGTGAAGATCAACGCCTGGCTGGCTTCCTTGAACTCGCGCGAGATGCCGTCGTAGTCGATGCGCCCGCCCGGCGGCAGGATCTGCCGAGCCTCGCGCGCCAGCCAGTCCAGCACCTCGCCCAGGGCGTGCCCCGGCGCGATGTTGGCGCTGATCTTGGCCGCCCGCAGGCGATTGAAATGATTCAGCTCGCGTGGCGCGACCGCCTCACGCAGGGTGGCAACGTTGTCCACCTGCACCAGCGAACCGTCACCGGCCCGCAGATAGATGTCGGTCAGGTCGGTGGGCTGACGGCGCGCGTCGTCGGTAAGCTTGACGACGACGTCGTACTGCTTGCCGGCGCGCTTGAAGCGCGTCACCTCGCGCCCGCCCAGCAACGTCTCCAGGGTGCGGCCGACCTCGGCGGCGCCGATGCCCAGATTGGCCAGCTTGTCCCGGTTCACGTCCACCTTCAGCTGCGGCTTGTTCAGCTTCAGGTCCGTGTCGAGGTTGATCAGCGCCGGGTTCTGCGCCGCCCGCGCCATCAGTGTGTCGACCGCCACCTGCAACTCCTCCCAGGTGTCGGCCTGCATCACGAACTGCACCGGCGTTTCCCGGTAGCCGCCCATGCCCAGCGAGGCACGGTTGATGGGAAACGCCAGCACGCCCGGCATGGCGCCGAGCTTCGGCGCCAGCTCGCGGGTGATGTCGAACTGGCTGCGCGTGCGCTCCTGCCACGGCACGACGGTGGCAAACGAGGCGCCGACATTGACCGGTGCCGGACGCGCCACCCCGGGCGACACCACCATGAACAGCGTCTTCATCTCCGGCACGTCGGCCAGTATCTGCTCCGCCTGCAGCATGTTGCGGTACATGTAGTCGTAGGTGGCGCCCTCGGGCCCGAGCATCAGCACCACGAAATCCGAACGGTCCTCGAACGGCGACAGCTCGGACTGCAGCTGCGTGAACATCCAGGCGCCGACGCCGCCCACCCCGAGTGCCACCACCAGCACCAGCACCCAGGCGTTGAGCGCGAACCGCAAGGTCTTCTCGTAACCACGGTTCAGCGCCACGAAAAACCGCTCCGTGAACTGGTAGGCGGCGTTGTGCTGCGAGTGCCTGAGAATGCGCCCGCACAGCATCGGCACCAGCGTCAGCGCGACGAAACCGGACACCGCCACCGCGCCCGCCACCGCCAGCGCGAATTCGCGGAACAGGCGGCCGGTGGTGCCGGTCTGGAACGCCATCGGCACGAACACCGCCACCAGCGTGATGGTCATGGCCAGCACGGCGAAGCCAATCTCACGACCGCCGGCCAGCGCCGCCTCGCGCGGCGCCAGGCCTTCCTCGATGCGCCGGTAGATGTTCTCCAGCACCACGATGGCGTCATCCACCACCAGGCCGATCGCGAGTACCAGCGCCAGCAGGGTGAGGACGTTGATGGAGAAGCCGAGGGCCCACATCACTGCGAACGATCCGATCAGCGACACCGGAATCACCAGCACCGGAATCAGCGTC
>NZ_JBFJTF010000004.1:0-32594 GCF_041625615.1 Immundisolibacter sp. | reverse complement strand
GCCCACGCGTCCTGCCCGCCGCGGCTGGATGCACACACGCCGGCGCACCGCCTGGCTGTTCGTCACGCCCATGCTGGCGGCGCTGGCGCTGGTCGCGCTGTGGCCGCTGCTGCGCACGATACTGTTCAGCTTCACCGACGCAGAACTCGGCTACCTGGCCGACTACCGCTTCGTCGGCCTGGAGAACTACCTCACCCGTGACGACGCCGGCTGGTATGGCCTGCTGGCCGACCGGCTGTTCTGGAAGGCACTGGGCAACACGCTGGCCTTTGCCGGGGTCACCGTGCTGTTCGAGACCGTGCTCGGCGTCGGCATCGCGCTGATCCTGAACGCCGGCTTTCGGGGCCGCGGCCTGCTGCGCGCCGCCATGCTGGTGCCCTGGGCCATCCCGACCGTGGTGTCGGCCAAGATGTGGGCCTGGATGCTGCACGACCAGTTCGGCGTCATCAACGACGTGCTGCTGCGCCTGGGCCTGATTGCCGCGCCGGTGGCCTGGCTGGCCGACCCGGACCTGGCGCTGTGGGCGGTGGCCGCGGTCGACATCTGGAAAACCACCCCGTTCGTCGCCCTGCTGGTGCTGGCGGCGCTGCAGATGCTGCCGCGCGACTGCTACGAGGCGGCACGCATCGACGGCGTGCACCCGGTGCGGGTGTTCTTCCGCATCACGCTGCCGCTGATCAAGCCCGCCCTGGTGGTGACCGTGGTGTTCCGCCTGCTCGACGCCATGCGCGTGTTCGACCTGGTGTACGTCATGACCGGCAACAGCGAGGCGACCATGACGCTGTCGGTGTATGCCCGCCAGCAGCTGGTGGACTTCCAGGCGGTCGGCTACGGCTCGGCCGCCTCGACGCTGCTGTTCCTGGTCATCGGCCTGCTGACGGTGGTGTATCTGGCGCTCACGCGCACCCGCCTGTCGGAGCAACGCGCATGAAGCGCGCCGTGCAACGCGCCGCTTTTGGTCTGCTGCTGGCCGTGCTGGTGGTGTACCTGCTGTTCCCGTTCTACTACGCGGTGGTCACCTCGTTCACCAGCGGCTCGCAGATCTTCGAGGTCCACTACTGGCCGCCGGCGCTCGATTTCGGCAACTACCTGCGGGTGTTCGGCGAGCAGCCGTTCGGGCGCAACATCCTGAACTCGCTGCTGGTGGCCACCGTGGTGGTGGGCCTGTCGCTGCTGCTGGGCCTGACCGCCGCCTTCGCCCTGGCGCGCATCCGCTTCCGTGGCCGCGGCCCGCTGCTGCTGGCCATCCTGGCCACGTCCATGTTCCCGCAGGTGGCGGTGCTGTCCGGGCTGTTCGAGCTGATACGGGCGCTTGGCCTGTTCAACAACCCGCTCGGACTGATGCTGTCCTACCTCATCTTCACCCTGCCGTTCACGGTCTGGGTGCTGACCGCCTTCATCCGCGACCTGCCGGTGGAAATCGAGGAAGCCGCCCTGCTCGACGGCGCCGGCCCGCTGACGCTGGTGTTCCGCGTGTTCCTGCCCATGCTGTGGCCGGCCATGGTGGCCACCGGCCTGCTGGCCTTCATCGTCGCCTGGAACGAGTTCCTGTTCGCCCTCACCTTCACCCTGTCCAACGCCCAGCGCACCGTGCCGGTGGCCATCGCCCTGATCAGCGGCGGCAGCGAACACGAGTTGCCGTGGGGCAACGTGATGGCCGCCTCGGTCACCGTCACCGTGCCGCTGATCGTGCTGGTGCTGGTGTTCCAGCGCCGCCTGGTGGCCGGCATGACCGCCGGCGCGGTGAAGGGATGAACCCACCCACGGAGAGCATGTGATGGCGGCAGTCCGCCTGGAGCAGGTGCGCAAGTCCTTCGGGCCGGTCGATGTCATTCCGGGCATCGACCTGCACATCCAGCCGCGCGAGCTGGTGGTGTTCGTCGGCCCCTCGGGCTGCGGCAAGTCGACCCTGCTGCGCCTGATCGCCGGCCTGGAAGAGGTCAGCGACGGGCGCATCCACATTGGCGAACGCGACGTCACCGACCTGCCGCCGGCCGAGCGCGGCGTGTCCATGGTGTTCCAGTCCTACGCGCTCTACCCGCACATGGACGTGTACCGCAACATCGCCTTCGGCCTGAAGCTGGCGCGCACCGACCGCCGGACCATCGACCAGAAGGTGCGCGAGGCGGCGCGCATGCTGCAGATCGAAGAGTTGCTGCGCCGCCGCCCGCGCGAGCTGTCCGGCGGCCAGCGCCAGCGGGTGGCCATCGCCCGCGCCATCGTGCGCGATCCGCAGGTGTTCCTGTTCGACGAGCCGCTGTCGAACCTGGACGCCGCCCTGCGGGTGCAGACGCGCATCGAGATCGCCCGCATGCACCAGCAGTTCGATGCGTCGATGGTCTACGTCACGCACGACCAGGTGGAGGCCATGACCCTGGCCGACCGCATGGTGGTCCTGAACCGCGGCCGCGTGGAGCAGGTCGGCCCGCCGACCGAGCTTTACCGACGCCCGGCCAACGTGTTCGTGGCCGGCTTCCTCGGCTCGCCGACCATGAACCTGCTGCCGGTGGAGATCGCCGACGGCACCGCCGCGCTGCCCGGGGGCGGCCGGCTCGGGCTGGGCGAGACACCGGTGCGCGGCCCGGCCACGCTGGGCCTGCGCCCGGAGCACCTGCGCCTGCTGGCGGGCGGGAACGCCGAAGCCGCCTTCAATGCCCGCCTGGAACTGGTCGAGGAACTGGGCGAGGCGCGCATCGTGCACCTGCGCCTGGCGGACGGCACGCCGTTGACCGTGCGCCACCATCACGACGACCTTCCGGCGCCCGGCGGGACCGTGGCTGTCGGCCTGACGGGTCCCCACTGGCACCTGTTCGACACCGACGGACAGCGCGCGACCGGGTCGGACTGAAACCACCCGCGGTGGGCGTATTGACGGGCGTCAAGCCCGCCGCACGCCGCGCCTGGCCGGCGTCAATGGCCGCCGGCCGGACATCCTGGACACTGCCTGCGTCCCTGCCAAGACGGCAGGAAACAGCGATCGCTGTTTCACCCACCACGGAGGCATGAGTCCATGAACCCACGTCCGACGACCACGGCGGCAACCGCTTGCCTGGCCCTGGCCTGCGCCACTGCGGTGCCGGCCACCCACGCCTACGAGGCCGGCGACCTGCTGATCCGCGGCCGCGTCATCGCCGTCGACCCGCATGAGCACAGCGGGGCGGTGAAGATCAGTGGCGTCGGCCCGATCGCCGGCAGCGGCGCCGGCCTCGATTCCGACGTGACGCCGGAACTCGACTTCACCTTCATGCTGACGCCCCACTGGGGCCTGGAGCTGATTCTGGCCTCCAGCGAGCACGACGCGCGGGGCACCGGCAGCCTGGCCGGCCTGGGCACGCTGTTCGACGCCCGCACCCTGCCGCCGACGCTGACGCTGCAGTACCACTTCAACACCAACGGCACCGTCCGCCCGTACGCCGGCCTCGGCGTGAACTACACGCACTTCTTCAACGAAGACGCCACCTCCAGCTTCAAGACCGCCATGGGCGGCAAGGCCTCGGTGGAACTGGAGGACTCCTGGGGCCTGGCGGCCAACGTCGGTGTCGACGTGGCGATCAACGACGACTGGTTCGTCAACGCCGACGTCAAGTACATCGACATGGACACCGAGGCGAAGATCTCGACCACGGCGCTGGGGCGCCTGACGGTCGACGTCGACATCGACCCCTGGGTCTACGGCATCGGCATCGGCCGGCGCTTCTGAGCGCCCGGCCGGGGCCACGGCCGCCGCGGCGCCGGGCGCCGCGGCGGTTCACCTTCGCCAGGTATAGACGCTGGTCACCGCGTAGTTCCAGACCGCGCCCACCAGCACGCCGCTGAGCGCCGAGGCGATCCAGAACGTCTCGCGCTGATACAGGTAGGCGGCAATGCCGACATTGGCCACCGCCCCCACGCTGCAGGCCAGCGTGAACGACAGCCAGCCCCCCAGAAAACGCCAGCCGCGCAGGCGCCGGTCACGGTAGGTCAGGCTGTTGTTGAGCACGTAGTTGAAGGTCATGGCGGTCAGCGTGGCCAGCAGCTGTGCCGGCACGAACGCCAGACCGAGCCCCCGGAATACCGCCCACAGCACCGCCAGGTGCACACCCACCCCCAGCCCGCCGACCGCCGAGAACGCCAGGAAGCGCACCGGCACGAAACGGCCGACCAGCTTCTCCGTCAGCAGCGCCAGGTAGTCGAGCACCACCTTGCTGTCGAGCTTGCTGTGGCCGGCCACGCGGCTGCGAAACGTATAGGGCAGCTCCGCCGCCCGCAGCGGGCGCGGCGCCGACGCGAACAGGTCGACCAGCAGCTTGTAGCCGATGGCCGAAACGCCGTTTCGCAGGCAGGCCATCAACGCCGGGCGCGTGAGCATGAAAAAGCCGCTCATCGGATCGGTCAGACGCGCCTTGAGCACCGCCCGGCTGAGCCGGTCGCCGACGCGGCTGACCCACTGACGGTAGGCCGAGAAATCGCCGACCCCCCCGCCGTCGAGGTGACGGCTGCCGACCACGATATCGGTTTCCCCGCCACGCAGGGTCTCCAGCATGGGCCGCAGCAGGGCCGGGTCGTGCTGCAGGTCGCCATCCATCACCGCCAGGCACGGCGCCGAGGACGCCAGCATGCCCTCGATGCAGGCACTCGCCAGCCCGCGCCGGCCCAGGCGCTGCAGGCAGCGCACGCGTGGATTGTGCTGTGCCAGGGCACGGGCCCGGTCGGCGGTGCCGTCCGGCGAGTCGTCGTCGACGAACAGCACCTCCCAGTCCAGGCCGTCGAGTGCCTGCGTCAACTCACCGACCAGCGCAGACAGGTTGTCGGCCTCGTTGAAGGTGGGCACCACCACGGTCAGTTCGGGCATACGGACGCTCGCTCGGCTCGGCTCAAAAGCGGCGATTGTCCGCTATCGCGCGGGGCCGGGTCACATGGCACCCGGGCGACGGCGCCCGGCGGGCGACCGTCAGCGGCCGGCCGGGCCGTCCATCAGCGCCAGCCAGCGCCGGTGCAGCACCATGGCGGCGCCCTCATCCTCCAGGCCGCTGCCGCAGTCATCCAGCGCCAGTCCCAGTTCCCGCGCCAACTCGCCGCTGCCGCGCTCGCCGCGCGCCAGACCGCGCGAGAAGTCGCTCCAGCGCTGGGCGCGCCCGTTGCAGCCGAACTGGCGCTGCGAGAACTCGCTCAGGTCGTCCGGCGTCGCCATGCCGCTGGCGTTGAAGAAGTCCTCGTATTGACGAATGCGCCGCAGGCGCTCGCCGGAAGCCTCGTCGCGCGGCGCGATGGCATGCGTGGTGACCTCGGTCAGGTCCACCGCCAGCGGGTGGATGACCCGCAGCTGGGCCGACATGTGGTCCAGCAGCATGAGGTTGGGATAGATCAGCAGATTGCGCAGGCGACCGACCATCCAGCGCGCCGCGGCCTCGCCCAGGCGCGCGCGGTATTCCTCGTAACGACCGAAGTTCGGCCGGTCCTGCGGATTGGGCCAGTCACCGAACAGCATGACGTGGCCGTGACCGAGGTCGAAGTAACCGCTGTGCCGTTGCCGGTCCAGCCGCCCCAGCTGCATGGCGTGCACCGCGTCGCGGCCAGCCGCGCGGGCACGGCGCCGGTCGGCGGTGGCGATGTAGGTGGCATGGGTGGCATGCACGTGATAGCCGTCGATGGCACTTTCCAGCTGCAGCTTCCAGTTGCCGCGGTAGGTGTAGCTGGCCTGGCCGCGCAGCAGCTCCACCCCCTCCTCGCTCTGCTCGACCAGCAGGTCGATGCAACGGGCGGCCGGCCCCAGGTGCTCGGCCAGACTCGGCACGTCCGGGCTCAGGCTGCCGAAGATGAAGCCGCGGTAGGCCTCCAGCCGTGCCAGGCGCGTCAGCCCGAACGCGCCCTTGTCGAACTGCGGCGGGTAGGCGCCGTCCTTTTCCTTGAGCACTGCCGCCAGCGCACCGTCGAGGCTGAAACACCAGCCATGCGACGGACAACTGAAGTCCGGCACCGAGCCCTGGCTTTCACGCAGCAGTGTCGCGCCGTGGTGCGGGCAGGCGTTGATGAAGGCGCCGACGTGTCCGCTCTGGTCACGGCAGACGATGACCGGCTGGCGACCGAGCGTCAGCGTGACGAAGTTTCCCGGATACGGCAGCTGACTGTCGTGCGCCAGGTACAGCCAGCCGCCCTCGAAGATGCGCTCGACTTCCAGCGCGAACAGCTCGGGATCGGTGTACAGGCCCCGGTCCAGACGCCGCACGCCGTCGCCAGGCCGCTCGTCCAGATAGGCACCGAAGCCGGCCAGGCCCTGCTGGTTGCTGACGTGATCCATGGCGCACTCCTGTCGACCGTACCGCCTCGGTCGTCAAGGATGGCGCCCCGCCGCCCGGGGGCATTGATGCCTGTCAAGGCATCGCCGGCCTGCGGCCGAAAACCACGCGGCGGCGCCTCGGGGTGCGAGAAAACCGCACGTCCTGCGCAGGACGTCCGTCACACGTTCGGTACGCGCCCGAACCCGGGCACGCGAATCACGCCCTTGCGCGCCCGAGTCGCCTCCGGCCTTCCCCGGCCGGCCTGGACGCCTGAAAACCCCACACGCGTCTCAGGCACACGACGGCGGCGCAGGCTCCTCGCTCCCCTCGGCGCCGGCCAGGGCACGCAACTCGGGCAAATCCAGGATGTCCACCGCGCGGCCGTCCACGGCCAACACGCCGGCATCCTGGAAGCGGCGCAGCAGGCGGCTGACGGTCTCCGCCGCCAGCCCCAGGAAATTGGCGATGTCCAGACGCGCCATCGGCAACAGGAAGCGGGTCGCCGAATAGCCGCGCTGCGAGAAACGCATCGACAGACTCAACAGCAGCACCGCCAGTCGCCGCTCCGGCGACTGCTTGCCCAGCGACAGCAGCTGCTCCTCACGGCGGGTGATCTCGCGGCTCATCAGGCGCAACAGCTGGTGCTGCAGGGCCGGAATCTGGCGCGCGACATCCTCCAGTCGATCGAACGGCACCTCGCACACGCTCACCGTCTCCAGCGTGTGGGCACTGGCGGCGTGCACACCCTCGGTCAGGCCGTCCAGGCCGAGCAGCTCGCCCGGAAGGTGAAAGCCGATGATCTGCTCGCTGCCGTCCGGCGCCACCGTAAAGCTCTTCACGGCCCCGGAACGGGCCACGAAGATGGACGTGAACGGATCGCCCTCACGAAACAGAAACTTCCCGCGCGGCAGGGGGCGCGACCGGTGGACGATTTTTTCCAGCAAGTCGATGTCGGTGTCGCTCACGCCCAGCGGCAGACACAACTCGTGCAGGCTGCACGAGCGACAGGCGCGCTGTATCCCGCGCAGGGAGAAAGAATCCGTGCTCACACTGCAACACCCGCTTCCAGCCAGCCAACGAGCCCGCAGTATCGCCCAAACCCATATCGGCAGCGAGTTCCAGGCCGGCTGGCATAATTGGACTCGGATGCGTTTGCCGCCACCGCCGAGGCCCTCCTGAACATCCTGGCCCACGCCCTGCTGGCCGAACAGGCCGGCTGTTCGCTGATCGGCAACCTGCTGGGCGATTTCGTGCGCGGCGCACCGCCGCAACACTATCCGCCCGCCTGGCAGGCGGGTATCCGGCTGCACCGGCGGATCGACGCCTTCGTCGATCGCCACCGCGCCTTCCACAGCAGCCTGCAACGTCTGCCGGCGCCCCAGCGCCGCTGGGGCCGCGTGGCACTCGACGTCTACTACGACCACGTGCTCGCCCGCCGCTGGTCGGACGTCAGCGCCATGCCGCTGGAACAGTTCGCGGCCGGGGTGTACGCGGCACTGGCCCGACACCACCAGGCACTGCCGCCGCGCCTGCAGCGGTTTGCGACCTTCATGGCCGACCAGGACCTGCTCACCGGCTACCGACAACCGTCCGTGATCGAGGACGTGCTCGCCCGCATGGCAGCACGCGCCCGGCAGCCGAACACCCTGGCACAGGCATTCACGCACCTGCGCGCCGTCGACGCCGGCATCGCCGACGACCTGACCCACCTGTTGCCGGACACCCTGGCCTTCGCCCGCCGCGAGACCGGCCGTGGTGAGCCCCGTCCACAGGTACCAGGCACGCCCCACGCGCGTGGCTCAACTGCGGCATCATGACCGGCCGGCCAAGCTCACACGACGCCTTTTGTGGAGATTCCCGCGTGCCGCGCATGATCGACGACCTGGAAGCCTACTTCCGCCGTCAAACCCGACCCCAGCAACCTGAACGGACACAGGTGGCCATCGCCGCCGCCAGCGACGGCATCCCCACCGTCGGCCCGCAGCTGGGAGGCTTGCTGACCCTGCTGGCACGCTTCGGTGGCGTGCGCCGGGCGCTCGACCTGGGCGCGGGCAACGGCTACTCGGCCCTGTACCTGGCCGATGGCATGGACCGCGAGGGCGAGATCGTCGCCCTGGAGCGCGACCCGCGCCGCGCCGTGGCGGCACGCCAGAACCTGGCCGGCTGCCTGCCCCAGGCCAACGTGCTGATCGGTGCCGCCCAGGAAGTGCTGCCCGGCCTGAAGGGAACGTTCGACCTGGTTCTGCTCGACATCGAAAAATCCGACTATCGGTTCGCGCTCGACCATTGCGCGCGCCTGCTGCGTCCCGGCGGCCTGCTGGTGGCCGACAACACCGGCTTTGCCGACGCCGAACCCTTCAACGCCGCGCTGGCCGCCGACAGCCGTTTTCGCAGCATCAACCTGCTGTGTTTGCTGCCCGGCCACCAGCCGGAACGCGACGGCCTGGCGCTGGCCGTGCGCGCCTGAGGCCCGCGCATGTGCCTGCTGGTCCTGGCCTTTCGCCAGTTGCCGGATGAACCTCTGCTGTTGGCCGCCAACCGCGACGAGTTCCATGCCCGTCCAGCAGCGCCGGCCCAGTTCTGGCACGAGGCGCCACGGCTGCTGGCCGGACGCGACTTGGTGGCCGGCGGCACCTGGCTGGGCGTGACGCGTGATGGCCGCTTCGCGGCCGTCACCAACCACCGCGAGGCGTCACACACCGTCGCCCCGCTGACCTCGCGTGGCCACCTGGTGCGCGATTACCTGCTCGGTGGCACCCCGGCCGCCGACTTTCTGCGCGCACTGCACCGTCACGCCGGCGACTACGCCGGCTTCAACCTGTTGCTCGGCGATGCCGGACAGTTGTGGTGGTACAGCAATCGCGGCGGCCCGCCACAACGCCTGGCACCGGGTGTTTATGGCGTATCCAACGCCCTGCTCGACACCCCGTGGCCGAAACTGCAGGCCGCCAAGGCCGCCTTCGGCGCGCTGTGCCGCACGGGCACCGCCAACACCCCGGCCCTGCTCGACCTGCTGCAGGACCGCCGCCCCCATCCGCCGCACGGCGAACCACCGGCCGGCGCCGATGCCGCGCTGGCGCGCGCCGCCAGCGCCATCTACATCGACACCCCGCGCTACGGCACCCGCTGCTCGACGGTCGTTCGCCTGCGCACCGACGGTCGGACCGAATTCGTGGAACGCTGGCACGGTCATGGCGGCGGCCAGGCGGAGTTCCGATTTTTCTCGACAGCACAAGGCAACGACACATGAGCATCTGGCGCTCCGGACTCACCGTGGAGCAGCTGAACGAACCGCGTATCGGCGGCAGCATGGCCTGGCACCTGGGCGTGCGCTTCACCGAAGTGGGACCGGACTACCTCAGGGCCACCATGCCGGTGACCGACCACACCCGCCAGCCTGCCGGCATCCTGCACGGCGGCGCCAACGTGGTCCTGGCCGAGACGATCGGCTCGGTGGCCTCGGCCATGCTGGCCGGGCACGAGCAACTGCGCCACGTCGGCCTCGAGGTGAACGCCAATCACCTGCGCAGCGTGCCCGACGGCACCGTCACCGGCACCGCCCGGCCGATACACACCGGTCGCCGCACGCAGGTCTGGGACATTCGCATCGAGGACGAGGCGGGTAGAATCACCTGCATATCCCGGCTCACAGTGATGACCGTCGGTCAGCGCTGAGGGTCGGGCCTTCGCCTGTTTCCCCCACCACTCGAGGAGCGCTCCATGAGCATCAAAGTTGGCGACAAGATTCCGTCCGTGACCCTGGCGCAGATGACCGCCGAGGGCCCCAAGCCGATTTCCAGCGACGAGGTGTTCGCCGGCAAGAAGGTCGTGCTGTTCGGCGTGCCGGGTGCCTTCACCCCGCTGTGCTCGGGCCAGCACCTGCCCGGCTTCGTGCAACTGGCCGACCAGATCAAGGCCAAGGGCGTGGACCAGATCGTGTGCGTGTCGGTGAACGATGCCTTCGTGATGGGCGCCTGGGCCAAGGATCAGCAGGTCGGCGACAAGGTGCTGCTGCTGGCCGACGGCAACGCCGATTTCGCCAAGGCCCTGGGCCTGGAGCTGGACGCCACCGGCATGGGCATCGGCATCCGCTCGCAGCGCTATGCCCTGGTCGCCGACAACGGCGTGGTCACCCACCTCGGCGTCGAGGAAGGCCGCAACTTCGAGGCCAGCAAGGCCGAGACCATCCTGGCCACGCTGTAAGGCAGGCCGCGCGCCGGCCCGTTGCCGCGGGTCGGCGCCGATACGCGGGGGCGTCGGTGCCCCCGGCGTATCGGCCTCACAACAACTAGAAAACTGCCGCATCGCGGCGCGAGAGGAGAGCCATGGATTTCGGCTTCACCGACGACCAGCTGGCCATCCGCGAGGCGGTTGCCCGCTACGGTGCCGAGCGCCTGACACCGGGTTACATGCGACGCGAGAAGACCGGCTTCGAACCAGGCCTGGTCGAGGAAATGGGCAGCCTCGGCTACATCGCGCCCGAAATGCCGGAACACTTCGGCGGCGCCGGGCTGGACGCCGTCACCGCCGGCCTGATCGTGGAGGAGATCGCCCGCCACGACTTCAACGCCTCCTACGTGCAGCTGATGGGTTCGCTGTGCGCCACCATCGTGGCGCGCCACGCGGCGCCCGACCTGGCGCGCGAGGTGGTGGGACAGATCTGCCGCGGCGAAATCCTGATCGGCCTCGGCCTGACCGAGCCCGGCGGCGGCTCCGATGCCGCCAACCTGAAGCTGCGCGCCACGCGCCGTGGCGACGTGTTCGTGCTCAAGGGCGAGAAGGCGTCCGCCTCGTTCGCCGCGCACATGCACAAGATCGTCGTGTTCGCCCGCACCGGCGCACAGGAAGACCGCGCCCGCGGCATCAGCGCCCTGCTGGTCGACATGGACAGCCCCGGCATCACGCGCCTGCCGTATGACGACCTCGGCACCAAGCCGGTCGGTCGCGGCTCGGTGTTCTTCGACGAAGTCGAGGTGCCGGCCAGCCGCCTGCTGGGCGACGAGCACCGCGGCTTCAGCCAGGTGATGGCGGGCTTCGACTACAGCCGCGGCCTCATCGGCCTGCAGTGCCTGGGGGCCGCCCGCGCCTCGCTGGACGAGACCTGGGCCTACGTGAGCGAGCGCGAGGCCTTCGGCCGGCCCATCGCCAAGTTCCAGGGCGTCACCGAGCCGCTGGCCGAGTATGAAACGCTGCTCGAGGCCTGCCGCCTGCTGTGCTACAAGACGCTGTGGCTGCGCGATCAGGGCCTGCCGCACACGTCCGAGGCGGCCATGGTCAAGTGGTGGGGCCCGAAGCTGGCATACGACATCATCCACCAGTGCCTGATCACCCACGGTCACTATGGCTACAGCACCGACCTGCCGCATCAGCAACGCCTGCGCGACGTGCTCGGCCTGCAGATCGGCGACGGCACGGCGCAGATCCAGAAGATGATCGTCGCGCGCGAGAAGATCGGCCGCATCGCCGTGCCCTATGCCTGAGCCGCTGGCGCTCACCCGGCGCGGCGCCACGGCGGTGCTGGAACTGGCCCGGCCGGACAAGTTCAACTGCCTCAGCGGCGCGCTGCACGCCGCCATCGCGGCAGCACTGGATACCGCCGAGAACGACCCCGCCTGCCGGGCGGTGCTGATCGCTGCCCAGGGCAGGCACTTCTGCACCGGAGCGGACCTCGCCGAAGTGCAGGCGCTGCGTGCCACCGGCCGCTTCGACGCATTCATCGCCCAGGGCCACCGCGTGCTGTGTCGTCTCGAAGCCTCGCCGCTGCCGGTGGTGATGGCCGTGCAGGGACTGTGCCTGGCCGGCGGCCTGGAACTGGCGCTGGCCGGCGACGTGATCCTCGCCGCCGAAGGCGCGAAATTCGGCGACCAGCACGCGCAGTACGGCCTGGTGCCCGGCTGGGGCGGCAGCCAGCGCCTGCCGCGGCGCGTGGGGCTGACCCGCGCGCTGGACCTGATGTTCTCCGCCCGCTGGCTGGCGGCCGCGGAAGCGCGCGACTGGGGCCTGGTGGCGCAGGTGGTTCCGGACGCCGAACTTCGCCAGCAGGCGCTCGCCTACTGCGAGCAGCTGGCCACGCGCAGCCGACCGGGTCTCGCCGCCATGAAGCGCCTGGCACGCCAGGGGGCCGATCTGCCGCTCACCGACGCACTGACGCTCGAACAGCGCCTGGCGCTGGAAGCCATGGCCGGCCCGGATGTGGACGAGGGCCTGGCCGCCTTCGGCGAGCGACGCCCGCCGCGCTTTTCCTGAGCCGTCAGTCGTCGCTGCGCCGCGGCAGCGGCGGTCGGGCCTGCGGGTCCAGATGCAGCGCCGCCTTGACCAGCAGGTGGGCGCTGACCGGCGCGCTGATGAACAGAAACAGCGTGATCAGCAGTTCGTGCACGCTCAGAACCGGTCCTCGCACACTCAGGTACAGCGACGAGGCGATCAGAATGCAGCCGACGCCCAGCGTGGTGGCCTTGGTCGGCCCGTGCAGGCGCTTGTAGAAATCACCCAGGCGCGCCAGACCGAACGAGCCGATCAGCGCAAAGGCACCGCCGGCCAGCAACAGAAAGGCGATCAGCCAATCGAGCAGCGCGGTCATTCCATCACCTCCCGGCGCAGCACGTAGCGCGCCAGCGCCACCGTGCCGACGAAGCCGAGCACGGCGATCACCAGCGCCACCTCGAAATACAACTGGCTGCCGAAGCGGATACCCAGCAGCACCAGCAACGCCAGCGCGTTGATGTACAGCGTGTCCAGCGCCAGGATGCGATCGGGCAACGCCGGGCCGCGCAGCGCCCGCCACAGGTTGAAACCCATGGCCAGCACCAGCATGCCGGTCACCCACGGCAAAACGGCCTGCACCACGTTCACGCGAAGACCTCCATCAGCGGGCGTTCATATCGGGCCTTGATCCCGGCCACCAGAGCGTCGGGATCGTCCACGTTCAGGGCATGCACCAGCAGGTAACGGCGGTCGGCGCTCAGATCCGACGACACGGTGCCCGGCGTCAGCGTGATGATGCCGGCCAGGGTGGCAATGCCCCAGGGATGCTCGATGTCCAGCGGCACCCACACGAAACGCGGTGTCAGCGCATCCTCGGGTCCGAGGATGCGCCGTGCCACCTCGAGGTTGGCCAGCACAATGTCCCCCAGCACCCGCGCCAGCAGGCGCGCCGCCAGCAGCGGCCGGCGCAACCGCACCGGCGCCGGCCGAAAGGGTGCCGCCAGCAACGGCAGCAGCCACGCCAGCAGCGCGCCCAACAGCAGATGCGCCGGCGCCAGGGTGTTGTTCAGCAACAGCCACACCACCAGCAGCGTGGTGCTGAGCAGCGGCTGCGGCAGCCAGCGCCTCATGGTCCGCTCCGCTGCACGGGCACCGCGCCGAGCACCGCCGTCACATACTCCGCCGATGCCAGCAACTGCCCGGCCGTCGCCTGCGTGAAGCGCACCACCGGCGCCGCCGCCAGCGCCAGCAACAGGCAGGACGCCAGCAGCACCGCCGCCGGTGTCAGCGCCAGCGCGCCGTGCCGGCCGCCCGGCAGCGCCGGCGACACCTTCCAGAACAAGCGGCTGCCAGCCCGGCTGAGCGCGATCACCAACGCCAGGCCGGACAACAGCAGCACCGCCCACACGGCGAATCCGCCCGCCTCTCCGGTGGCACTGCGCAGGATCAGCAGCTTGCCGACGAAACCCGAAAACGGCGGCAAACCGGCCAGCGTGGCGCCGGCCAGCAGGAACAATCCACCCAGCAGCACCGGCTGGCGCACCGCCGGCCCCGGCTGCAGGGCGCCACCCAGCGGCCCACGCTGGCGGCCGATCAGTTCCGCCAGCAGGAACAGCGCGGCCACCGCCAACGTGGTCTGCGGCAGGTAGTACAGCGCCGCCGCCAGGGCATCCGGCGCGGACACGCCCATGGCCGCCAGCAGCGTGCCGGCCGACACCAGCGTGAGGTAGCCGGCAAGCCGCGGCAGGGTGGCGGCGCTGAGCGCGCCCAGGCTGGCCAGCAGCACCGTGACCAGACCCAGCGGCAACAGCAGCGGCTGCGCCACGGCCAACCGCTCGCCGACGAAAATCAGCGTGAACACGCGCACGATGGCGTAGAGACCGACCTTGGTCATGATGGCGAACAGCGCCGCCACCGGCGCGCTGGCGGCGGCATAGGTCGTCGGCAGCCACAAACCCAGCGGCAACACCGCCGCCTTAAGCCCAAACACCACCAGCAACAGCAGACCGGCGGCCTGCAACAGCGCCAGGTCGGCATCGGCGGCCTGCGCCACCTTGACCGCCAGGTCGGCCATGTTCAGCGTACCGGTCACCCCGTACAACAGACTCACGCCGAGCAGGAACAGCGCCGAACCGACCAGGTTCAAGGTCACGTAATGCAGGCCGGCGTGCAAGCGTGCCCGACCGCCGCCGTGCAGCAGCAGACCGTAGGAGGCGATCAGCAGCACCTCGAAAAACACGAACAGATTGAACAGGTCGGCCGTCAGGAAGGCCCCGGCCAGGCCCATCAGCTGCATCTGGAACAACGGATGGAAAAACGCCCCGCGCGCCTGCCAGCGCGGTGCCGCCGCCAGCAGGCTGACCAGGGCCAGGCCGGCGGTCAGCAGCAACATCAACGCCGCCAGACGGTCCAGCGCCAGGGCGATGCCGAACGGCGCCTGCCAGTTGCCCAGCAGGTACACGCGCACCGCGCCGTCGGCGGCACCGCCAAGCAGGCCACCGCACACCATCACCAGCGCGGCGGTGGCCGCCAGGTTGACCGGCAGCTGCCAGGCCGGGCGCCAGCGACCGAGCGCCAGCAGCACCACGGCGGTGGCCAGCGGCAGCACGATCGGCGCAATCAGCCAGTGACTCATGACAACAGCACCCCCGACGCCCGCCTCATGGCAGCTGCTCACGGCCGGCATCGACATGATCGTCGCCGGTGGTCCGCCGGGCGGCCACGGCCACCGCCACCAGCAGCGCGGTCATCCCGAAGCTGATGACGATGGCGGTCAACACCAGCGCCTGCGGCAACGGGTCGGCGTACTGCGCCAGCGTGGTCTCGCCCTTGCCGACGATCGGCGCGCGGTTCACCGCCAAGCGGCCCGTGGCAAAAATAAACAGGTTCACGGCATAGGACAGCAACGTCAGCCCCAGGATCACGTCGAAGCTCCGCGGGCGCAGCAACAGGTACACACCGCAGGCCACCAGCACACCCACGCCCAGCGACAACAGCAGTTCAAGCGACATCACACACCGCTCCGTGTCGGTCGACCGGCCAGACTCACCAGCGCCAGCAGCGTGGCGCCCACCACCACCGCGAACACGCCCAGGTCGAAGACCATGGCACTGGCCAGCGGCACCTCGCCGAGCACGGGCACCACCGGATGACCGCTGGCGCTGGTCAGGAACGGATGCCCCAACAGCCAGGCGGCGACGCCGGTCACCAGCGCCAGCGCGAGACCGCCGCCGATCCACTGCTCGAAGCTCTCCGGCAAGCGATCACGTACCCAGGCGCGACCACGGGCCAGGTACTGCACCAGCAGCGCCAATGCCAGCACCAGCCCCGCGATGAACCCACCGCCCGGCAGATTGTGGCCGCGCAGCAACAGATACAGCGCCACCGCCGCCGCCAGCGGCAGCAGCAGCCCGGAAAGCAGCTGCAACAGCAGCGGGTAGCGGTCGGCGGCGAGTCCGGGCTCGACCCGCGCCGGCCAGCGCAATCGCCGCATCACGGCGTGGATGATGAGCGCCGCCAGCCCCAGCACGCCGATCTCGCCCAGCGTATCGAAGCCGCGGAAATCAACGATGATCACGTTGACCGCGTTGTGGCCGCCACCGAGCGGGTAGGCATTGCGCAGGAAATAGTCGGCGATCGACAGGGTCGGTCGGGTCAACACGGCATACAGCATGGCCGCCACGCCACTGCCGAACACCAGCGCCAGCGCGGCGTCGCGCAGGCGCCGTCCGCGCGACTCCACCGGCGCCTCGACCGGCAACCGGCCAAGCGCCAACAACAGCAGGATCATGCTGACCATCTCGACCAGAATCTGCGTCAGGGCAAGATCCAGCGCCGACAGGTAGACGAAGGCCAGCCCGACCACCAGACCGGCGACGCCGAGCACGATCACCGCCGTGACGCGATAGCGATGCAGCGCCGCCGTCGCCACGGCCGCCAGCAGGCCAAGCACCCATACCGACGCCGCCAGCGGTGCCACCGGCTGACCGGCCAGCGGGCCGGCCGACAGTCCCTGGCGCCACATCGGCCAGGCCCCGGCCAGCACCGCCGCCACCAGCAGCCACAGCAGGTACCGACGCTGGCTTCCGTCGTCCAGGGCGCGGGTCACCCGCCCGGAGCCGGCCAGCACCGCATCCAGCATGCGCATGAAGGCGGCCTTGCCACTGTAGGCCGTCAACTCGATGGTGTGCAGGTTCACCCAGCGGTGCATGCCGACGTACAGCGCCACACCACCGACCATCGCCAGCACGCTCATCAGCAGCGGCAGGTTCAGGCCATGCCACACCGCCAGGCTGTAGGCCGGCAGTTCACCCCCCAGCGCGGCACCGGCCGCCAATGCCAGCAGCGGCGCCACCGTCAGTCCCGGCAGCATCCCCACCAGCAGGCACAGCAGCACCAGCAACTCGACCGGCACCTTCATCCAGCGCGGGGGCTCGTGTGGCACCCGCGGCAGATTTTTCGGTTCACCGTTGAAGAACACGTCGTGGATGAAGCGCGCCGAGTAGGCAACGCTGAACAGACCGGCCGCGGTCGCCACCGCCGCCGGCACCCAGCCCAGCCATCCGCGGTCACCGAGCGCCAGCGCCTCGGCGAAAAACATCTCCTTGGACAGGAAGCCATTGAGCAACGGCACGCCGGCCATCGCTGCCGCCGCCGTCATGGCCAGCGTGGCGGTGTACGGCATGTAGCGATACAGGCCATGCAGGCGACGCATGTCGCGGGTGCCGCACTCGTGGTCGATGATGCCGGCGGCCATGAACAGCGACGCCTTGAAGGTGGCGTGGTTGATGATGTGGAACACGCCGGCCACCACCGCCAGCGGCCGATCCAGGCCGAACAGCAGCGTCACCAGCCCCAGGTGGCTGATGGTGGAGTACGCCAGCAGCCCCTTGAGGTCGTGCTGGAACAGGGCCAGCACGGCACCCAGCAACAGCGTGGCGACGCCGGCTGCGCTGACCAGATAGAACCAGGCATCCGAACCACCGAGCGCCGGATAAAGGCGCGCCAGCAGGAACACTCCCGCCTTGACCAGCGTGGCCGAGTGCAGATACGCCGACACCGGCGTCGGCGCCGCCATGGCCTGCGGCAGCCAGAAATGGAACGGAAACTGCGCCGACTTGGTGAAGGCGCCCAGCAACACCAGCACCAGCGCCGGCAGGTAGTAGGGATGGGCATGCAGCGCCGGGCCGGCGGCCAGCACCGCGTCAAGCTCGTAGGAGCCGACCGCCGAGCCGATCAGCACCACACCGGCCAACAGCGCCAGACCGCCACCACCGGTGATGGTCAGCGCCATGCGCGCGCCCTGGCGGGCATCCGCGCGATGCGACCAGAAGCCAATCAGCAGGAACGAGCTGAGCCCGGTCAGCTCCCAGAACACCACCAGCAGGATCAGGTTGTCCGCCAGCACCACACCCTGCATGGCGCCCATGAAGGTCAGCAACAGGCCGTAGAAGCGGGCGATCGGCTCCCCCTCGGCCAGGTAATAGCGCGCATACAGCACGATCACCAGGCCGATGCCCAGCACCAGGCCGGCGAACATCAGCGCCAGGCCGTCCAGCCGGAAGCCGAAGTTCACCCCCAGCGTCGGCAACCACGGCCAGGCCACGCGCACAACGTCGCCGCCGGCCACCGCCGGCACGCTGCAGGCCAGCGCCGCAATGGCCAGCGCCACCACCGCCCCGGCCAGCCAGGCGCAGACGTCGCGCGCGTCATTGCGCTGCCCAAACAACACCGCCGCCCCCAACCAGGGCAGCAGCACGGCTGCCAGAAGGGTCATCGGCATGGTACTGACGGGGGATAGAGGCGGTGCATCGGTGAATTACGTCGAGTGGCGGGCGGACCGTCCGCCACCACGGCGGCGGCTAATCCTACCTTGCCGATCCGGGCATCGCCTACCCGGCCGTCGTCAGGTGCGGCGCAGATACGTCTCGCCAAGCGCCAGCGTGAGCACCGCCCCACCGATCAGCGCCAGGCCGCCGGTATTGGTCCACGACAGCGGCTCGCCCAGCCACCACGCACCGGCCAGCATGCCGACCAGGGGCGTCGCCAGCGAACCGACCGACGTGGTCAGCGCCGGCAGCGCGCGGGTGACCGTGAGCATGGCCCAGAAACAGAAGCCCGTGGCCAGCGGGCCGTTGTAGGCCAGGATGGCGATCGACGCCGGCGTCCAGCTCAAGGTCGCGTCAGGCTCGAACAGCCACACCAACGGCAACAACACCGCCACCGCCACCGCCTGCTGCCAGGGCACCAGCGACAGCGGCGTGCCGACCCAGCGGTGATGACGCACGTGCACGATCTGCACCGCCCACAGCGCCGCGCCGGTCAGCAGCAGGCCGTTGCCGAGCAACACCCGTCGCTCCGACCAGTCGAACCCGAGCGGGTTGAACAGCACCGCCACCCCGGCCAGGCCCAGCGCGAAACCGGCCACCTTGGCGACATCCAGGCGCTCGCGCAGCACCAGTACCGACAGCGGCAGCACCCACAGCGGCGTCGTGTAGGCCAGGATGGCCGCCCGTCCGGAGCCGACATAGAGCAGGCCGAAGAAACCGAGCGCCATGAAACCGCTCATCTGCATGACGCCGACCGACAGCACGATGGGCCAGTCCTGACGCGCCGGCACGCGCAGCTGCCCGGCCAGCGCCGCCACCGCGAACATGGTCAACGCCCCCAGCAGCATGCGCAGCAGGGCGAAGTGCAGCGGCGGAAAGTGGCCCAGGCCCACCTTCATCACCGGCCAGTTGACGCCCCACAGGACGATCACCAGCCCGAACAGGCCGGCGGCGGCCCGTGGACTGACCGCCGGCTGCGTGCCGGCCATCAGGCCGCGGCGGCCTGGAACCGGTCCAGCGGCTGCCCGTTGTCGGCAAACCACACCGGCAGCATCGTCAGGCGCTTGAAGTAATGCGCCACGTCGAGTTCGTCGGTGACACCGATGCCGCCGTGCAGCTGCACCGCCGTCTGCCCGACCAGCCGCCCGGCCTCGGCGCAGACATGACGCGCCGCGGCCACCAGCCGCCGGCGCTCGGCCCCGGCGTCGGCGCCTGTCGCGACGCCGCCGCAGTCGGCCTTCAGCGCCGCCGCCAGCGTGATCGAGCGCGCCTGCTCGGCGGCCATGTACATATCCACCAGCGCGTGCTGCAGCACCTGGAAGTCGCCGATCTTGCGCCCGAACTGCTCGCGTGTACGCAGGTACTCGGCGGTGCGGTCAATCAGCGCCTGCATGCAGCCCAGCGCCTCGGCGCAGCCGGCAACGGCGGCAACGTCCAGCAAGCCGTCGAGCAGCGCGAAGCCGCCGGTCGCCTCGCCGAGCAGCGCCCCCGCATCCAGTTCCACCCGATCCAGCGTGATCTCCGCCGCGCGCAGGCCGTCGACGGTGGCGTAACCGCGACGCGTCACGCCGTAGGCCTTGGCCGGCACCAGGAACAGCCCAATGCCGCCGGGCGCGTCGTGCGCGCCGTGACTGCGGGCGCTGACCACCAGCGTGTCGGCGCTGGCCCCGTGCAGCACCACCGCCTTGTGGCCGGACAGCTGCCAGCCGCCGGTCACCTTCCTCGCCTGCGTCGCCACGTGCAGCGCGCCCGGCCGGCCGCCGGTCTCGGTACTGGCCAGGGCGAGCGTGTGCGTGCCGGCCATCACGCCCGGCAGCACGGCGTCCTTCTGCGCCTGACTGCCGCCGCGCTCCACCGCCAGGCCGCCCAGCACAGTGGCCAGGTACGGCTCCACCACCAGGCCGCGGCCGAACACCTCGAACAGGATGGCCAGATCCGCCAGCGTGCCGCCGAAGCCACCGCTGTCTTCCGCGAACGGCAGCCCGAGCCAGCCCAGCTCGGCAAAGGTCTGCCAGTGCGCCGCACTGAAGCCGGGGTCGGCCGCGATGATCGCGCGGCGCTGTTCGAAGCCGTACTCGCGCTCGACGAAGCGCTCGGCCTGTTCCTTCAGCAGTTGCTGGAATTCCGACAGGGCAAAGTCCATGACTGGGGTTCCGTGTGATGCGCCTGAACGCTCCGTCCCCGGAGTGCCCAGGTCCGCGCCCGTTTACAGGCCAAACACCGCCTTGGCGATGATGTTCTTCTGGATCTCGTTCGAGCCGCCGTAGATGGAGGTCTTGCGGTTGTCGAAGTAGCTCGCCGCCAGCGGCGCCGCATACTCCGGCCCGACCGGTTCCGCCTCCTGCCAGCCGAGCTTGAGCACCGCGGCGTCATACGGCAGCGCGTACGGCCCCACCGCCTGCATCAGCAGTTCCGTGAGCGCCTGCTGAATCTGCGTGCCGCGGACCTTCAGCAGCGACGCCTGCGGCCCCGGCGGGTGCCCGGCGGCCTCCTCCCACAGCGCGCGCAGGTCCGTGTACTCGAGCGCCATCAGGTCGATCTCGAGCGCCGCCAGCCGGTCCGCAAAACGCCGGTCGCACAGCAGCCTGCGCTCGCCGGCGATGCGCTTCAGGCGCCGCAACTGCTGCTTGCTGCGTGCCACACCGGCGATGTTGCTGCGCTCGTGCCCCAGCAGGAACTTGGCGAGCGTCCAGCCCTTGCCCTCGGCGCCCACCCGGCAGTCGACCGGCACGAACACGTCCTCCAGAAACACCTGGTTGACCACGTGCAGGCCGTCGATGGTGACGATCGGCCGTACCGACACGCCGGGACTGGTCATGTCGATCAGCAGAAAGGAGATGCCTTCCTGCTTCTTGCCGCCGCTGGCCGTGCGCACCAGGGCGAACATCCAGTCGGCGTAATGGGCGTAGGTGGTCCACATTTTCGAGCCGCTGACCCGATACCCGCCGTCCACCGGCTCGGCACGCGTGCGCAACGAGGCCAGATCGGACCCCGCCCCCGGCTCCGAGTACCCCTGACACCACCAGTCCTCGGACGACAGGATGCGCGGCAGGAAGCGCTGCTGCTGCTCGGGCGTGCCGAAGGCCATCAGCACCGGCCCCAGCATCTTGAGCCCGAACGGGATGATGCGCGGCGAGTCCGCGGCCGCCAGCTCGTCCTCGAAAATGTAGCGCCGCGTCGCCGACCAGCCGCAGCCGCCGAACTCGCTTGGCCACGACGGCGCCGCCCAGCCCTGCAGGTACAGCAGGCGCTGGAAGCGCACGTAATCGTCCTTGCCCAGCGCCAGCCCGAGCTCCACCTTGCGCCGGATGTCGGCCGGATAATGCTCGGCCAGAAAAGCACGCACCTGGGCGCGAAACGCCTCGTCCTCGGGCGAGAAATCGAGATTCATGCAGCTCCTCCTGCAGACGGAACCGCCGACCGGGGCAAGCCGGCGCACGGGCTGGGATTGTAGTGGCTGCAGGAATGGCACGCGGACGAAGCACATCGGCCGGCGCGCTGGACGGGGCGGCCCGCGCTTCGGCCGGGCTGGCGCCACGCGCGGCGGCGGCACGCCGTCACGGCGGCCCATCGGCTATGCTGGGGCTTCGCGTCGCGGGCGTCACGATCCGCCGGTGGCGCCCTGCCCCAGCCAGCCCCACGGAGGAACTCATGCCCGCCAGCAAAACGCTCACGTTGGGTGACACGGCCCCCGATTTCACGCTACCGACAGCCGACGGGCAGCCGGTGTCGCTGGCCGACTACCGGGGCCATCCGGTCGTTGTGTATTTCTATCCGAAGGACGACACGCCGGGCTGCACCGCCGAAGCCTGCGCCTTTCGCGACCACTACCAGGACTTCACGCAGGCGGGCGCGGAGGTGATCGGCATCAGCTCCGATGACCCGGCGTCACACGCCCGCTTCGCCAACAAGCACCGGCTGCCATTCGTGCTGCTCAGCGACCCGGGCGGCGCGGTGCGCAAGGCCTACGGCGTGCCAGCCACACTTGGCCTGCTGCCGGGGCGCGTCACCTTCGTCCTGGACGGTGAGGCCGCCATCCGGCACATGTTCTCGAGCCAGCTGCGCGCAAGACAGCACGTGGCCGAGGCCATGCGCGTGATCCGTTCGCTGGGCCAGACGGCGTCAGGATGAGCCGATGACCTGCCAGACGGTTGCGCCCAGCATGTAGAAAATGAGCGCGTAGCTGGGCACCGTCACGAAATAGACGCGCCTGGGCTGCATTCGAAAAAGCGCCTTGCCCAAAAGGCGCGGATAGAAAAACCGCAACGCGATGTAGGCCATCCCCAGGACGGTCGCGACGCGCGGCGACACGAACAACGCATACATCCAAAACGCCGTCAGGAACGGCACCATCTGCTCTTGCGTGTTGATGACCGCCCGGTCCGCTGCCAGCATCTGCGGATCCTGTCCGAAATACCGGTCGAACTGCCGGCCGTCGGCGGTGTACTCCTTGAACAGCCGGTATTTGGTCTTTCTCTGCAGACCAACGAGCAGGTAATACCAAAACCCCAGATACGCGACCGTGACCAGCAACGGGCCCGACAGCGGACCGATCTCCACACTCGGCTGCATCTTCTGCTCCCCCTCCGCAACGCTGCCGACACAAACCGGCGCGCGCTTATTCAAGCACCAAATGGTCAGCGCTCGAACTGGTACAGCAGGTCCGCCGTCTGCCTCAGGCCGGACACCACTTCCAGCAACCAGTGTTCGGTCAGCGTGTAGCGCAGGGTGACGGCATCGGTCTGCTCGGCCAGCGCCAGGCCGTAGCCCACGTACAGGCGTGGCGTCAGGTAGCGACCCAGCGCCAGGTTGGCCCCGCCATTGCCGTCGCCCGCCAGCTTGGCTTCGTCAAAGCCAAGCGTTTGCCCCAGCCGCTTGACCAAGCGCCCGCCGCCGCGCAGCCCCACCGACGCGGCGGCCTGCATCAGCAGGTCGCTCTCGCTGCCGCCGGCCTGCTGCAGCGGACGGCCCAGCACCAGGTACGACAGGATATCCGCCTGCGGCATCGCCGGCGTCGAGAACAGTTGCGTGGTCGGCGCCTTGGCCGTGCCGCGCAGACGCACGCCGGCGGTCACGCTGCCAATGGTACGGGCGGCAGTGATGCTCAGCCCCGGGTTATCCGGCGGGCCGCCGGCGTAGCGCAGCTCACCTTCGGTCACGGGCAGGCGCTGGCCGTAAAACGTGTACTGGCCTTCGGCCACCGCCACCTGCCCGCTGACCGCCGCAGTGCCGTCGGGACGCTGCTGCAAGCGCACGGCGCCGCCGAGCTGGCCCTGAAAGCCATAGGCGTCCACGCGCACGTCATCACCCAGTCGTACCCGCACATCGGCGTGTGTCGCCACCGGAGCACCGTCGTCCACCTCACGCCCCCGCACCACGACATCGGGCGAGGCCTGCACCGCCGGGGGCCTGTCCTGCGCGCGGATCAGCGCCTGCGGCACCGTCAACGCGCCGCTCACATCCAGGCGGCCGTCGGCCAGTGCGACGTTCAGGTCGGGACTCACGTGCGCCTGCAGCTGCGCGGTGTCGACGATCTTCACCCGCTCGCCGCTGAGCGTCAGCCTGGCACTCAGGCCATCGGGCCGGCGGGTTCCCTCACCGTCCAGGCGCAAGGTGCCCGTGCCCGAACGCAGGCTGCCGGTCAGGCGCACGGTGTCGCCGCCGTCGCCGCTCACACGGGCCCGCGCCTCGCGCAACTCGATGCCGAGCGCCGGCACGGCGGCACGGCCATCGTGCAGTTCGGCCGTGCCGGCCAGGCGCGGTGCCTGCAGTGTGCCGTCGATCTGCACGCTGGCTTCCACGCGCCCGGCCACGCCTGCCAGTTGCGGCAGCCATGGCTCGAACAGCCCGACGTCCGGCAGCTGCGCCGCCAACGTTCCCTGCAGCGACGCGTCATCGGCGGCCGGCAACGGCGGCAGGCGCAGCGTGGCGGTGAGCAGATCCGCCTGCCCCGGCAGCGCCGACGCCAGCTGCATGTCGAGCCGACCGCCGGCGGCCTCGAAACGGCCATCGATGCGCGCCCCTCCGTGGGAGAAGCGGCGCAGACCGCCGTCCGGCGTCGGCACGCGCAGATCGCCGGCCGGCACGTTCAGGCGCAACTCGCCCAGCAGCGGTCCGGCGTCACGGCGCAGGCGAACCTGCCCATCCAGCTCCCCGTCCACGACCACATCGCTATCGGCCAGCCGCATCAGTGGCGCCAGCGGCAACGCCTCGAGTTCGGCGGCCAGCTCCAGAACGCCGCTGCTGCGCCGACCGGCAGCACACACCCGCGCGACATCGGCCTGCCAGCAGTGCCGGCTCACCGACTGCTGTGCGCGACGCAGCTCCAGTTCCAGCGGCTCGGCGAGCAACCACGCCTGTGGCGGCAGGCCATCCAGACGGCCATCGGTCACCGACCCGCGCCATCCGTCCTCCAGCAACCGGCCCCGTCCATCCAGCGTCAGGCGGTGTCCGTTACGCTCCAGGCGCAGGTTTACGCCATGCGCACCCGCCGCGCCGTCCGCCGCCAGCTGCAACGACAAGCGCCGGTCACCCACGCGCACGCCGTCCGCCGTCAGTGCCAGCGACAGGCGGTCGCGCGGACGATCGAGGTTCAGCCGGACAT
The DNA here is from genome assembly GCF_041625615.1 of Immundisolibacter sp. Lineage (GTDB taxonomy): Bacteria > Pseudomonadota > Gammaproteobacteria > Immundisolibacterales > Immundisolibacteraceae > Immundisolibacter. Next base: position 7,701 of record NZ_JBFJTF010000004.1, on the reverse strand, counting down.
CGAGCGTGCTGGCGGCCTGATCGCCGTAAGCCAGGTCGCTGCCCTGCACCTGGACCTCGGCCTGCGCCACCGCGGGCCCGCTGATGCGGGCACGCGCCTCCAGACGGCCACGGGCGCCGGGCAACAGCTCGCCGGCGGCCGGCACGTCCAGCACACCGGCCAGCGGCGGGCCGCTTCCCAGCACCGTGCCGGACGCGCGCAGGCTGGCCCGCCCCAGGCGCAGATCGATGTCCGACACGCGGAGCGACGCAGGCTGCCAGGCGATCCGCCCGCCACCGCCAAGCGGCTGGCCGCGCAGCGTGCCACCGAGGTCCTCAATCCGCAGGTCGAGTGCGCCCGCATCCCCGGTGGCCGCCAGGTCGGCGTCCACCCGCCCCGGCCACTGCGGCCACAGCACGCGTGGATCGAAGCGCCTGGCCCTGGCGGTCACCGCATAACGCAGCTCCGGCGCCCAGCGCAACGTACCTTGGCCGGCGAGCTGCCCCCCCAGCAGCTGCGCGGTGAAGGTTTCCAGCCGCGCCTGCGCGGCGTCTCCGTGCGCTTGCATCTCGATTTCGCCGGCCTGCCCCTGCGCCACCAACGCGGCCTGTAGCGTCAGCGCCCAGTCGTCGAGCGTGCCGCTCAACCGGGCACTGCCGCGCGGGGACTCGACCTGCGGCGCCTGCCCACCGAGCGGCCACCGCAGGGCGTGCCACTCGAGCTGCCCCTGCGCGGTGGCGGCCTGCAGGTCCAGCTGACCGGTGACGTCGACGCGCGATGGCTGCGCCCGCGCGGTCGCGGTCACCTCCCACAGCGCGCCCACGCCCTGAGCGGCCAGCCGGCCATGCACACTGCCGGCCGGCGTGTGCTCCAGCCGGTAGTCCAGCGTCAGCGCACGCTCGGCGCCGTGCCCACGGGCGCGCCCGTCCACTGCCACCGGCCAGGGTGGCAGACCCGCCCGCCAGACGGCCAACGGCGCCTGTTCCAGCCACAGGCGTGCCTGCCAGGGCCCGCCGGCCAGTGGCGTCTGGACACTGGCCACCAGCCGCGCCGCCGGTTCCGTGCTGCGCAGTGCCAGTTGCACACTGCGCGAAAGACTGCCGCCGACACTGCCATTCAGGTACAGCGGCGAACCCTCCGGCCGGCGCACCCGGCCCTGCACCCACCCCTCCAGCGCACCGTCGCCGGCAAGGTCGAGGCGCAGCGCGGCATCCACCGCGCCCTGGGGCGCGTGTGCTGAGAGCCGGCCAAGATGCAGCCGGTTGCCATCCAGGCTGCCGCTGAGCCGCAGGCCTTCCAGCCGCAACGCAGCGCCGGTGCCGGGCATCAGCGTCAGGCCGCGCACGACCAGCGCATCCAGCGTGACGCGGACCGGCACGGCCAGCGTTGGCAGTTGCACGGGCTCCGCCGGTGACGCCCCATCGGCGTCCAGTGCCACGTGCAGTTCATCGAGCGTGATGCGGCCAAGCGCTACCTGGCGATGCCACACAGCGCTGTCACCGGGCACCCATTCGAGCGCCTCGGCCCGCGCCCGCCCCCCGGGGAAGCGCAACGCGATCCGCTGCAAGGACAGCCCCTGGCGCAGGTTGCCATGCACCTCGCCAATACTCAGACGTTCTGCGCTCAGCGCCACGGCACCGCGCAGCAACAGCCGCGTCGCGCTGTTGCTGCCAAGCGCCACGTAACCGGCCAGGGCAATCACCGACACCCACAGCAGGATGCTCAGCCCCCTCGCCAGGCACCTCACAGCACCGGCCCCACGGTGATGTGCAGACGCAGCGGCGCGCCCGGCTCGGAAATGGCGCTGGCAAGGTCCACCCGTACCGCCCCGAGCGGTGAACGCCAGCGAAAGCCCACCCCGACACCACGCTCCAGATTCAGTCGCGCGCCATTGAAGGCATTGCCGGTGTCGAAGAACGCCGCCGCGCCGAAATCGCCGGCAAACATCCACTCGTACTCAAGGCTGGCCACCAGCAGGTGTCGGCCACCGACCACGTCGCCCCCGCTGTCCCTGGGCCCCAGCTTCTGATAGTCGAAGCCGCGCACGCTCTGGTCACCGCCGGCGAAAAAGCGCAGCGAGGCCGGCAACTGGCCGAAGCCGTCGACCCACGTGGACCCGAGCTCAAGGCGCCCCAGCAGGCGATGGTCGCGTCCCAGGCCCTGCACGTACCTGGCCCCCGCCCGCGCCTGCACGAACGACAGATCCGACAGCATTCCGTCCAGGGCGCCACGCAGGGCCAGGTCCAGGCGCCAGCCGGCGCGGGGCCACAGCGGGTTGTCGCTGCGCGTGCCCTGCCAGCCGACGGACGGAATCAGCAGCGCGGTGGTGGCCTCGTCGCTGCCGGTATCGAAACGCTCGACCAGGTAGTCCAGGCCCAGGGTGCGTCGCCCGATGCCCCATCGACGCGTCACCGCAGCCTGCACGTTCACGCTATCGGAACGCGCACTGACGGTGTCCTCGCGGCCGACGGCGGCACCGAACGTCAGCTGCTCGGTGCGCGGATCGGCCAACGGAATGCGGTAGCGGGTGCTCAGCTCGCTGTCGCGCGGCGACAGCAACAGCGCGCTGTCCAGATGGTGTCCGAGCCGATTCACGTAACGCCGCTGATGACCGGCACGCAGGCGCGGGCCGCTGTCGGTGGCAAAGCCGACACCGGCACTGTACGCATTGCGCGGGCGCGGGCTCAGCTGCACCGTCACCGGCACCGTGTGCGCCTCGCGGTCACGGCGGGCGGGCAGCACCTCGACACCCGCGAAGTAGCCGCTGTCCGCCAACGCGCCCTGGTACTCCAGGAGCCGCGCCACGCTGTACGGCTCGCCCGGCTGTGGCGCGCCGTAGCGACGCAGCAGCGACGGCTCGATCACCGTCTCCTCCAGCGACACTTCACCGAAGCGATAGCGGGCGCCGCTGTCCAGTGTCAGCGTGATGTCGGCCGTGTAGGCATCCAGATCCACGTCCACCCGGTGCGTCGTGAAGGCGACGTCCAGATAGCCGTACTCGCGCAAGACGTCCAGCAGCGCCCGCTTGCCGCTCTCGTAGCGGGCATGCCGCAACCGGCTGCCGGTCTTCAGCGGGAACGCCGGCAGCGCTGCCTGCAGCGCCGCGTCGTTACCGGCCGGGCCGGTGAGGGTCAAATCCAGCGCGGTCACGCGCAAGGGCTCGCCGCGGGTGACCCGGTAGTGCGCCTGCCAGCCGCCGGGCCCACCGGACAGGCTCGCGTCGACCTCGGCCCGGTAATAGCCGCTCGCCTCGAGCGCGCCGCGGATCTGCCCTGGAGCCGCGTTGTGGGCACGGCGAATGCGCGCCGCCGACACCCGCTCGCGCTGCGCCTCGGCACCAATGTCGAGGGTCGCCAGCACGCTCTCGGACAAGGCCGGCGACAACCCCTCGAGCGTCACCTGCACGGTGGCCGCACGCGCCACCGGCAACACGCACACGAGCGACAGGCACACAGCCAGCCGACCGACGATTCGCCTCATGAAATGGGCGTACCGCTGGGCTGCGTGGACGGCGACTCGGCATCGACCGCCGTCAGCGGCGGACGCTCGATCAGATCGGCATGCAGCAGGGCCTCCACCGGCACGCCGGCACGGGCGGCGGCGGCGCGGTCCAGCAACAGGTTGTCCACCAGCGGCGCCAGCGTCACCGCCTGCGGATCCACCAGCAGGGCCCAGCGCGTGCGCCCACGCCCGGTGGGACTCACCTGCCCCACCCAGCCAATGTCCTCCAGCGCCAGCAGGGCCCGCTCCAGACGCTGCGGGTCGGCACCCAGCGCGCGCACCAGGGTGGCCATGTCCAGCCCGCACGGCGGCTCCTGGCGGCTGGCCGCCAGGTGCTGCACCGCCTGCCAGGCCAGCAGGAACTCACCACCGGCCGGCGCCGCCGGCGCGAACACGCCGGCGCGCAGTGCCGGCAGCCAGGCCGACACGATGGCCCCGCCCAGCACCACCAGCCAGCTCCAGTACATCCAGATCAGGGCCAGCGGCAGCGTCGCGAAGGTACCGTACACCGCCGCGTAGGTCGGCAACCGGCCGATGTACCAGGCAAACACCCGGCTGGCCAGGCTGAAGGCGATCGCCGCCAGCACGCCACCGACCAGCGCGTCGCGCCACAGCACCTCGGTGTTGGGCACCACCCGGTACACCACCGCCAGCACCCCGCCCATCACCAGCCAGGACACCAGCGTGCCGGCGGCCGCCGTACCGCCGGGAATCGCCCCCAGCCAGCCGGAAGACAACGCCGCCGCCAGCGACAGCTGGCCGATCGCGAACGTCATCAGCAGCGGCCCGGCGGTCAGCCAGGCCCAGAACAGGATCACCCGCTGCCACAGCGGACGCGGGCGCGGCGTGCGCCAGATGCGGTTCAGTGACCGGTCGACCGTCAACAGCAGCATGGTGGCCGTCACCAGCAGGCCAATCACGCCGGCGGCGCCCAGGCCGGCGGCCTTCTCGGCGAACTGGTTCACGTAACCGAACACCGTCTCGGCGATGTTCGGCGGTAGCAGCGCCTGGGCGAACCAGTCCTGCATGCGCCCGCGCAGGTCGTCGAAGGCGGGGAAGGCCGTGAACAGCGCCAGCATCACCGCCAGCAACGGCACCAGCGAGATGACGGTGGTGAACGTGAGACTGGCCGCGGTCTGGGTGATGCGCTCCTGCGCCAGGCGGCGGCCGATGAACCGCATGCCGGTCAGAAGCGCCTCGAAACGGGATTGTGCGCTGGCAAGCATCCGCTCACCCTACCCGATTCGGCTGACCGACAGCCACCGCGACAGCCGCGGGCGCGTCGCCCATCAGAATCCGCGCGCCTCGCGGATCCGCTGGTAGGCCGCGTTGATCGCTTGTGCGCGGGCCGTGGCGTCGGTGTCGGAGCCGGCCTTGTCCGGGTGGTGGCGACTCATCAGGCGGCGGTAGGCGCGCTTGATGGCGGCCGGCTCCGCACCCGCCGGCACACCCAGCAATGCATAGTCCTGCTGCAACGACGGCACGGCCGGCCGCCGACGCTGCCCGGCCCCGCCGGCGCCGGCCTGGCCGAGCACCGCTTCCAGCAAAGCGGCCGGGAGACCCAGTTGCGACAGCACGGCCACCACCGCCTGACGCGAGGCCGGTGCCAGACGGCCATCCGCCATCGCCACCGCCGCCAGCATCTCCAGCAACAGACGCATCGCACGCGGATCAGCGCGTCCCTGACGCCGGAAACGCTGCACCGCCTCGGCCACCGGGAACCCCGGCTGCTTGCCGGCGTTGAAGCCCTCCATGGCCCGTCGCCGCTCCACGGCGCTGAGCCCCAGGCGCCGCATCCACGCCTCCGCGGCGGCGATCTCCGGCTCGCTGACCCGGCCGTCGGCCTTGGCGACGTGCCCCATCAGGGCGAAACCGACGTCGACCAGCACCTCCCGCGGCCGGCGCGCGCGATCGCTGCCGGCGGTGCGGGCCCGATCCACGCTGTGGCCGGCCACCACCCCGAACAGGGCCCCCACCGGTCCCCCCATGAACAGGCCGGCGGCGCCGCCGATCAACTTGCCCCAGTACGCCATGCGGTCGTCAGTCGGTCGCGGCCACGCGCGGCGGCAAATCGGCGCCGCAGAACTTGCAGTGACGGGCGTCTTTGTCGTGGCCCTCGCGCATGCAGTGTCCGCACACACGGGTGGTGATGCTGTCGGCATCGCGTACCCGCGACATTTCCACCGTCACGATGCCGGTCGGCACCGCAATGATGCCGTAGCCCATGATCATCACCAGGCTGGCCAGCAGACGGCCGGGGACGCTGGCCGGCGCGATGTCGCCGTAGCCGACGGTGGTGAGCGTCACGATGGCCCAGTAGATGCTGGTCGGGATGCTGGTGAAGCCACGCTCGGGGCCCTCGATCAGGTACATCAGGGCCCCGAAGATGATCACCAGCGTCAGAACCGTATACAGGAACACGCCGATCTTCGGCAGGCTGGCACGCAGCGCCTGACGCAGGACCATGGCCTCGCGCAGGTAGCGGCTGAGCTTGAGCACGCGGAACACGCGCAGCATGCGCAGCGCCCGCACCACCAGCAGGGTCTGGCTGCCCGCAATGAACAGGCTCAGATACGTCGGCACGATGGCCAGCAGGTCGACCACGCCGAAAAAGCTGCGCGCGTAGCGCAACGGCCGCGGCGCACTCAGCAGACGCAGCGCGTACTCGACCGTGAACAGCGCCGTGAACACCCACTCGGCACCGTACAGCCAGCCGCCGAAGGCGTTGTGAACGACCGCCACGCTGTCGAGCAGCACCAATGCAATGCTCAGCAAAATGGACCACAGCAGCACCACATCGAACAGCTTGCCGGCCGGCGTGTCGGCCTCGAAGATCACCTGGTACACCTGCGCCCGCCATCCGGCTTCGGCGGCCATCACCTCACCTCCCGATCGATCAGCCGCGCCGCCAGCCAGCCGCGCAACGAATTGAACACCGCCAACGCCTGCACCCGGTCGAGCTGCCCGCGCGTCAGCACAGCCTCGTGCAGGCGGCCCGCAGCCAGCAGCGCCGCCCGATAGGTGCCGGGCAGCAGCCCGCAGCGCACCGGCGGTGTGTACCACACCCCGTCGCGCAGGAAAGCCAGGTTGGCGACCGTGGTCTCGGTGAGCTCACCGCGGCGGTTCCACAGCACCACGTCGTCCACGTCCGGCCGCTGGGCACGCGCCCGATCGTAAACCGCGCGGCGGGTGGTCTTGTGATAGAGCAGACTGTCGCGGCTGTCTACCGGGTGCCTCGCCAGGGCCAGCGTCCACGCGCGCGGCCCGGGCCACGGAAGCGGCGTGGCGGTCACGTCAACGTTGCCATTCGCCTGCGCCACCAACCGCACGCGCTGCACCGCCGGCGCAAACCCGGCCGCCGCCCGCGCCAATGCCTGGCGGGCGGCATCCGGCGCCAGGCCGATGCCGGCCCAGCGGGCCGAGTCGTAGAGCCGGCGCAGGTGCTCGTCGAGCAGGAAGTACCCGTCCGCCGGCGACCAGCGCAGCGTCTCGATGAGTCCGAACGGCGCCGGCGGCCGGCGCAGCTGGCGCGCCTTGAGCCGGCACTCGCGGGCCTCGGCGGCGGGCCGCGAGTCCCACACGATGCCGCTGCCGGTGCCGTACTCGGCGGCGCCGTCGGCGCGCCGCCACAGCAACGTGCGGATGGCCACGTTGAACTGCGCGCTACCGTCCGGCGCGGCATAGCCGACGCTGCCGCAGTACACCCGCCGCGGCGAGCGCTCCAGCGCGGCGATCTCGCGCATCGCCTGCACCTTCGGCGCGCCGGTCACCGAGGCGGCCGGGAACAGGGCACCGAACAGCGCCGCCAGGTCGGCGTCACTGTGCGCCTGCACGCGGCTGATCATCTGCCACACGTCGGCGAAGCGCTGCAGCTCGAACAGGCGCGGCACGGTGACCGAACCCGGCCGGGCAATACGGCCAAGGTCGTTGCGCACCATGTCGGTGATCATCAGGTTCTCGGCCCGCTCCTTGGCCGACTGACGCAATGCCCGCGCCAGGCGCCGGTCCTCGGCCAGGCTGCGGCCGCGACGCATGGTGCCCTTCATCGGCCGGCATTCCACCACCGAGCCACGACGGGCGAACAGCAGTTCCGGCGAGGCACTGGCGATCACGTGGCTGCCGATGTCCACGTAGGCGGCATACGGCGCCGCCGCGGCCGCCGCAGCAAACCACGGCCACGGCGCCGGCAACGCCGCCGCCCGCAGGCGCTGGGTGTAGTTG
>NZ_JBFJTF010000003.1:0-36242 GCF_041625615.1 Immundisolibacter sp. | reverse complement strand
GACACCCGGCGCACGGCCAGGGCCAGCACCCGCTGGCCCTCGGCGGCAATGCGGGCGGCATGTTCGCGCCAGCGCGCGTCGTTCAGCGGCTCGCCGGCGCCGCGCTCGGTACGCTCGTCGCAGCACAGTGCCAGCAGCGCCTCGGGCGCGCCGTTGACGAACACGCAGGCGGTGCCCTCGTGGTCGTGGTGCAGCGTGGCCATGAACTTGCGGCCGGGATCGAACGGCAGCGTGTCGGTGCGTGTCCAGTGCTGGCGCGTTGCCTCGGGGTCGATCCCGGCCTTGCCGGCGAAGGTCAGCAGCGCGCCCTCCATCGGATCGCCCTCCACGCACCAGTCGCCGGCGCCGGCCTTCAGTTCGGCGTCGTTGCACAGGACGGCCGTGCGGGCCAGCTCGGTCAGCGCCGGGTGGTCGCGCGGGTCGATCACCAGGCCGTTGCGCCGCAGCTGCCCGGCCGGTTCGTAGCCGACGCCGTCGACCGTGAACACCGCGCCCTGCGTCGCCACCACACCGACGCTCATCTCGTTGCGCGTGAGGGTGCCGGTCTTGTCGGTGCAGATGACCGACACCGCGCCCAGGGTCTCGATGGCCGGCAGGCGGCGCACGATGGCGCTGCGCCGCGCCATGGCCTGGACACCGACGGCCAGCGTGATGGTCAGCGTCGCCGGCAGGCCTTCCGGGATGGCGGCCACCGACAGGCCCACCACCACCATGAACAGCTCGCCGAACGGCCAGCGCAGCACCTGGTAGCCGAACAGCAGGATCAGCGCCGCCACGGCCAGGATGAACGCGGTCAGCCAGCGCCCGAAGGTGGCCATCTGTGTCACCAGGGGCGTGGTGAGCATCGGTACGCCGGCCAGCAGGCCGCTGATGCGCCCGATCTCCGACCCGCCGCCGGTGGCCACCACCACGCCGAAGCCCTGGCCGGTGACCACCGTGGTGCCGCTGAAGGCCATGCAGGTGCGGTCGCCCAGTGCCGCCTCGGCGTCCACCGCTGTGGTCTGCTTGCCGACGGCCGCCGACTCGCCGGTCAGGATGGCCTCCTGCACGCGCAGGTCATGTGTGCGCAGCAGGCGCAGGTCAGCCGGAACCCGGTCGCCGGCCTCCAGCAGCACCACGTCGCCCGGAACCAGCTGTTCGCCGGCAACGGTCTGGCGCCGGCCGTCGCGGCGCACCGCGGCGCGCGGCGCCAGCATGCGGCGAATGGCCTGCATGGCGTGCTCGGCGCGGCGTTCCTGGGCGAAGCCGATCAGGGCATTGACCAGCACCACCGCCAGGATCACGCCGGTGTCGATCCAGTGGCGCAGCAGACCGGTGATCAGCGCGGCGCCGAGCAGCACGTAGATCAGCACGTTGTGGAACTGGGACAGGAAGTGCAGCAGCGGATGGCGCCGCGGCGGTTCCGGCAGGCGGTTGGGGCCATGACTGGCGAGCCGTCGCGCGGCCTCGGCCGAGTTCAGGCCGGCGCTGGAGCTGTGCAGCAGGTCGAGCGTCTGTTCGGCCGGCAAGGCGTGCCAGGTCGGCGCAGCGGGCGAGGACGGCATAAGGTTTGATGTTGCTGGCGCAGGCGCACACGCTGCGCCGGATCGGCCGTCAGGGCAAGGGCTTTCGGCCGAACAGTGCGCCGGCGTTGACCACAGGCAAACGCCGGCTGTCGCCGGCGCGCTGGGCGTGGCGGTTCAGCGGGCGGTCCAGCCGCCGTCGATCACCAGTTCCGAGCCGGTCATGAAGGACGACTCGTCGGACGCGAGGAACAGCACCGCCGCCGACACCTCGTCCGGGTCGGCGGCGCGGCGCTGCAGCTGCACGCCGAGCATGCGCTGCCGGGCCTCGCCCTCGGAGGTCAGCAGACCGTCCAGCATGGGGGTGTCGATAAGGCCCGGGTGGACGGAGTTCACGCGGATGTCGAACGGTGCCAGGTCCGCCGCCGCCGCCTTGGTGAGCAGCCGCACCGCGCCCTTGCTGGCGCAGTAGGCGGAAGCCAGCGCGCCGCCGACGAGGCCGAACACCGACGAGATGTTGATGATGCTGCCGCCACCGCCCTGGTCGCGCATCCTGCGGCCGGCCGTGCGCACGCCCAGGAACACGCCGCGGGCGTTGATGGCCATCACCCGGTCCCACTCGTCGGTGCCCAGGTCGAGCACCGATGTCGTGCTGTGTGAAATGCCGGCGTTGTTGATCAACACGTCGACACGGCCGAAGTGCGCGCAGGCGGCGTCGACCGTCTGCTCCCACGCGGCCTCGTCGGTTACGTCGTGCGGCCAGGCGGCGGCGTCGGCGCCGGTGGCCTGGACCGCGGCGAGGGTGTCGGAGAGGCCCGCCGGGTTGCGGTCGGTGATGGCCAGGCGGGCCCCTTCGCCAGCCAGGCGCAGCGCATGCGCGCGGCCCATGCCGGAGGCGGCGCCGGTGATGAACACGACTTTTCCGTTCACGCGTCCCATGGGTTCTCCTCCCTGTGTTGTCGTGTAGGGACCGCTGTGGTCAGCGGGCAGCACCCCGCTCGGTCAGGTGTTCGGCCAGGAAGTCGATGCGGTCGTTGCCCCAGAAGATTTCCTCGCCCACCAGAAAGGTCGGCACGCCGAACACGCCGGCCGTTTGCGCCTGCTCCCAGTACTCCTCCAGGCGCGCGCGCAGGGTCGGGTCCTCGCTGGCGGCGGCCAGTTCGTCCGGGTCGAGTCCGGCGCGCCGGCCGGCGTCACGCAGCACGTCGAGGTCGCCAATGTCGCGTCCCTCGCCCCACTCGGCGTGCATCACCTCCACCACATACTGGCGCAGGCGGCCCTGTTGCTCGGCCAGCAGCGAGCCGGCGCCGGCGCGGGTGGGGTCGGTGGTTACCGGCGGTGGGTTGAAGGGGATGTCCAGTCGGCGGCACCAGCGGCGCACGTCCTGGCGGGCGATGGGCAGCTTGCCCTTGGCCCGTTCGGGCGACGAGCGACCCTGCCAGCCGCCCAGCGGACGCCATTCGAAATGGCAGTCGAACCGGTCGAGCAGGTCGAACATCGACTTCGACGCCAGGTAGCAGTAGGGGCTGCGGAAATTGAAGAATACGGTGATCGGAACGTGTGTGCTCATGAGGCCCTCCTGTGATTGCCGTCAGGGTAGCAGGCGCCGCCGGCTGCGGGCGGTGGGGCAATCGGCTATCCTCGCCCGGCGTTCCTTCTTTGCACTACGGAAATCAAGAACAGTCACATGAGCGAGCCCGTCACCCTCAGTCAGTACCTTCGCGAGGCCGTCCAGGCCGGTCATCTGGCCCCGGCCCTGGTCGACGTGATGGAACAGATCGGTGTTGCCAGCCGCGAGATCGCCGGTGCCCTGGCGCACGGCGCGCTGGCTGGCGTGCTGGGTGCGACCGAGACCGCCAACGCGTCCGGCGAGACGCAGAAGAAGCTCGACGTGCTGGCCAACGATGCCTTCATGCGCACGTTGCCGACGACCGGTGTCGTGTCCGGCCTGGCGTCGGAGGAACTCGACGGCACCTACGCCGTCCCGGATGCCAGCGGCGGTTATCTGGTGGTGCTCGATCCGCTGGACGGCTCATCCAACATCGACGTCAACGTGTCGGTCGGGTCGATATTTTCCGTGCTGCGCGCGCCGGACGCGGCGGCGCCGGCGCAGGCCGATTTCCTGCAGCCCGGCACCGCCCAGGTGCTGGCCGGTTTCACCGTGTACGGGCCGGCCACGGTGATGGTGCTGACCTTCGGGCACGGGGTGCAGGGCTTCACCCTGGACCCGGACAGCGGGCAGTTCCGGCTGACCGCGGCGGACATCCGCATTCCCGAACGCACCAGCGAGTACGCCATCAATGCCTCGAACCAGCGCTGGTGGCAGCCGCCGGTGCAGCGCTACGTCACCGAATGCATGGCCGGCAAGAGCGGCCCGCGCGGGCGGGACTTCAACATGCGCTGGGTCGGCTCCATGGTGGCCGATGTGTACCGTCTGCTCACGCGCGGCGGCATTTTCATGTACCCCCGCGACACCAAGGATCCGGCCAAGCCGGGCAAGCTGCGCCTGATGTACGAGGCCAACCCGATCGGTTACGTGGTGGAGCAGGCCGGTGGCGGCGCCAGCACCGGTTATGAACGCATCCTGGACCTGCGGCCCGAGAAGATTCACCAGCGTGTGGCGGTGATCATGGGATCGAAGGAAGAGGTCGATCGGGTCACGCGCTACCACCACGACGGTTGAGTCGGCGCGTTTGACGCTCAGGCGGTCTCGAGGCTGGCCTGGAAGTTGAGTTCGGCGATCACGCCGTTGGGATCGACCACGAACACCTGGTGCAGGTCGGCGGCGGGCATGGCCAGCTCCCGGTACGGGATGCCCAGGGCGGTCAGGTGTGCGCGCAGGGTCGACAGGCCGCTGGCCCGAAACGCGAGGTGATCCACGCCCGGGCCTGCCGGGCCCCGCAACGCGTGGATGGGCTGCCCGAACACGTCCGCCGCGTAGCGTGCCCCGCATTCGATCAGGTGAACCACCGGCCGCCCGTCGGCGTACAGCCAGTACCCCGGTACCGTCAGCGGCGGTCGCGCGCCGACCTCCAGACCCAGCGCATCGACGTAGAAGCAGCGTGTTTCTCCAGCCGTGTGGTGCGGATGGCGCAGTGATCCGGTGTGTGCAGCGTCATGGCCCGGCCTCCTCAAGCTGGTGATCCCAACGGCCGTAAACACGCTATCTGACGTCTTTGCCGGCCGACCTCATGGTGCAGTATTCCTCCGACACGGAAATCGCCGCCGCGGCGGACGCGCTGGCGGCGGTGTTTCGCGCCATGCCGGCCTTTCCGGTGGTCGGCGACCCGACGCAGGCGGCGGCCCTGTACCGAAGCCACGACGGGTGGAGCCGGCATCTGTTGACCGGGGCCGCGCCGCCCGAGTTGCCGGCTATCGGCGGGCCAGGGCCGCAGTGGGCGCAGGCGCAGCTGTTTTTTCGCGAGCGTCGGCGTGCCGAACAGGCGCACGTGCAGCGCCGCGAGCGTGAGTACGGCGCCCTGACGCATGACCTGCTGCGTGCGCTGCGCGAGGTCAGCCATGCCACCGGGCACGCGGCCGAGGCGGTCGAGGCCACGCTCGGGCGGGTGCACGACCTGTTGGCCAGTAACGCGGTCGATCAGCTGCGCACGGAGTTCGCCGGCCTGGCGCTGCAGTTGCGTGACGTGATGGCGCAGCAGCGAGCGGCACTGGACCGGCAGCTGGCCGACCTGCACGCGCGCGTGGAATGCGCCGAGCAGGCCAAGGCGCAGGCCGAGGCCGACGTGCGCGAGCTCGGTCAGCACCTGGCGCAGATGCGCGAGGCGCTGGAGCAGGCCCGCCAGCAGATGCAGCTTGACCCGCTGACGGAGCTGTACAACCGCGGCGCCTTTGAAGCCGCCCTCGGGCGTTACGTGGAGCTGGCGCAGGCAGGTGGGCAACCGCTGGCGCTGGTGTTGCTGGACATCGACCATTTCAAGCGCATCAACGACCGCTTCGGACATCAGGCTGGCGATGCGGTGCTGCGCGCCTTCAGTGATCTGCTCAGTCGGACGTTCCTGCGGGCGGATGACTTTGTCGCCCGTTACGGGGGAGAGGAGTTCGCCATTCTGTTGTTGGTCAGTGACGCCGGCCAGGTGGAGCGGTTACTGGCGACGCTGCTTGAACGCCTGCGTGCACAGCACGTGCCGGCACTGGGCGAGGACGACCTGCTCAGCTGCTCGGGCGGCTATGCCCTGTTGCGCAGCGGCGAGGACAGCCAACATTTTTTCCGTCGCGCCGACCAGGCGCTGTATCAGGCCAAGGCCGCCGGGCGTGCCTGTGTGCAGGCGGCGGCCTGAGCCGGTTCTGTCTCAGGTCGCATCGACCGGATGGTGCAGTGACACGGCTCCCAGGCCGCCGCCGAAGTGCGCCACGGCCGTCTGTCCCGGTCGCAGGGCGTGGGCGCGGGTCAGGCCGCCGGTCAGAACCAGCTCGCCGGCCTTGAGTCCCTCGCCGCGTCCTGCCAGATGCCGAACCAGCCAGGCCACTGACGCCAGCGGCGAACCGAGCGCGGCGGCGCCCAGGCCCTGGTCGATGGTTTCGCCGTCGATTTCGAGCAGTACGCCGGTCAGGCGCAGATCGCCGACGTCCGACAGCGCCCGCGGCGCGCCGGTCAGGTAACGTGCCGCCGAGCTGTTGTCGGCGATGTTGTCCACGGCCTTGAAGCGGTAGTCCCGATAGCGACTGTCGACCACCTCCAGGGCGGGCAGCACGGCGGCGGTGGCCGCGGCCACCTGCTCGGGCGTCACCGTTTCGCCGCGCAGGTCCTGTCCGAGCAGGACGGCGATTTCCGGCTCGAGGCGTGGCTGGATCAGCGCCCCGGCCGGCAGACGGGGGGCGTCCAGACGCATGTCGGCCAGCAGCACGCCGCTGTTGGGGTGCTCGACCCCCATCTGCTCGCGCATGGCGGCGCTGGTGAAGCCCAGCTTGTAGCCGACGCGCACGCCCCCCTTGCGTTCGAGCAAGGCAGCCTGAATGGCGTAGGCATCGGTTTCGTCGAGGTCCGGCCGGGAATCGCTCAGCGGTGTGCCGGCGCGGCATTCGGTGGCGGCGCGCTGCAGTTGCGCGGCCAGTTCGGTGATGATGTCGGCGCTCAGCGGCATGAGACCCTCCTGCAAAGTCTGGCTAACAGGATAGCCGGTGCCGTCGGCCGGCAGCGGCCGAGCGGTGTCCATGGGGGCGCCATCCGGCCACTGCGGGCCGCCTGCTGACGCAGCGCGATGGCGGGCCGGCGGCTTCGGTGGCCGGGGTGTGCCGTGTATGGTGTTCTCCGCGTATCGGGAGGTTATTTCATGACGGTCAAGGAATTGGCCCGGGCCGCCGGCGTTCCGGCCAGTCGGGTGCGCTATTACGCCCGCAGCGGCCTGCTGCCGGCGGCGCGGGATCCGGACAACGACTACCGCTGCTTCGGGCCACAGGACCTGGCGCGGCTGCGCTTCATCGTCGCCGCCCGGGCGCTGGGTTTCGCCCTGCGAGACGTCGGTCGGCTGCTGGACGCGGCCGACACGGGCCAGTCGCCGTGCCCGAGCGTGCGCCGGCTTCTGGAGCGGCGTCTGGCGGCGGTGGCCGCGCAGCGCCGCGCCCTGGCGCGCGAGCACGCACGTCTGATGGCACTTCGGGCGCGCTGGCAGGTCGAACCGGATGGCCACCCGGACAGCCGGCGCCTGTGCCCGCTGCTCGACCGCGTGCCGGCCGAGCTGCTGCACGCCGCCGGCGACGGCTGAGTGAACACGGTACGGTCGAGGTGGGCCATCCTGGCCCGGTGCTGGGGTTATTGCGACAACGGAGTCGGTTGATGATGGCGTTTTCGAAGCGCGGCCTGAGGCCGCTGGGCTGGTTGGCCGGCGTGCTGGCGATCGGCGCCGTGGTAGCGCTGGCGGCGGGCTGGCTGCCGGGTGGGGCCAACGCGGCCCCGCCGATGGTGACCGTTTACAAGACCGCCAGTTGCGGCTGTTGCGTCGGCTGGGTGGAGCACCTGCAGGCCGCCGGCTTTCAGGCCGAGGTGCACGACGTGGCGGACCTGGCGGCGGTCAAGGGACAGCTGGGCGTGCCGCGGTCGCTGGGTTCCTGTCACACGGCGACCGTCGGCGGGTACGTCATCGAGGGCCACGTGCCGGCGGCCGACATCCAGCGGCTGCTCGCGCAGCGGCCGGCGGCGGTCGGCCTGGCGGTGCCGGGCATGCCGGTGGGTTCGCCGGGCATGGAACACGGCGACCGGGTCGACCCCTATCAGGTCCTGCTGTGGGGCAACGGCGAGGGGCGGGTGTTCGCGCAGTATGGCCCGAAGGCGCCCTGAGGCCGGGGCGGACTTGACCTGTGAGCCGGTGACAGCCGCAGGCTGGTCCACGGGCGCCGCCGTGGCGCGATCACGCAATCGACCTGGATCATGAGCACGACATCTGCATTGCCTGGCCGGTTCACGCGCCGGCGCCTGCTCGGTGGCCTGGCTGCCGGCGGCCTGCTGGCCGGTTTCGACGCCCTGCTGCCGGGCTGGGCGGGGCCGCTGGCCGGCGTGGTGCGATCGCGCACGCCGGGGCCGGTCGAGTTCGACCTGACGGTGGCGCGTCAGCGCATCGACATCGCCGGCGGGTCCGCCCTTGCCCACACCCTGAACGGCACCGTGCCGGGGCCGCTGATCGAGTTGCACGAGGGTCACGAGGCACGGCTTCGCGTGCACAACGCGCTCGACGAGGACACCTCGATGCACTGGCACGGCATCCTGCTGCCGTTCGAGATGGACGGCGTGCCGGGCGTGACGTTTCCCGGTATCCGGCCGGGCGATACCTTCGAGGCGCGCTTCCCGGTGCGCCAGGCCGGCACCTACTGGTATCACAGCCACTCCGGTCTGCAGGAGCAGTCCGGCGCATACGGGCCGCTGGTGATCCACCCGGCGGGCGGTTACGCGCAGCCCTTTGACCGCGATTACGTGGTGCTGCTGTCGGACTGGACCTTCGAGGACCCGTGGACGGTGCTGGCCAAGCTCAAGAAGGCCAGCCACTACTACAACTTCCAGGAGCAGACCCTGCCGCAGGTGGCGGCACAGGGGCAGTGGCGGCAGTGGCTCGCCTGGCAGCAGATGCGCATGAGCCCGACCGACATCGCCGATGTCACCGGCCACACCTACACGTACCTGATGAACGGCCAGCACCCGGCCGGCAACTGGACCGGCCTGTTCCGTCCCGGTGAGCGGGTGCGCCTGCGCTTCATCAACGCGTCGGCGATGACCTACTTCAACCTGCGCATTCCGGGGTTGCCGATGACGGTGGTGCAGGCCGACGGCCAGGACGTGCAGCCGGTCGAGACCGACGAGCTGCAGATCGCCGTGGCCGAGACCTACGACGTCATCGTCACCCCGCTGGAGGATCGCGCTTACACGGTGTTTGCAGAATCCATGGACCGCAGTGGCTACGCGGCCGGCACGCTGGCGCCGCGCCTGGGCATGGCGGCCGCCGTGCCGGCGCTGCGCCAGCGCCCGCTGCGCACGATGGCGGACATGGGCATGGACCACGCCGGTCACGGCGCCGGTGCGGCGACGGCAGGCATGGACCACGCGGCGATGGGGCATGGCGCGAGAGACCATTCCCGGGCCGCCGACCCGCACGCCGGCCACGCAATGGGGGCCGTGGCGCCAGTCGACCACGCAGCCATGGGGCATGCACCCGCCGCCGATCCGCATGCCGGACACCCCGGCATGGACCGCATGCCGCCCGCGTCCGGCCCGCGCAGCGCCAGAACCGGCATCGAGCGTGCCGCGCCGGGGCCGGTGCTGGCCCGGCACGGGGGCGATAGCCACGGCATCGGCAACCAGGCGGTGGCGATGGTGCAGCGCGACCGCACGGCCGAGCCCGGCACCGGACTCGGCGAGGTCGATCACCGGGTGCTGGTGTACGCGGACCTGCTGGCCCGCACGCCGGCCCGCGACGCGCGCCCGCCGATGCGCGAGCTCGAGCTGCACCTGACCGGCCACATGGCCCGCTACATGTGGTCCTTCGACGGACAGAAATTTTCGGAAGTCCACGGCCCGATCGTCTTCCACTACGGCGAGCGCCTGAGTCTGGTGCTGGTGAACGACACCATGATGGAGCACCCCATCCACCTGCACGGCATGTTTTTCGAGCTGGACAACGGCGCCGGTGCCTTCCGGCCGCGCAAGCACACCGTCAGCGTCAAGCCGGCCGAGCGCCTGACGCTGCTGGTGACCGCCGACGAGCCCGGCCGCTGGGCGTTTCACTGCCATCTGCTCTATCACATGCACATGGGCATGTTCCGTGTGGTGGAGGTGGCGTGATGGCCGGCCGTTGCTTTCGCCTGTGCGGCGCCTTGCTGCTGGCGGCGGGCGCGGCGGTTGCCCGCGCCAACGGGGCCGGCGACGTACCGGCCGACTGGCCGCACGCGCACGAGGACGATCATCCGTTCGGTTATTTCCTGGTCGACCGGTTCGAGTACCGCGACGACGAAGGCCCGAATCACGTCCTGTGGGACGCGCAGGGCTGGTACGGCGGCGACTACCGGCGCCTGTGGCTGAAGACCGAGGGTGAGCGGGCGGTCTCGGACAGCAACGGCGAGGTCGAACTGCAGGCGCTGTACGGCCAGCTGGTGGCACCGTACTGGGACCTGCAGGGCGGCCTGCGCTATGACCGCACGTTCGGCAGCGGGCCGGACCGTGACCGCGCGTTTGCGGTGCTCGGGCTGCACGGGGTCATGCCGTACCGCGTCGAGACCGATGCCGCCGTGTTCGTGAGCGAGGACGGCGACCTCAGCCTGCGTCTGGAATTCGAATACGAGCTGATGCTCACGCAGCGCCTGGTGCTGCAGCCGCGTGTGGAACTGAACGCCGCCGCGCAGCGGGTGCGCGCCTGGGGCGTCGGGCGCGGGTTGAACGACCTGCAGCTGGGGCTGCGCCTGCGCTACGAGATCCGGCGCGAGTTCGCGCCGTACGTCGGCGTCGAGTGGGTACGCCGGTTGGCCGACACCGCCGATCTGGCGCGCGACGAAGGCGAGCGGGTCGGCAACCTCGGCCTGGTGGTCGGTGTGCGCTGGTGGTTTTGAGGGTCTGCGGGACGGTGATTCAGCAGCTTGCGGCACGGGCGGTCAGCGCCCGCCCGGCCCGGCTGGCCGATGGCCGGCCGAGTTGTTCGCTGATATAGGCACCGGCGCGGCACAGCGCGTCCAGGTCCACACCGGTCTCGATGCCCAGCCCGTGCAGCATGTAGACCACATCCTCGCTGGCCACGTTGCCGCTGGCGCCGGGCGCGTAGGGGCAGCCGCCGAGGCCGGCCACCGAGGCATCCACGCTGCCGATGCCCTGATCCAGGCAGGCCAGGAGGTTGGCCAGCGCCTGGCCGTAGGTGTCGTGGAAGTGCAGCGCCAGGGATTGCCGCGGCGCCGATTCGCGCACCCGCCGCACCATGGCCCGCGCCTTGCCCGGCGTGCCGACGCCGATGGTGTCGCCGAGCGACACCTCGTAGCAGCCAAGATCGAACAGCGCGGCGGCCAGTTCCGCCACCCGGCCGGGGTCGGTGGTGCCCTCGTACGGGCAGCCGAGCACGCAGGACACGTAGCCGCGCAGGCGCACACCGGCCTCGCGCGCCGGCTGCGCAATGGCCGCGGCGCGGGCGAGCGATTCCTCGATGCTGCAGCGGGTGTTGTGCTGCGAGAAGGTTTCCGACGCCGCGGTGAACAGGCCGACCTCGCCGATGCCGGCGGCCAGGGCGCGGTCGAGCCCCTTCACGTTCGGCGCCAGGGCGGCGTAGGTCACGCCGGGGCGGCGTGTGAGGCCGGCACAGACCGCCTCGCCGTCGGCCATCTGCGGCACCGCCCTGGGGCTGACGAAGGCGGCGACCTCGATGTATTCCAGCCCGGCCTGTTGCAGGCGCTCGATCAGGCCGAGCTTGGCCGCCAACGGCACCGTGTCCGGGATGTTCTGCAGCCCGTCGCGCGGGCCCATTTCGCACAGGCGCATGCGCGGTGGCAGGGCGGCCGGCAGCATCTCAGGCGTCCCCGGCGACGAAGCTGACCAGCACCGCCTCGGCCGGCACGAAATCGCCGGTCTGGCCGCCGACGGTCTCGATCACGCCGTCGTGCGGGGCATGGATGCGGTGTTCCATCTTCATGGCTTCGAGCACCAGCAGCAGGTCGCCCTTGGCGACCGACTGGCCGGGCGCCACCGCCACCTGCACCAGCTTGCCGGGCAGCGGAGCGGTCAGACGCAGCTCGGCCTCGTCCTCGGCTGCCTCGGCAGCCAGCGGGTCCACGTACTGCAGGCGAACGCGCTGCGGACCGGCCAGCTCGACATGCTGGCCATGGCGCCACACGCGCCAGGCCTGCCTGCCGGCCGGACCGTCGACGGTCACGGTGTCGTCGCGCACGGTGCCGGCCAGGGCGCCGGCCTGGTCGCCACACTGCCACTGGTACCCGCCGTCGTTGCGCCCGGTGAGGGTGACCGTGTGCGAGGCGCCGTCGATGGTGTGCCACTGCACCCGACGCACGGCGGGCACGCCGACCCGGAACGGACCGGCCAGGGCCCAGGGGGTGCGGTCGTCGGCACCGGCCGGCGCGGCGGCGTGCTCGTCCACGGTCAAGCGCACGGTGGCCGCCAGCAGGGCGTCGACGGTCGGCGCGGCCGGGGCGGTGAGGTCATCGAGCACGCCTTCCAGCCAGCCGGTGTGATGGCGGACGGCGGCGAAGTCGTCGGTGGCGAGGATGCGCTCCAGCAGCGCCGTGTTGCTCGCCACGCCGACGCTGGTGGTCTCGCCCAGCATGGCCAGCAGCCGCGTCCGCGCCTGCTCGCGGTCATCGCCCCAGGCGATCAGCTTGGCCAGCAGCGAGTCGTAGTGCGGGGACACCGTGTCGCCGTGCTCGAAGCCGGTGTCCACGCGCCGGCCGGGGCCAGGCGCGGGCAGTGCCAGCGCGTCGAGCCGGCCGACACCCGGCAGGAAGCCGCGCGCCGGGTCTTCCGCGCACAGGCGCACCTCGATGGCATGGCCGTGGCGCCGGATGTCCGGCTGAGCCAGCGGCAGCGGCTCACCGGCTGCCACGCGCAGCTGCCATTCCACCAGATCGAGCCCGGTGATGGCCTCGGTGACCGGGTGCTCCACCTGCAGGCGGGTGTTCATTTCCAGGAAATAGAACGCGCCATCCGGCGCCAGCAGGAACTCCACCGTGCCGGCGCCGCGGTAGCCGACGGCCTGCGCGGCGCGCACCGCGGCGGCGCCCATGGCTGCACGCGTGGCATCCGGCAGGTTCGGGGCGGGCGCTTCCTCGACCACCTTCTGGTGCCGCCGCTGTACCGAGCAGTCGCGCTCGAAAAGATGCACCGCCGCGCCGTGCGCGTCGGCGAATACCTGCACCTCCACGTGGCGGGCATCGGTGACGTACCGCTCCAGCAGCAGCGTGTCGTCGCCGAAGGCGGCCAGCGCCTCGCGCCGGGCCGAGGCGATGGCGTCGGCAAGGCCAGCGGCACTGTCGACGCGGCGCATGCCGCGCCCGCCGCCGCCGGCCGCGGCCTTGACCAGCAGCGGGTAGCCGATCCGGCCGGCCGCTTCGATCAGGTGTGCATCGTCCGCGCCGGGTGCGTCGTAGCCGGGCACCACCGGTACGTCGGCCTGCACCACCAGACGCTTGGCGGCGTCCTTGGCGCCCATGGCCTCGATGGCCTCGGCCGGCGGGCCGACGAACACCAGCCCGGCCTGGCCGCAGCGGCGCGCGAACTGGGCGTTCTCGGACAGGAAACCGTAGCCGGGGTGGATGGCCTGGGCGCCGCTGGCACGCGCGGCTTCCAGCACGGCGCCGATGGCCAGGTACGAGTCGGTCGCCGCGGCCGGACCCAGGCGCACGGCGCTGTCGGCCAGGCGCACATGGCGGGCCTGCGCGTCGGCGTCCGAGTACACCGCCACGGTGCGGATGCCCAGGCGGCGGGCGGTGGCGATGACGCGGCAGGCGATCTCGCCGCGGTTGGCGATCAGTAGTGTATGGAACATCAGCGCATCCAGGCCGGCGCGCGGCGGTCGAAGAAGGCGGCCAGCCCTTCCTGGCCCTCGTCGGACACACGAAGCTGCGCGATCAGCGTCGCGGTATCGTGCTTGAGCCGGTCGGTGTCGGTGGCATGGCTCACCTGGTCGACCAGGCGCTTGCAGGCGGTCAGCGCCTGCGGGCCGCCGTGCAGCAGGTGCTCGATCACGGTGTTCACGGTGCCGTCGAGGGCGTCCGGCTCCACCACCTCGTGGAGCAGGCCGATGCGCAGCGCGTGTCGCGCGTCGAAGCGCTCGCCGGTGAGGAAGTAGCGGCGCGCCTCGCGCGCGCCGATGGCGCGGATCACGTAGGGTGCAATGGTGGCCGGCGCCAGGCCCAGGCGCACCTCGGTCAGGCCAAAGCGGGCGCCGTCGACGGCGACCGCGATGTCGCAGCAGGCCACCAGGCCCACCCCGCCGCCGAAGGCGCCGCCGTTGACGCGCGCCAGCGTCGGCTTCGACAGCCGGTCGAGCGTCTCCAGCAGCTGCGCCAGGCGCAGGGCGTCGGCCTGGTTCTCGGCGGCGCTGAACGCCACCATCGAGCGCATCCAGTTGAGGTCACCGCCGGACGAGAAGGCCTCGCCGGCGCCGGTCAGCACCACCACGCGCACCGCGGGGTCGGTGCCCAGGCGGCCGAGCACGGTGGTCAGCTCGGCGATCAGCACGTCGTTGAAGGCGTTGCGAACCTGCGGGCGGTTCAGGGTGACGGTCGCCACGCCGCGGTGGTCGATGGCGCAGGTCAGGGTCTGCAGGGGTTCCATGGCGCCCTCCGTTACATGCGAAACACGCCAAAGCGCGGCTCGGGAATCGGCGCGTTCAGCGACGCCGACAGTGCCAGACCCAGCACCGTGCGTGTGTCGGCGGGGTCGATGACACCGTCGTCCCACAGGCGGGCAGTGGCGTAGTAGGGGTGGCCCTGGTGCTCGTATTGTTCGCGGATGGGTGCCTTGAAGGCTTCTTCCGCCTCGGTGGACCAGCTTTCGCCGCGCGCCTCGAGGTTGTCGCGTCGCACCGTGGCCAGCACGCTGGCGGCCTGCTCGCCGCCCATCACGGAGATGCGGGCGTTCGGCCACATCCACAGAAAGCGTGGCCCGTAGGCACGTCCGCACATGCCGTAATTGCCGGCGCCGAACGAGCCGCCGATGATGACCGTGAACTTCGGCACCTGCGCGTTGGCCACGGCGTGTACCAGCTTGGCGCCGTCCTTGGCAATGCCGCGGCTCTCGTACTCGCGGCCGACCATGAAGCCGGTGATGTTCTGCAGGAACAGCAGCGGGATGCGGCGCTGGCAGCACAGCTCGATGAAGTGCGCGCCCTTCAGGGCGGATTCCGAGAACAGGATGCCGTTGTTGGCGACGATGCCGACCGGGTGGCCCCACAGGTGCGCGAAGCCGCACACCAGCGTGTTGCCGTACAGCTGCTTGAACTCCTGGAATTCGGAGCCGTCAACGAGGCGGGCGATGACCTCGCGCACGTCGAACGGCTGGCGCGCGTCGGCCGGCACCAGGCCGTACAGCTCCTGGGTGTCGTAGCGCGGCGGCTGCGGCTCGCGCAGTGGTATGTCGACCGATTTTTGCCGGTTCAGCGTGCCCACGATGTCGCGGCAGATGCCCAGCGCGTGCAGGTCGTTGCGGGCCAGGTAATCGGTGACGCCGGAGGTGCGGCTGTGCACGTCGCCGCCGCCGAGTTCCTCGGCCGTCACCACCTCGCCGGTGGCGGCCTTCACCAGTGGTGGGCCGCCGAGAAAGATGGTGCCCTGATTCTTCACGATGACGGTCTCGTCGCACAGCGCCGGCACGTAGGCGCCGCCGGCGGTGCACGAGCCCATCACCACCGCCAGCTGCGGGATGCCGGCCGCCGACATCACCGACTGGTTGTAGAAGATGCGCCCGAAATGGTTCTGGTCCGGGAACACGTCATCCTGCAGCGGCAGGAAGCCGCCGCCGGAATCGACCAGGTAAATACACGGCAGGCGGTTTTCGAGCGCGATCTGCTGCGCGCGCAGGTGCTTTTTGACCGTCAGCGGGTAATACGTGCCGCCCTTGACGGTGGCATCGTTGGCGACGATGACCACTTCCTGGCCGCACACCCGGCCGATGCCGGTGATGATGCCGGCCGACGGCGCCTCGTCGTCATACAGGCCGAACGCCGCCAGCGGTGACAGTTCCAGGAAGGGCGTGCCCGGGTCGAGCAGCGCCTCGACCCGCTCACGCGGCAACAGCTTGCCGCGCGCGCTGTGCTTGGCCTTGGCGCGTTCCGGGCCGCCCTGGGCGTATTGCGCCAGCTTGGCCTGCAGGTCTGCCACCAGGGCGCGGTTGTGGGCGGCGTTGGCCGCGAACTCGGCCGTGGCGCAGTTCAGCTTGCTGTCCAGTACCGGCACGCGGTTCTCCTCACTCGATGGCCAGTCATGGGCGGGTGCCCGCCAGACCCGGCCGACCCGGCGCGGGCCGGCGTCGGTCCCTGTCGCGGCAACCGGTCAGAGCAGCTCCACCGCCAGTGCCGTGGCCTCGCCGCCGGCAAGGCAAATGCCGGCCACGCCATATTTGCCGCCACGCCGGCGCAGCGCGTTCAGCAGAGTGACGACGATGCGCGCACCGGAGGCGCCGACCGGGTGGCCGAGGGCGCAGGCGCCGCCGAACACGTTCATCTTCTCGTGCCCGATGCCAAGCTCCTGCATCACGGTCATCGGCACCACGGCGAAGGCTTCGTTGACTTCGTACAGGTCCGGTTTGTCGGCGCTCCAGCCAAGCTTGTTCAGCAGCGTGCGTACGGCACCGACCGGCGCGGTGGTGAACCAGGCCGGGTCCTGGGCGTGGGTGGCGTGACCCAGCACCCGGGCCAGGGGCTTGAGGCCACGGCGCGCGGCCTCGTCCTCGCTCATCAGGACCAGGGCCGCGGCGCCGTCGGAAATGGACGAGGCGTTGGCGGCGGTGACCGTGCCGTCCTTCTTGAAGGCGGGCCTGAGCGTGGGGATCTTGTCGAGCCGGGCGGTCAGCGGCTGCTCGTCCTTGTCGTACACCACGTCGCCGGTCTTGGTCTTGACCGTCACCGGCACGATCTCGCTGGCCGACTCGCCCTCGTTGGTGGCCCGCAGTGCGCGGGTGAGCGACTCGATGGCGTAGGCATCCTGCGCCTGCCGCGAGAAGCCGTGCTTGTCGGCGCAGCGTTCGGCGAAGGCACCCATCAGCAGGCCCTCGCGCACGTCCTGCAGGCCGTCGCAGAACATGTGGTCGAGTACTTCGCCGTGCCCCATGCGCAGGCCCTGGCGGACCTTGGGCAGGATGTACGGCGCGTTGGTCATCGACTCCATGCCGCCGGCCAGTGCCACCTGCACGTCGCCGCAGCGGATCTGGTCGATGGCGTACATGATGGCCTTCATGGCCGAGCCGCACATCTTGTTGACGGTGGTGACGGGCACGCTCAGTGGCAAGCCGGCCTTCAGTACGGCCTGGCGGCCGGGGGCCTGACCCTGTCCGGCCGGCAGAACGCAACCGATGTGCGCGTCCTGGATGTCTGCGCCATCCACGCCGACCTCGGCCACGGCCGCGGCGATGGCCGCGGCGCCCAGGTCACTGGCCGACAGGCTGGCGAACTGGCCCTGGAAGCCGCCCATGGCGGTACGGCGGGCGGCGACAATGACGACACCTGTGCTCATCGCGGTGTGCTCCTTGACTTGAGTGCAGTGAAAAACGCAGCCGGTCAGGCGGTCTGTTCGAACAGCTCGCGGCCGATCAGCATGCGGCGGATTTCGTTGGTGCCGGCGCCGATGTCGTACAGCTTGGCGTCGCGCAGCAGGCGGCCGGTCGGGTACTCGTTGATGTAGCCGTTGCCGCCGAGGCTCTGGATGGCTTCCAGTGCCACCCGCACGGCGCTTTCCGAGGCATACAGCAGGCAGGCGGCGGCGTCCTTGCGCGACGGCCGGCCGGTGTCCACTGCCTGCGCCACGCGGTAGCTGTAGGCACGGGCGGACTGCAGGGCCACGTACATGTCGGCCAGCTTGCCCTGCATCAGTTCGAAGGTGCCGATGGCCTGGCCGAACTGGCGCCGTTCGTGCACGTAGGGCAGCACGATGTCCATGGCCGCCTGCATGATGCCGAGCGGTCCGCCACTCAAGGTGACGCGTTCGGAGTCGAGTCCGCGCATGAGCACCTTGACGCCCTGGTTGACGCCGCCGAGCACATTCTCGGCCGGGATTTCGCAGTCGCGGAACACCAGCTCGCAGGTGTTGCTGCCGCGCATGCCGAGCTTGTCGAGCTTCTGTGCGGTGCTGAAGCCGGGCATGCCCTTCTCGACCAGGAAGGCGGTGACGGTGCGCGAGCCCTTGCCGGCGTCATCGGTGCGCATGTAGACGATCAGCACGTCGGCATCGGGGCCGTTGGTGATCCACATCTTGCTGCCGTTGGCGACCCACACGTCGCCACGCTGCACCGCCGTGCAGCGCATGGACCCGACCACGTCCGACCCCGCGCCGGGCTCGGACATGGCGAGCGCACCGATGTGTTCGCCCGAGCACAGCTTCGGCAGGTACTTGCTGCGCTGCGCGTCGGAGCCGTTCAGGTACAGGTTGTTGACGCACAGATTGGAGTGCGCGCCGTAGGACAGGCCCACCGAGGCGCTGGCGCGCGACAGTTCCTCGATCGCCACCACGTGCGCGAGGTAGCTCATGCCGCTGCCGCCGAATGCCTCCGGCACCGTCATGCCGAGCAGGCCCAGTTCGCCCATGCGCTGCCACAGGTGCATGGGGAAGGTGTTGCTGCGGTCGATCTCGTCTGCCAGTGGAGCCACTTCGTCCCGCGCGAAGCGGGCGACGGTGTCGCGCAGCAGGTCGAGCTCCTCACCGAGGTGCAGGTCGAAGGCCACCGTCAAGACTCCTGCCAGGGTGGTGGAACGGTCGGTTAGCTGCCGAATACTACCATCCGCTCCCTGCCTTCAAGGTGCCGCCGGCCACGTGCTAGAGTCGTCCGCCAGCCTGTTTCCGACCACGGAGATCGTTCTTCCATGAAGCTCAAAGCCGCCCTGTTTTGTTCCGTTGCCGCGTTGGCTACCGCTGGCGTGAGCGCCGCGGAACCGACGCCCGCCGAGCGCGCCGTCGGTTATCGCAAGGGCGTGTTCCACGCCATTGCCTGGAATTTCGGGCCGATGGCCGGCATGGTGAAGAAAGAGATTCCGTTCGACGCCGACGACTTTGCCCTGCGTGCCCAGCGGGTGGCCTTTCTGAGCACGCTGCCGCTGGAGGGATTCATCCCGGACAGCCGGGTCGGCAACACCGACGCCAAGCCGGCGGTGTGGGAAGAAATGGACGAGTTCAAGTCCATGATGCAGACCTTCGAGACCGAGGCCGCCACGTTAGCCGAGGTGGCCAAGGATGCGAACGAGGTGACCGCGGTTCGCGCGCAGTTTGCCAAGGTCGGTCAGGCCTGCAAGGATTGCCACGACAAGTTCAAGGAAGACTGAGCCCGCGCGCCGGTCGCGCAGCGGCCGGTTGGCAGGATGCGCAAAAAGGCCGGCACCGGGTTACTCCGGTGCCGGCCTTTTTTGTTTGCGTCGGTTCCTAGTCGGTCGGTGTGGAGCAGGTGTCGCTGGCGGTGATGTCGGTTCGGTTGGCCTCAACGATCTTGGCGCCGATACCCTTCACGTTGGCCAGGTCGTCGGCGCCGGCAAACGGTCCGTGTTCGGCGCGGTAGGCGACGATGGCCTGCGCCTTGGCCTCGCCGATTCCGTTCAACGCGGTCAGCGTGCCGGCGTCAGCGCAGTTGATGTCGACCGGTGCTGCGGTGGCGATACCGGCACTCAGGCCCAGCGTCAGCAGCAGGGAGATAGTCAGGCTCTTTTTCATGCTCGTTCTCCTCGGGTAATCAGTGAACGCACGGTGCCTGCGTTTCATTACAGTGAATTTAAAAACAGGCGACGGCAGATTAAGGTCCACCGCTTTGCCGGTGACGAAAAACGCGTAACAGTGCACTCATATCGGCGTCTAACCGGGCATGGTCGGCACAAACGGATGAGGTGAGGGCATGGGGCGCTTTCGATATCCACAGCCTCCCGCGTGGGAGATCACCCCACGTCCCGTGTTCGAGGGGCGTCGGCGTCTGCTGCAGGTGGCTGCGGCGCTTGGCGTGACGCTGGCGTTGCCGCGCCGTGCGCCGGCTGCCGTGGGTGAGGGTCCCCTGGCCGGTGTGCCGCGCGGGCCGTACGCGACCGACGAGGCCTTGACGGCGCGCGAGTTCGTCACCGGCTACAACAACTTCTATGAGTTCGGTACCGGCAAGGATGACCCGGCGCGCCACGCCCACACGCTGCGGCCGCGGCCGTGGCGTGTTCGCATCGACGGCGCCGTGCGCGACCCGCTGGAAATCGATGTCGACAGCCTGCTGCGCCCTGCCGGGTTGGAGGAGCGCGTCTACCGCCTGCGTTGCGTGGAGGGCTGGTCGATGGTGGTGCCGTGGATCGGCCTGCCGCTGGCGCGGGTGCTGCGTCGGGTGGAGCCGCTGGGATCGGCGCGTTTCGTCGAGTTCACCACCCTGCATGACCCCGAACAGATGCCCGGTCAGGCACGTGACGTGCTGCCGTGGCCCTACGTCGAGGCATTGCGCCTGGACGAGGCCATGCATCCGCTGACCCTCCTGGCGGTCGGGGTGTACGGCGATCTGCTGCCCAATCAGAACGGTGCGCCGTTACGCCTGGTGGTGCCCTGGAAGTACGGTTTCAAGAGCATCAAGTCCATCGTGCGCATCCGCTTCACCGAAACCCGGCCACGGACCACCTGGAATCAGGTCGCGCCCCGTGAGTACGGGTTTTACGCCAACGTGAATCCGCATGTGGACCATCCGCGCTGGTCGCAGGCGCGCGAGCGGCGCCTGGGTGAGGGTCTGTTCGCGGCGCGAAGGCCGACGCTGATGTTCAACGGCTACGCCGAGCAGGTCGCCGGGCTGTACGCCGGCATGGATCTGCGCCGGGAATACTGAACCGTGGGGCGCGGGCGCGGTGCCGCGCAGCTGTGGGCCGCGACAGTGTGGGCGATGGTGCTGGCGCCGGCGGGCTGGTTGCTGTGGCGCACACTGGCCGGCGACCTGGGCGCCAACCCGGTGGAGGCGCTGACGCTGGAAACCGGGCACTGGACGCTGCGGTTCTTGCTGCTGGCGCTGGCAGCCACGCCGCTGCGGCGGCTCAGCGGCTGGAACGGCCTGCTACGGCATCGGCGCCTGCTGGGTCTGGCCGCGGCCGGCTATGCGCTGCTGCATCTGCTCATCTATGCCGTGCTCGATCAGGGCCTGCTGTGGTCGCAGATCGGGGGCGACATCCTCAAGCGGCCGTTCATCACGGCGGGCATGGCGGCCTTTGTCCTGCTGCTGCCGCTGGCCGCCACCTCGTTTGATGCCGCCGTGCGGTGGCTGGGGGCGCGGCGCTGGCAGGGGCTGCATCGACTTGTCTACCCGGCCACGGTGCTGGCGCTGCTGCACTTCTGGTGGAAGGTGAAGGCGGATACCCGCGAGCCGGCCCTCTATGCTGCGGTGTTCGGGCTACTATTGGCAGCCCGTTTCGTGACCGACCGCCGCCGCGCACGGCTGCGGCGGCGGCCGTCTGCATGAGTTTGTCAGTGGATTCCCTTCGCACGCTGCGCGATTTCCTGCGCTGGGGCGCCAGCCGCTTCGTCGCCGCCGACCTGTTTTATGGCCATGGCACCGCCGGTGCCGCCGACGAGGCGGCCGTGCTGCTGGCCCACGTGCTGCACCTGGATTTGCCGCTGGCGCCGGAGTTTCTGGACGCGGCACTGACGGCCGATGAGCGGGCGGCGGTGCGGGCGGTGCTGCGCCGGCGCGTGGTCGAACGCCTGCCGGCGCCGTATCTGACCGGCGAGGCCTGGTTCGCCGGCCTGCGTTTCGCGGTCGATCCACGGGTGCTGATTCCGCGCTCGCCGATTGCCGAACTGATCGAGGGCGGCTTCTCGCCGTGGCTGGACGAGGCGCCACCGGGCCGCATTCTGGACATCGGCACCGGCAGTGGCTGCATCGCCGTGGCCTGTGCGCTGGCGTTTCCGGAAGCTGTCGTGGACGCCGTCGACATCAGTGCCGACGCGCTCGATGTGGCGGCCGTCAACGTGGCCCGGTACGGTCTGCAGGCGCGGGTGCGGCCGGTGCAGTCCGATCTGTATGCGGCGCTGGCCGGTCAGCGCTACGACCTGATCGTCAGCAATCCGCCCTACGTACCGGAGACCGAGTACGCCGGGTTGCCGGCCGAGTATCGGCACGAGCCGGGGTCGGCGCTGGTGTCGGATGACCAGGGTCTGGAACATCCGCTGCGGATTCTGTACGGTGCCCTGGATCACCTGACAGAGGACGGTCTGCTGGTGCTGGAAGTGGGCGCCACCTGGCCGGCGCTGGCCGCGCGCCTGCCGCAGGTGCCGTTCATCTGGGTGGAGCTGGAGCGCGGCGGTGAGGGCGTGGCCGTGATCGAGCGCCGGGTGCTGGCCGAGGCGCTGGCCTGAGGCAGCGCTTCAGGCGCTGAGCTGGCGGTGGCGTACCAGCACGCGGCCCTGGGGCACGGTGTCCGGCTGGGTCCTGAAGTACTCGCCGAGCCGGTGCGCCATGTACACCGAGCGGTGGCGGCCGCCGGTACAGCCGATGCCGACGGTCACCTGGCTGCGGTCGCTGGCGGCGAAGCGGGGCAGCCAGGTGTGCAGGAAGCGGCGGACGTCCTCGTACAGTTGCTGCACGTCCGGCTGCTGCTCCAGAAAGGCGCGCACCGCCTCGTCGAGTCCGGTGAACTCGCGCAGCGCCGGGTCCCAGTGCGGATTGGGCAGGCAGCGCATGTCGAACACCATGTCGGCGTCCAGCGGGGTGCCGAATTTGTAACCGAATGACTGGAACACCAGGGTCGGTGTCTGCGGTCCCTGGCTGTACAGGTCGCGTATGGTGGTGCGCAGCTGGTAGATGTTCAGGCCGGAGCTGTCGATGCTCAGCGCGGCCAGTTCGGCGATCGGTGCCAGGCGCTGCTGCTCGGTGTCGATGGCTTCGCTGATGGAGCCGCCGGCGCCGGCCAGCGGATGCTGGCGCCGCGTTTCGTTGTAGCGGTTGATCAGTGTCTGCCGGTCGGCGGTGACGAACACCACCTGACAGTCGATGCCGCGCTCGCGCAGCGTGCGCAGGATGTCGGGAAAGGCGGCCAGGTCCGATACGTTGCGGGCGTCGATGCCCACCGCTGCCGAGGCGCCGCTGTGCGCCATGGTTCGCGCCAGTTCTTCGCTGAGCGCCGGCAGCAGGGCGATCGGCAGGTTGTCGACGCAGTAGAAGCCGATGTCCTCGAGTGCGCGCAGGGCGGTGGACTTTCCGGCGCCCGACAGGCCGCTGACGATGATCAGGCGCTGCATGGAAATCAGAGCCGGCGCCGGGCAGCCTTGCGCCGCTCGGTCGTCGAGGGAATGCCCAGGCTCTCCCGGTACTTGGCCACCGTGCGGCGCGCGACGTTGATGCCGGCCTGTTGCAGTTGGTCGGCCAGATCGTTGTCGCTCAGGGGCTTGCCGGGTGTCTCGGCGGCGATCAGGTCGCGGATGCGGGCGCGGATGGCGGTGGCCGAGGCGGCGCCGCCATCCGACGTGGAGACGTGGCTGGAGAAGAAGTACTTCAGCTCGTAGATCGCGCGCGGCGTGTGCATGTACTTGCGGTTGGTGGCGCGCGAGATGGTCGACTGGTGCAGGCCCAGTTCGTCGGCGATGTCCTGCAGCACCAGCGGGACCATGGCGTGCTCGCCTTCCTCGAAGAACGCCTCCTGGCGCTGCACGATGGCGCGCGCCACCTTGAGCAGGGTGTCGTTGCGGCTCTTGAGGCTGTTGATGAACCAGCGCGCTTCCTGCAGGCGGTTTTTCAGGTACTCGTTGTCGGCACCGGTGTCGCGGCGACGGATCATGCCGGCATACATCTGATTGACGCGCAGCTTGGGGGCGATGGCCGGGTTCAGCTCAACCTGCCACACGCCGCTGATCTTGCGCACGAGGACATCCGGCACGAGGTATTCGGGTTCTTCGTGATCCAGCGCGGTTCCCGGGCGCGGGTTCAGCCGCTGTACCAACCGGATTGCCTGCTCGATGGCCTCCGATGACAAGCCGGTAACGCGTTGCAGGGCCTTGTAGTCGTAGTCGGCCAACAGGGCGATGTGATCGACCACGGCCAGTGCCCACGCCTGCAGTTGCGGATCGATGCCCTCGAACTGTTCTATCTGCAGGCGCAGGCATTCGCCCAGGTCGCGGGCGCCGACACCGGCCGGATCGAAGTGCTGGACACGCCGCAGCACGGCCAGCAACTCGGTTTCGTCGACCGGCTCGCTGCGCGCCTCGCTGGCGGTGGCCAGCAGTTCGTCCAGGGGCTGGCCCAGGTAGCCGTCGGGTTGGATGGCGTCGACGATCAGCTCCGCCAGTTGGCGGTCAGAGGCGGTGAACGGCGTCAGGTCCAGTTGCCACTGCAGGTGGTCGTACAGGCATTCGGGCTTGCTGGAGACGGCCGTGAAGTCGGCGTTGTCGTCGTCGCTGTTGCTGCCGGCGCCGCTGCTGCCACCCAGGTCGATGAAGGTATCTTCCCAGTTGTTGTCGGCGGGCAGTTCGTTTGGGATCTCGGCGTTGCCGTCGAATTCGAGCGCCCGGTCGGGTTGCTCTCTGGCAGGCGCCTGGGGTTGCGCTTCGTCGTCGCCGGAGCCGGGCGCATCGTCCTCCGCTTCCAGCAGCGGGTTGGTTTCCAGTGCCTCGCGGATTTCCGTTTGCAGATCCAGCGTGGACAGTTGCAACAGACGGATCGCCTGCTGCAACTGGGGCGTGAGCGCCAGGTGCTGGGAAATGCCAAGTTCGAGACCCTGTTTCATACACGTCCGGCCTGCGCGTTTAGCAAGAAGCGTACCGCATGCCGCGCCGGCCGCCTAGGTGGCCGGCGGGATCAGGGTTTTCGGTGGCGTCTTCGGTGGCGATTGAGGGGTATCGGCGCCCCTGCAGGGGGGGTGGCGTGGTGGCTAGAGGCGGAATGCGTCGCCCAGGTACACGGCGCGTACCCGGTCGTCGGCGAGGATGGATTCCGGTGGTCCCGCGGCCAGAACCTCGCCCTCGTTGACGATGTAGGCACGGTGACAGATGCCCAGGGTCTCGCGCACGTTGTGATCGGTGATGAGGATGCCGATGTTGCGCGTGGCCAACTCGCGGATGATGCGCTGGATGTCGATGACGGTAATCGGGTCGACCCCGGCGAACGGTTCGTCGAGCAGCATGAAGCGCGGCTCGATGACCAGGGCTCGGGCGATCTCGACCCGGCGCCGTTCGCCGCCGGACAGGGCGGCCCCGGGGCTGGTGCGGATGTGACCGATATGCAGATCGTTCAGCAGCAGTTCCAGGCGCTGTTCGCGCGCTTCCGTGGACAGGTCGCGACGCGTTTCCAGAATGGCACGCAGGTTGTCCTCGACGGACAGCTTGCGAAACACCGACGCTTCCTGGGGCAGGTAGCCGAGTCCCATGCGGGCGCGCTGCGGCATGCCGGCCTGGGTGATATCGGCGTCGTCGATGGTCACCTGGCCGCTGTCCGGCGCGATCAAGCCAACGATCATGTAAAAGCAGGTGGTTTTGCCGGCGCCGTTGGGGCCGAGCAGGCCAACGATCTCGCCGGGCTCGACGTCCAGCGACACGTTGGCCACTGCCGGACGGCCGCGAAAGGTCTTGCGCAGCGCGTGCGCGGCCAGCCGGCTCATTGCTCGCTGTCTTGCGGCTGGATGATCATGCGGATACGCCCACCCTGGCCACCGCTGCCGCTGACCAGGTCACGGGCAGTGTCATAAACCAGCCGGTCACCCTGGAACACGTCGCCCTGCCGGGTGATGTGCGCGTCGCCACGCAGGTAAAGCTTCTTTTCGGACACTCGGTACTCGATGGTGTTGCCGGTGCCCACCACGTCGCCTTCGTCGGGGTTGGGCTGCTGCTTGTACCGCGCGGGGGTGCCGGTGGCGACGTAGCGTGTCGGCTTGCGATCGGCGGTGTGTATGACCAGCCGGTCGGCATTGATCTGCATGGTGCCCTGCACCACCACCACCGAGCCGCTGTAGGTGTTCAGGCCCTTGGCTTCGTCGAGTTCGACCCGATCGGCATCGATATAGATGGGCTGCTTGCGGTCCGACTCGAGCGCGATGGTCGTTGGCGCAATACAGAGCAGTGCAACACCGAAAAGACGGCGAAAGGCAGAACGTGGCATGGGCATTTTGGTAGGCAGTGGCGGGCAGATGTACCGCGACGGTGAGTTTAGCAGCCGGGAGAGGCGCGACGGATTCGCCCGCTGGGGCGCCCTGCCTCAGGCGGGAGCATCCGGCGCTTTTCCCTCGCGTGCGTCCACGATGAGGTCGCACAGCTCGCGCGCGGCACCCCGGCCGCCCCCGTGGGCGCTGATCCAGCGGGCCGCCGACTTGACGCGCGGGTGCGCGTCCGCCACCGCTGCCGGCAGGCCGGCTAGGTGCAGGGCCGGCAGGTCGATGACGTCGTCGGCGAGGTACGCGGCGGCCGTGGCCTCGACCCCGAAATGCTGCAGCACTTCCCGAAAGTCCCGCCCCTTGTGTTCGCAGCCCTGGCGGTAGAGGTCGACCTGCAGCTCGTCAAGCCGGCGTGTCACGGCGGACGAGCGCCGTCCACTCAGCGCGGCCACCCGGACGTTGGCCTCGCGCAGCAGCTTGACGCCATGTCCGTCACGCACGTGGAAGGCCTTGTACTCGGTGCCGTCATCACCCAGATACAAGCGGCCATCGGTGAGCACGCCGTCCACGTCGAACACGACCAGCTCGATGCGCGCAGCGAGGGCGAGCAACTCGGAATCGTTGATTGATGACATTCGGGTCGGTCTCAGATAACGCCGGCGGCGAGCAGGGTGTGCATGTTGAGCGCCCCGACCAGTCGGCCATCGGCGTCTTCGACCAGCAGGGCGTTGATACGGCTGTGCTGCATCAACTGAGCGGCCTCGGCGGCCAGCACGGTGGACTGGATGCGCACGCCGCCACGGGTCATGACGTCGGTGATCGGCAGCGTGCGGATCTGCTCGGTCTTTTCCAGCACGCGACGCAGGTCGCCATCGGTGAAGATGCCGACGGCGCGGCCTTCGGCATCGACGACCGCCGTCATGCCCAGGCCCTTTGCGGTGATTTCCAGCAGTGCCTGAGTGACGCTGGCGTCCTGGGACACGGTCGGCATGCGTTCGCCCTTGACCATGACGTCGCCG
Source organism: Immundisolibacter sp. (assembly GCF_041625615.1). GTDB lineage: Bacteria > Pseudomonadota > Gammaproteobacteria > Immundisolibacterales > Immundisolibacteraceae > Immundisolibacter. The sequence goes on along the minus strand of NZ_JBFJTF010000003.1, from coordinate 9,506 downwards.
ACGTGAAGCAGCAGGCGGCGACCCAACTTGCCGCCGGGGTGGCTGCGCGAAAAGTCCTCGCGCGAGAAGCCCCGTGTTTGCAGCAGTGCTACGGCCAACGCGTCGCCGAGCGCCAGGGTTGCGGTGGTGCTCGCGGTGGGTGCCAGGCCCAGTGGGCAGGCTTCGCGTGCCACGCTGGCGTCGAGATGCACGTCCGCTTCCGCGGCCAGGGTGGAATCCGGTGCGCCGGTGATGGCGATCAGGCCGACACCCAGCCGACGTATGATCGGCAGGATCAGCAGGATCTCCGATGTCTCGCCGGAATTGGACATGGCGAGAACGACATCCTGCGCGGTGATCATCCCGAGGTCGCCGTGGCTGGCCTCCCCCGGGTGCACAAAGAATGCGGGTGTGCCGGTGCTGGCAAGGGTGGCCGCAATCTTGCTGCCAATGTGCCCGGACTTGCCCATGCCCAGCACCACCACACGGCCATGGCAGGCCAGAAGCAACCGGCAGGCGTCCACGAAGGACTGTCCCAGTCGCGGCGCCAGCTGACGGATGGCCTCAGCCTCGGTGTCCAGCACGTCACGGGCAAGTTGTAGCAGCGACGGCGCGTCGAAGTCGGTCGGCAGCGTGTCGGGGAGCGTCATGCGATGGATCCGTGGCGAAGAACGCGATTATCGCATCGGAAGCACGCGTCCTCGCCGAGCGGTTCGTGGGCGTGCCGATCAGCGTTTCGGTCTGTTGACATGCCGATTTCGGCAATGGTACGGTCCGCGCCGCCAATAGTTGGTAATGGCCTGGATGGCCGAATTGCCAGCGCAGAAAGGATGAAGAGGGGGGTCGGCCGCGGGAAGGGGTGCCCGGACCGACATCGCAGGCAGCGCCGAACAAACCGGTTCCGGCCGGTTTTTTTTGAACGGTCGACATAAACGGTCGATCGTGTCACTGTGCGGCAATCCAGCAACCCCTCCTCATTCGAGCGTGTGCCTGTCGGCGCCACGGTGGCGGCAGAAAATCATGAAATGGATGTAACCCGGGAGGGGACATGAAATCTGGTAGCAAGAGCATCGCGCCGCGCAGCCGCGGCCGGTATTGGTTGGCCGCCGCCGCACTGGCGGCATCCGGCGGTGCCCAGGCCGTCAACTTCCAGCTGTTCGATGGCGCCGTTGAGGGCTCCTTCGACACGACACTGGGCTACGGTCTGCAGATGCGGACGGAAAAATACGACCGCGACCTGTCCCAGCCGTGGCCTGGCGGTTCTGCCGCGGCGGAGCTCAGCAACAACCAGTACGGTAACCGTACGGTGTTCGATAACAAGTGGGACATCTTCTCGAACATCGTCAAGGCCTCACACGACCTGCAGCTGAATGGCGGCGGCTGGAGCGTGTTCGTGCGTGGCAATTACTTCTACGACTTCGCCATGCTCAACAAGGACGGCCAGCTGCCGCAGGCCTCGGAGAACCGTGCCATCAAGCACGGTGACATCACCGACGCCTATTTCTTGACCCGTCTGGGCGGTGACGATCAGTTCACCGTGCGCCTTGGCAAGCAGGTGATTTCCTGGGGCGAGAACACGTTCATTGGTGGTGCGATCAACGACGTTAATACGGTCGACATCACCAAGATTCGCCAGCCCGGCGTGGAGCTGAAAGACGCGCTGGTCGGGACGCCGGCCGCTTACTTCAGCTGGCAGATGACCGACGCGCTGTCACTGGAAACCTTCGTCCTGTTCGGATATGACGAAATCAAGGTCGACCCGCTTGGCGGCTTCTTCGGCACCCTGGACGTGATCGCGGACGGCGGCGGGTTTGCCAATTCAATGTCGGGGCCGTTCCCCGTCTGTGTTGCTCCCGACGGCGGGACCTGTCACCTGGCCTTGGGTGGTCTGCCCGTCACCCGTTCCGGGGATGACATTCCGTCCTACGGCGGCCAGTACGGTGTGGCGCTGCGCTACTACGCGCCGACCCTTGGTAACGGCTTCGATTTCGGCGTCTACTACCAGAACTTGCACGACCACAACCCGCAGCTGTCGGCCGTAGCGGGCTTCACGCCGGGCATGGGGCCACCTCAGCCGGGCACATTTTTCCTGGACTACGCTACGGACGTCGAGCGGTTTGGTGTCAGCTTCAACACGACGCTGGGCCCATGGGCGGTGGGCGGTGAGTACAGCTACCGTCGCAACGCGCCGATCCAGGGAACTGATTTTCTGGTGGTGGCCGCGACCGGTGGTGACCTGAGTGGCAATGTGTATGCCCCCGGCACCAAGTTCGAAGGCTTCGAGCGCTACAAGCGGCACCAGATCCAGCTGACCACGCAGCGCCTGTGGGGGCCGATGCCGATGTTGTTCGGCGCCGACCAGTGGAACACCATCGGTGAGGTGGCGTTCGGCTGGGTCGATGATGTTCCGGGTATTGACCTGAACGGTCATGAGAAAACCGGTTACACCTTCCCGCAGCTGGCGGCCGCAGCGGCCGCAGGGGATGGCTTTGTCCGGTTCGATGACATCACGGGGCATTTCTGGGGATTTCAGGCGCGTTCGGCCCTGACCTACAACAACATCCTGTTCAACCGCATCAACATGGACTTCAACACGGCCTTCCGTTGGGATGTTGAAGGTGTCTCGCCTGAATTGGGTGGCGCGCAGTTGTTCGTTGGCGGGCGCAAGCAGCTTTCGGTCGGCGTGACTTTCGATTACGCCCTGCGCTGGAAGGTGGGTATCAATCAGACGTTTATCTTCGACGGTGACAATGATCAGTGGCGGCCTAACCGCAGCCGCAACGTCAGCAATACCGACCGCGATTTCCTGTCGCTTGATGTCAGCTACACGTTCTGATGAACGGCGGGACCGGCGCCGCCAGGATGCGGCGCCGGTTCCCAGTTTCTCGAGTGCAAGGGGTAAATAGATGAAAGGGTTGAGTTACGCGACGGGCGTTGCGCTCGCCGTGGTCTTGGGTGCTGCTCCCCTGATGGCGAGCGCCAAGGTATCGCCGGAAGAGGCGGCCAAGCTTGGCATTGAAGGGACCGAGCTGACGCCGCACGGTGCGATCCGTGCCGGCAACGCCGACGGCAGCATTCCCGCCTGGGAAGGCGGCATCAAGACGCCACCGGCCGGCTATGAGGTCGGCGGCTGGTATCTGGACCCGTTTGCCGATGATCAGGTGCTGTTCACCATCACGGCCCAGAACTACCAGCAGTACGCGGACAAGCTGTCGCCGGGACAGATCGCCATGCTCAAGAAGTACCCGGACAGCTACAAGCTGAACGTGTACCCGAGCCGGCGCAGTGCCTCGTACCCGACCGAGGTCTACGAGAACAGCATCTGGAACGCCACCAACACCGACTGGTGTGACCCGCCGCTGGGCAAGGACCGCGAACAGCGCTGTGTCAGGCGCGAGGTGTACCGGCCCGGCACCTGGTTCCCCATCCCGAAGGATGGCGCAGAGGCCATGTGGAACCACACGTTCTACTGGTTCGGCAAGTACTACACGGTCACCCACTACGGCTTCAACGCCTTCACCGACGGCAGCTATGCCGAGTTCTCCACCACCGAGCGTTGGATCATCCCGTCCTCAATGAATCTGGACGAGGTGCCGAAGGGCGACGTGTTCACGCGCCTGGGCGGTGCCGCCTGGTGTTTCTCGCAGGAAACACTGTCGCCGCCGCGCAACGCCGGCAGCATCTTCGGTGGCTGCAACTATTTCGAGACCACCGACTTTGATGCCTACCTGTACGTGCCCGGCCAGCGCCGGGTGCGCAAGGCGCCGGAGATTGGCTTCTACGACAGCCCGAGTTCCAACTCGGATGGCCTGCGCACGGCCGATTCGAAGCACATGGGCGCCATGACCGGCGACGAGGAGTGGTACGTGTGGACGGCCGAGCGCAAGGAGATGTTCGTGCCGTACAACAACTACAGGATGGCGCAGCCGGGGCTGACGATGGACGACATCGTGCGGCCGGGCCACGTCAACTCGGACCTGATCCGCTATGAGCTGCACCGGGTGTGGGCCATCGAGGGCAAGCTCAAGCCCGGTTACCGGCACCTGTCGCCGCACCGCGTCACCTACGTGGACGAGGACAGCTGGGCCGGCGTGGCAGCTGACATGTACGACGCGCGCGGCAACCTGTGGCGGGTCTCCGAGGGCTACCTGCTCAACTACTACGACGTGCCGGTGGTGCACCACTTTGCGGACGATCATTCCGACCTGATCAACGGCCGTCACGCGTCGAACGCCGGCTGGCCCAATCTGGGTGGTAACCCGGCCAACCTGATCAATTACCGGGAAATGCCGGATCCGGCGATTCAGACACCAGCGGGGCTGCGCAAATACGGCATGCGCTGACGCGGACACAGGCGCGGGGTCTCCGCGCCTCATCTGCTCTGCGTGCCCGCTGACGGTACTTAACGAAGGGGTGAAGCATATGAAAGCACTGCCGATGTTTGCCGGAGTGGCTCTGGCGGGCGTGGCTGCCTTGATGTCCGGGCCGGCCTCAGCCAAGGTCTCGGCCGAGGAGGCAGCCAAACTGGGCATTGAGGGCACCGAGCTGACGCCGATTGGCGCCATCCGTGCCGGGAATGCCGAGGGGACAATACCGGCCTGGGAAGGCGGGATCACCACGCCGCCGGCCGGGTACGAGGAAGGCAAGTGGTATGTCGACCCGTACAAGGACGACCAGATCCTGTTCACCATTACTGCCCAGAATTACGAGCAGTACGCGGACAAGCTGTCGCCCGGCACCATCGCCATGCTCAAGAAGTACCCGGACACGTTCAAGCTGAACGTGTACCCGAGCCGGCGCAGCGCCTCGTATCCGGAGTGGCTGTACGAGAACTCCATCTGGAACGCCAGTAACACCGACTGGTGTGACCCGCCGCCCGATGGTCCGAACAGCGCCCAGCGCTGTGTGCCACGGGACACCTGGCGGCCTGGCGTGTTCTTCCCCATCCCCAAGGATGGTGGCGAAGCGATGTACAACCACACCTTCTATTTCTTCGGAAAGTGGTTCACCTCGGTCGCCTACGGATTCAATGCCTTTCCGGATGGTGACTACGCCGAGCACGTCAAGCGTGAACGCTGGCTCCAGGTGATGTATCTGGAAGGTGACGAGCGGCCCACCGGCGATATTTTCGATCGCAACGGTGGCGCGGCCTGGTGTTTCTCGCAGGAAGACCTGGCGCCGCCCCGCACTGCGGGCACCATGTTCAGCGGTTGCAACTATTTCCGGTCGGTTGATTTCGACGCCTACCTGTACGTGCCCGGTCAGCGACGCGTGCGCAAGGCGCCGGAGATCGGCTTCTACGACAGCCCCGGCACGGGCTCCGATGGCCTTCGCACGGCCGATGCCCGGAACCTGTTTGCCCAGACCGGGGGCGAGGAGTGGTACGACTGGTCTGCGCCGGTACGCAAGGAGATGTACATCCCCTACAACAGCTACAAGCTGGCGGACCCGCAGTACGACTTCACCGACATCGTGCGCAAGGGGCACGTCAACAGCGACCTCAAGCGCTACGAGCTGCATCGGGTGTGGGTCATCGAGGGCAAGCTGAAACCCGGCTTCCGCCACCTGGGGCCGCACCGTCTGGTGTACGTGGACGAGGACAGCTGGGCGGCGGCGCTCGCCGACATGTACGACGCGCAGGGCAACCTGTGGCGCGTGTCGGAAGGCTACCTCATGAACTTCTACAACGTGCCGATGGTGCATTGGTGGGGTGACGACCACTCGGATCTGATCTCGGGTCGCCATGCCGGCGTCAACGGATACTTCAACCACGGCGCCAAGCAGGGCACATTCCCGCCGGATTTCTCGGCCACTGGCCGACCTGATCCGAACCTGATGACGCCGGCCGGGCTGCGCAAGTACGGCGTGCGTTGACAGATGCCTGATGCGCATCCGTACCGGTCTTGTGGCGGGTGCGGATGCGCACGGCACGGGCAGTGCAGGCAAGGCATTCAAGCGTGGGCCGTTGCCGTGCTGACCGTCGTGCACAGCGTTTGGACGTGTCTCCACACCCCTGCATGGGGGTGTTTTTCGGGCGCTACGTGCGTAATGGACCAAAGGGGCAAGGGGGTAACGTGTTCAAAGGGATAAAGGCGGCTCAGCCGCTGAGGACGGTGTCGAGCGCGCTCGTGCTGCTCGCCGCCATGATGATGTTGGTCACCGGCCGGGCCGCGGCAGAGGAGATGCAGCCGGCGGCAACCGGGCGCAACGTGGCCAAAGCCTTGTTGCTGGATGCGGCGCGGGCAGGAGAGCGCATCGTGGCGGTCGGGGAGCGCGGCATCGTGCTGTATTCCGACGACGAAGGCGCCAGTTGGTCGCAGGGGCAGGTACCGTTGGACACCACCCTGACCAGTGTCGCCTTTGCCGACGAGCGTCGAGGCTGGGCCACCGGTCACGACGCCGCCATCCTGGCCACGCAGGACGGTGGTGAAAATTGGGAAGTGCAGCTCTGGGAGCCGGATCTTGACATCCCGTTACTGGACGTCAGCTTCCAGTCGCCAACCTCCGGCTTTGCCGTCGGCGGCCGGGGCAACCTGTTCCGTACGCAGGACGGTGGCGCCACCTGGACCAACCAGGTCCTGTTGACCCGCGACGAATTCGACAGTCACCTGTTCGGCATCGGTCAGGCGCCGTCGGGAAGCTACTTCCTGGCGTCCGAACAGGGTGTGCTGTACCGATCGGATGACGGCGGTACGAACTGGGTGCAACTGGACAGCCCCTATCACGGGTCGTTTTTCGGTGTGACATTCGCGCCGGAAGGGCGGGTGATCGCTTTCGCCATGTTGGGTCACGTCGCAGTCAGTGACGACAATGGCGAGACCTGGCAGATGGTGCCAACCGGTACCGACAAGTCGTTCATGTCCGCCACGGTAACTTCGGCTGGCAACATTGTGTTGGCCGGTCTCGATGGAGTCGTCGCCATCACGCGCGACGGTGGACAGAGCTTCGAGATTCACGGGCAGCCGAGCCGTCGCAAGTTCTCGCGCCTGCTTCCAACCCGGGATGGAGCCTGGCTGGCTTTTGGGGAAGCGGGAGTGAAGCGCATCACTCTCGATGTGAAATAACAGCCGCGTCGCTAAGAGTCCCGGAGGAACAATGTTCACGTCAAATTACGCGGCTGCCATGGCCCGCATTTCCGCCTGGTTGGCCGACAACCTGATTCGCTACCGTGTGGCGGTGATCATTTCGCTTGCGGTGTTGACAGCCTTCCTTGGCTATCACGCTTCGTTCTTGCGGATGGATCCTGGTTTTACCAAGTCGATACCGTTAAGCCATCCCTACATGCAGACCTACACCGAATACACGGACCAGTTCGGTGGGGCCAATGTCATTATCGTCGCCTTGATGCAGGAAGAGGGCGACATCTTCAACGTCGACTTCTTCAAGACGCTCGAGAAGGCCACCCAGGATGTGCTCTTCATCAAGGGTGTCGATCGTTCGTCCGTGACATCGCTTTTCACGCCGAATGTCGACTACGTCTTGGTTAACGAGGAGGGCTTCGCCGGTCACCGGGTGGTGGAGCCGGACTTCAAGCCCAATCAGGAGAATATCGAACAGGTTCGGCGTAACTTGCTGGTGTCCCAGCACCTGGGCCGCCTGGTATCCCACGACTTCCAGGGTGCCCTCATTCGGGCCGAACTGGTGGACAAGGATCCTGCTACCGGGGAGCCGCTGGACTACCGCGAAGTCGCGGAAGCGCTCGAGGAGATACGCGGGCGCTACACCACCGAGAACATAGACGTAAAAATCATCGGGTTTGCCAAGTTCATCGACGACGTGATCCAGGGCGCGCTCGGCGTGGTCCTGTTCTTCGCGATCGCCGTGGTGATTACTGCGGTGATGCTTTACTTCTATTCCAACTCGATCCAGATCACGGTGCTGGCAATTCTCGTTGCCATGACTGCCGTGATTTGGCAGCTGGGCACGATTCGCCTGCTCGGGTACGGCATCGACCCGCTGTCTATTCTCGTACCCTTCCTGATTCTGGCCATTGGCGTCAGTCACGCCATTCAGATGACCAACACCTGGAAGCTCGAGGTGCTCAGCGGCGCCGACTCGCGCACCGCTGCCCGGGAGTCGTTCAACAAGCTGTTCATTCCGGGTACCACGGCATTGCTGGCCAACGCCGTTGGCTTTGCCGTCATCATGATCATCGACATCGACATCATCCAGGAACTTGGCGTTACGGCCAGTATTGGTGTGGCGGTGATGGTGGCCACCAACAAGTTCATGCTCCCGGTGCTGCTGTCGTACGCCAGCATGCCGCCGAAGACCGTCGAGCGGATCCGGGCGCGGATTTTGGTGCAGGAGAAGCCCTTCTTCCGCTTCCTGTCTGGGTTCGCCGACCGCAAGCGCGGCTCGGTGGTCATCCTCGTGTCGGTGGTGTTGTTGGGCTTCGGCTGGTGGAAGTGGCAGTCGTTGATCATCGGCGACAGCGAGGCCGGCGCCCCCGAGTTCTGGCCGGATGCCCGATACAACCAGGATATCCAGGCCATCATCACCAACTTCAATGTCGGCATCGACGAGCTGACGGTGATTGCCGAGATGCCCCGCGATGGCTGTACGACCTACGACATGATGAAAACCGTCGACCGCTTCGTGTGGCACGTGAGCAATGTCGAGGGTGTGCAGTCGGTAGCGACGCTGTCGTCGGTCATGAAGGATCGCAACGTCGGAAACAACGAGGGTCACCTCAAGTTCTACGGCCTGCCGCGTACGGCGCCCGGCCTCGGTTCCGCGATGCGAAACATCGAGCTGAACCAGAAGCTGTTCAACGACACGTGTGAAGCCATCCCGATTCGCATCTTCCTTTGGGACCACAAGGCACCCACATTGAATCGCGTGGTTGAGGCCGTGCGTAATTTCGAGCGTCCGACGGAAGGTGGCGGTGCGGAGGTCGACTTCCGCCTGGCGCTGGGCACCGCGGGTGTCATGGCGGCCACCAATGAGGCCGTCGAGCGTGCCGAGCTGACGATGATGGCGGCGCTGTTTACGGCGGTTGGCATCCTGTGTTACCTGACCTTCCTGTCCTGGCGTGCGTCGCTGTGCATCTTGTTGCCGCTGGCGCTGGTGTCCCTCCTCGCCAACGCGGTGATGGTGATGCTGAACATCGGGCTGAAGGTGTCGACGTTGCCGGTGGTGGCGCTTGGCGTGGGCGTCGGTGTCGATTACGGCATCTATCTGTTCGCCCGTACCCAGGCCCATATTCGCAGCGGGCTGTCGTTGAAGGACGCCTACTATGAGGGTCTCAAGCAGGCCGGTACTGCTGTGATATTCACCGCGACGACCATGTCGGTGGGTGTCGCCACGTGGTTCTTCTCGGACCTCAAGTTCCAGTCGGACATGGGTGTCCTGTTGGCCTATATGTTCTTCGTCAACATGGTGGGGGCGGTCGTGGTCTTGCCGGCGTTGGCGGCCTGGCTGATCGACGTCGAGAAGGAGCGACACTCGACGCGGGGACTTTCGCACTAGCTTCTCCGCCGGCGGGCACACGCACACAAACACAGGCGCCGACGCCCTCCAGGGGG
>NZ_JBFJTF010000002.1:0-38491 GCF_041625615.1 Immundisolibacter sp. | reverse complement strand
TCCTGCCACCGATCATGGACCCCATCTACGGGTACGACGCCGTCAACGTGGAGGCCCAGACGCGCAGCCCGTCATCACTGCTGAACTGGCTCAAGCGCCTGATCGCCGCGCGCAAGAACCACCGCGCCTTCGGCCGCGGCACGCTGCGCTTCCTGGAACCGGGCAACCGCAAGATCCTGGCCTACGTGCGCGAATGGCAGGACGAGAAGATCCTGTGCGTGGTCAACCTGTCGCGCCAGGCGCAGCCGGTGGAACTGAACCTCGCCGAATTCCGCGGCCGGGTGCCGGTGGAACTGCTCGGCCACACCGCCTTCCCGCCCATCGGCGACCTGCCGTACCTGCTGACCCTGCGCGGCTACGGCTATTTCGGCTTCCGCCTGGCCAGCGACGCCGAGGCGCCGTACTGGCACCAGGACCACCTGCCCACACACGAACTGCCGGTACTGGTGCTGACCGAAGGCTGGCGCACCTTCCTGTCGGCCCGCGCCGGCGCCAGTGCGGTACGCCGCGCCATCGCCGGCCGCAGCCGCGGCCAGCTGCAACGCGACCTGCTGGCCCCCTACCTGCGCGACAAACGCTGGTTCGCCGACAAGGGCCGTTCCATCACCCGCATCGACATCCTCGAGCAGGGCGAGTGGCGCAGCGGTGGCGACAGCTGGCTGGTGACCGTGCTCGACGTGCATTTCACCGACGGCGAACCACACAGCTACTTTCTGCCGCTGGCCATCGCCTGGGAAGACGACACCGCCGACGAAACCCTGCACACCCTGCTGCCGTGGACGCTGGCACGGGTGCGCGAAAAGGCCCGCATCGGCGTTCTGTACGACGCCTTCGGCGACGACGACTTCTGCCGCGCGCTGGTGCTCGGCACGGATGCGGGCGCGCAGGCCCCACTGGAACTGGGCCGCCTGCGGTTTCGCGCCATCGGCGCACCGGCCGACCTTGCCGCTGGCGCCAGCCAATCCGTGCACCATCCGGCGCTCGAGCAGAGCAACACCTCGGTACTGTTCGGGGACCGGCTGTTCCTCAAGGCCTATCGACGCCTGGCAAAGGGAATCAACCCGGAAGTCGAGACCGGCTGCTTCCTGACCGAGCAGTCGCCGTTCGCCCACGCCGTGCCGGTCTGCGGGGTCATCGACTACCTTCCGGACACGGGGGCGCCCATGACACTGGCGCTGCTGCAACCGTTCGTCGCCAACCAGGGCTCGGCCTGGCGCCACCTGGTCGACTACCTGGAACGCTTCCTGACCGAGCCGCCACCGGCCACGGCGGCGGACGTCGACCCGCATGCCCTGGCGTCGCAGCAACTGCGACTGCTCGGTCAGCGCACCGCCGAACTGCACCACGCCTTCGCCCGCGTCACCGGCGACCCGGCCTTCGACCCCGAGCCGGTGCAGCCGGCCGACGTGGCAGGCTGGGTGGAAAGCGTCCGCGCGGAAGCGGCAATCACCCTCCAGCGCCTCGAGCAGGCCCACGAAACCGGCCTGCCGAACGGGACCCGGGCCGCCTGCGAAGCCCTGCTGAGCCGGCGCGAGGCACTGACCGGCGCGCTGCACGCACCGCCGCTGGCACTGGACGGCCTGATGCGCAGCCGGTTTCACGGCGACTACCACCTCGGCCAGGTCCTGCTGGCGCAGGACGACGTGCTGATCACCGACTTCGAGGGCGAGCCGGCGCGCCCGCTCGCCGAGCGGCGCGCCAAGCACAGCCCGCTGCGCGACGTCGCCGGCATGCTGCGCTCACTGGCCTACGCGGCGGCGGTGGCGGTCAAGCGCGGCACCGACGAGCGACCCGTCGAGTCGGCGCACATGGCAACGCTGGCCAGCGCCTGGGAAGCGCAGGCGCGACAGGCGTTTCTGGACGGCTACCGGTCGGCCATCGACGGCTGCCCGACCTGGCCGGCGGATCCCGCCTGCGCGGCATACCTGATCGACCTGTTCCTGATCGAGAAGGCGCTGTACGAGGCGCGCTACGAGCTCGACAACCGACCCGACTGGCTGGACGTCCCGCTGACCGGCCTGCTGAACCTGCTTGCCACCCGTCCGTGAATGGCCGCCGTTCCCTGGCATGCCGATTGCGTGTCGCCCGATTGTCGCGGTACGACCGTAACGTGGCGATCGCCGCGCAATCCGACAGGAGCCGTTCATGGCTGAACTGATCAACGCCGTGTGGCCCGGGCGCCCATACCCGCGCGGAGCCACCTGGGACGGGGAGGGCGTCAACTTCGCACTGTTCTCGGAACACGCGGACAAGGTGGAACTGTGTCTGTTCGACCCCAGCGGCCGACGCGAGCTGCAGCGCATCACCCTGCCGGAGCGGACCAACCACATCTGGCACGGCTACCTGCCCGAGGCGCGCCCCGGGCTGCTGTACGGCTATCGGGTGCACGGCCCCTACGAGCCGGCGCGCGGACACCGCTTCAATCCGCACAAGCTGCTGCTCGAACCCTATGCCAAGGACATCGCCGGCACGCTGCGCTGGAGCGACGCCCATTTCGGCTACCGCCTCAGCCACCGCCAGGCCGACCTGTCGTTCGACCGCCGCGACAACGCCGCGGGCATGCCCAAGTGCCGCGTCATCGACCCGGCGTTCTCCTGGGGCGACGACCGGCGCCCGACCATCGACTGGCACGAGATGGTCGTCTACGAGCTGCACGTGCGCGGCTTCACCATGCAGCACCCCGACGTGCCGGCACCGCTGCGCGGCACCTACGCCGGCCTGGCCACGGCACCGGTCATCGAACACCTGCAGCGGCTGGGCGTGACCACGGTGGAACTGCTGCCGGTACACAGCTTCATCGACGACCGGCGCCTGATCGAGAACGACCTTCGCAACTACTGGGGCTACAACTCCATCGGCTTCTTCTCGCCGGACCACCGCTACAGCGCCAGCGGCCATGTCGGCGAGTTCAAGACCATGGTCAAGACGCTGCACTCGGCCGGCATCGAGGTGATCCTGGACGTGGTCTACAACCACACCGCCGAGGGCAACCAGCTCGGACCGACGCTGTCGTTTCGGGGCATCGACAACGCCGCCTACTACCGGCTGACGCCGGACGACCCGCGCTACTACATGGACTTCACCGGCTGCGGCAACACCCTGAACATGCAGCACCCGCACGTGCTGCAGCTGATCATGGACTCGCTGCGCTACTGGGTCACCGAAATGCACGTCGACGGCTTTCGCTTCGACCTGGCCTCGGCGCTGGCCCGCGAGCTGTACGAGGTCGACCGCCTGGGTGCCTTCTTCGACGTGCTGCACCAGGACCCGGTGCTGTCGCAGGTCAAGCTGATCGCCGAACCGTGGGACCTGGGCATGGGTGGCTACCAGGTCGGCAACTTCCCGCCCGGCTGGGCCGAATGGAACGATCGCTACCGCGACACCATGCGTGCCTACTGGAAGGGCGACGGCGGCCTCATCGGCGAGTTCGCGCAGCGCTTCACCGGCTCGAGTGACCTCTACGAACCCAGCGGCCGCACACCTAACGCCAGCGTCAACTTCATTACCGCCCACGACGGCTTCACCCTGCACGACCTGGTCAGCTACAACGACAAGCACAACGAGGCCAACCTCGAAGACAACCGCGACGGCACCGACAACAACCTGTCCTGGAACTGCGGCGCCGAAGGACCGACCGACGACGAGGCCATCAACGCCCTGCGCGCACGCCAGAAACGCAACCTGCTGGCCACGCTGCTGCTCTCGCAGGGCGTGCCCATGCTGGTGGCCGGCGACGAAATGGGACGCACGCAGGGCGGCAACAACAACGCCTACTGCCAGGACAACGCCATCAGCTGGCTGGACTGGGAACACACCGACGCCGAACTGGTGGCCTTCGTGCAGCGCCTGATCGAGCTGCGCCGCAGCCACCCGGTCTTCCACCGCCGGCATTTCTTCCAGGGCCAGTCCATCCACGGCGCCGAGATCAAGGACATCCACTGGCTGAAACCGGACGGCACCGACATGAGCGACCACGAGTGGGGGCACGACTTCGCCCGCTGTCTGGGCGTGTACCTGTCCGGCGAGGCGCTGACCGAGCGCGACCGCCGCGGCCACCTGCTGCGCGACGACAACTTCCTGGTGCTGTTCAACGCCCATCACGACACGCTGGCCTTCCAGCTGCCCGCAGCGCGCCCGGGCGGGCGTTGGCACGTGCTGCTGGACACGTCCCATGCCCAGGGACTTGACGCTGACGGCTACTACGCCGGTTACGACAGCTACCCGCTGACCGGTCGCTCGCTGGCGCTGCTGGTCGACCACGACGCACCCCGAATCACGTCATGAAACGCTTTCACCACATGCCTTTCGGTGCCGAGCCGGGCGACGGCGGCACGCACTTCCGACTGTGGGCGCCGGGCGCCCGGCAGGTCGAGCTCCTGCTCGGCGGTGACGACGGCGAACACAGCTTGACGCTGGCGTCACACGACGACGGCTGGTATCGGACCCATGCCGCCGGCGTCGGCGCCGGCAGCCGCTACCGCTACCGCATCGACGGCGACCTGTGCGTGCCGGACCCGGCCTCGCGCTGCAACCCGGATGACGTCCACGGCGCCAGCCTGGTGGTCGACCCCCTGGCCTTCGACTGGCAGGACGCCGGCTGGCGCGGGCGCCCCTGGCACGAGGCGGTGATCTACGAACTGCACGTCGGCGCCTTCACGGCCAGCGGCGACTTCGACGGCGTGCGACGCCGGCTCGACTACCTGGTCGAGCTTGGCGTCACGGCGCTGGAACTGATGCCCGTGGCGGACTTTCCGGGACGCCGCGGCTGGGGCTACGACGGCGTGCTGCCGTTCGCCCCGGACAGCGCCTACGGTTCACCGACAGCGCTCAAGACGCTGGTGCAGGAAGCGCACGCGCGCGGCCTGATGGCACTGCTGGACGTCGTCTACAACCACTTCGGGCCGGACGGCAACTACCTGCATGCTTACGCGCCGACCTTCTTCAACGCGGCGCACCACACGCCGTGGGGCGCGGCCATCAACTTCGACGCGCCGGGCAGCGAGGTGGTGCGCGATTTCTTCGTTCACAACGCGCTTTACTGGCTGGAGGAGTTCCACTTCGACGGCCTGCGCCTGGATGCCATCCACGCCATCTGCGACGACTCGCGCCCGGACATCGTCGAAGCCCTGTGCGGCGCCGTGCAGGCCGGCCCGGGCCGCGAGCGCGAGGTCCACCTGATCCTCGAGAACGACCGCAACTGTGCCCGCTACCTGCGCCGCGACACCGACGGCCGACCGCAATGCGCCACCGCCCAGTGGAACGATGACTTCCACCACGCCGCGCACGTGCTGGTGACCGGGGAGGATGACGGCTACTACGCCGACTTCGCCCGTCGGCCGGCGGCCCAGCTCGGCCGCTGCCTGGCCGAGGGGTTCGCCTTCCAGGGCGACCCGTCGCCGTTTCGGGACGGCGCCGCGCGCGGCGAGCCCAGCGCCCACCTGCCGCCGCTGGCGTTCGTCGACTCGGTGCAGACGCACGACCAGGTCGGCAACCGCGCCTTCGGCGATCGCCTGCACCAGCTGGGCCCGGCGCCGGCGGTGGAGGCGCTGACCGCCGTGCTGCTGCTGGCGCCGCAGGTGCCGATGCTGTTCATGGGCGAGGAATTCGCCACCGAGCAGCCGTTTCTGTTCTTCTGCGATTTCGGCCCCGCGCTGGCGCAGGCGGTGACCGACGGACGCCGGCGCGAGTTCGCCCGCTTCGCGCGCTTCGCCGATCCGGCCACGCGCGAGCGCATTCCCGATCCCGGCGCCGAGACCACGTTCGCCGCCAGCGTGCTCGACTGGGCAACGATCGACCGCCCGCCACACGCCGCGCGGCTGGCGCTGTACCGGCGCCTGCTGGCCGTGCGTCAGCGCCACATCATGCCGCGCCTGGCCGGCATGCCGGGCGGGCAGGCCGGCTACACGCTCGCCGGCGAGCGCGCACTGACCGTGCACTGGCGCCTGGGCGACGGCAGCCGACTGGCACTGGCCGCCAACCTCGCCGACCAGCCGGCACAACTGGCCCCGCAACCGGGACGCGTGCTCTACCTCAGCGACGGCCTCGACACGACGCAGCATGCCGCCGGCCGGATGCCGCCGTGGTCGGTGGCCTGGGCCCTGGCCGACGCGGCGCCATGAGTGACCGCGCCGCCCTGACCCGGCTGGCTGAGCAGGCCGGCATCGAATCCGCCTACCAGGACATCTGGGGCCGGCGACACGACATCAGCGACGACACCCGTCGCGCCCTGCTCGCGGCCATGCACCTGGACCCGCGTGCCGATCCGGCGCAGCTGGCGGAACAGCGCGAGGCCGCCCACTGGCGGCGGCCGCTGGCGCCGGTGCAGGTGCACCCGGTGGGCGCGCCGCTGACCGTGGCCGTTACCCTGGCCGACGGCGCGCCGGCGCAGCGCTGGCGCCTGACCCTCGAGAGCGGCGCCTGTCATGCCGGCGACTTCGACCCCGCCGCCAGCGTGCCGCTGGCCGAACGCCGCTGCGACGACACGCTGTACCGGCGCTACGGACTGGCCCTGCCGGCGCTCGACGACCTTGGCTATCACCAGTTCGAGCTCGAACCGGCCGACGGGGGCGACCGGCCGGTGGCGCGGCTGCGCCTGATCGGGGTGCCCACCACCTGCTTTCAGCCCGAGGCGGTGCGCGACGCCCACCGCCTGTGGGGACCGGCGGTGCAGCTGTATGGCCTGCGCTCGGCACGCAACTGGGGCATCGGCGACTTCACCGATCTGCGCACGCTGATCGCGCTGACCGCCGAGGCGGGCGGTGGACTGGTCGGCATCAATCCGCTGCACGCACTGTTTCCCGACCAGCCGGAACACTGCAGCCCGTACAGCCCGTCGAGCCGGCAGTTTCTGAACGTGCTGTACCTGGACGTCGACGCCGTCATCGACGCCAACGAGGCCGACACCGTGCGTACCCGGGTGGCGGAGCCGCGTTTCCAGGCACGCCTGCAGGAGCTGCGCGACAGCGAGCTGGTCGATTACGCCGCCGTGGCGGCGCTCAAGCTCGACGTGCTGCGACAGACCTGGCGCGCCTTCCGCGACCAGCACCTGGGCAGCGACAGCCCGCGGGCGGCCGCCTTCGAGCGGTTTCGCGCCGCCGGCGGCGAGCGGCTGCACCGGCATGCCCTGTTCGAGGCATTGCAGGCGCACTTCCGCGCCGCCGACCCGACCGTGTGGGGCTGGCCGGCCTGGCCGGCGGAATACCACGCGCCCGACGGCGAGGCGGTACGCCGATTCGCCGGCGAACAGGCCGACGCCGTGGCGTTCCACGCCTACCTGCAGTGGCTGGCCGACGAACAGCTGGCGGCCGTCGGCGCCGCGTCCTGGCAACGCGGCCTCGGCATCGGCCTGTACCAGGACCTGGCGGTCGGCGTGAGCCCGGGCGGCGCCGACACCTGGGGCCAGCGCAGCGTGCACGCCGCCGGCGCGCACACCGGCGCGCCGCCGGACGACTTCAACGCCCACGGCCAGGACTGGGGCCTGCCGCCGTTCGTGCCGGATGAACTGCGCGAACTGGCCTACGCGCCGTTCATCGAGACCCTGCGCGCGGCCATGCGCCACTGCGGCGCGCTGCGCATCGACCACGCCATGGGCCTGATGCGCCTGTGGTGGGTACCGGCCGGGGCCAGCGCCCGCGACGGCGCCTACGTGGCGTATCCCTTTCGGGATCTGCTGGGCATCCTGGCGCTGGAGAGCCAGCGCAATCAGTGCCTGGTAATCGGCGAAGACCTGGGCACGGTGCCGGATGCCCTGCGCTCGGCGCTGGCCGCCGCCGGCGTGCTGGGCTACCGGCCGCTGATGTTCGAACACGACGCCGACGGCCGCTTCCGGCCACCGGCGGACTATCCGGAGCCGGCACTGGCGGCGGTCAGCACCCACGACCTGCCCACCCTGCGCGGCTACTGGGCCGGCCACGACCTGCGCCTGCGCCAGAAACTCGGCCTGTTCCCGTCGCCAGCGGCGCGCGAACAGGCCGTCGCCGAACGCGCCCGCCAGCGCGCCTGGCTGCTGGCGGCACTCGAACACGAACAGCTGCTGCCGGCCGACACCGGCATCGACCCGCAGGCCGTGCCGGACCTCGGCGCGGAGCTGTGCGTTGCCGTGCACACGTTTCTCGCCCGCACGCCGTGCCGGGTGCTGGCGGTGCAGCCGCAGGACGTGTTCGGCCTGCTCGAACAGGACAACCTGCCCGGCAGCACCGACGGCCACCCCAACTGGCGACGCAAGCTGCCGCTGGCACTGGCGTCCTGGGCCGACGCGCCGCGCTGGCAGGCCCTGACCGGTGCCCTGCGAGCCGAGCGCGGCAGCAGCGTGTGGCCGCGCGAGCCGGCGCCGGCCACGCCGCTGACCGCCGTCATCCCACGCGCCACCTACCGCCTGCAGTTCAACCGCGACTTCACCTTCGCCCAGGCCACCGAGCTGGTGCCCTACCTGGCGGAACTGGGCGTCAGCCACGTCTATGCCTCGCCCTATCTGCGCGCGCGGCCGGGCAGCATGCACGGCTACGACATCGTCGACCACAACGCGCTGAACCCGGAAATCGGCAGCCGCGAGGACTTCGAGCGCTTCGTCGGCGCCCTGGCGGCGCACGGCATGGGCCAGATCCTGGACATGGTGCCCAACCACATGGGCGTGATGGGCGCCGACAACCAGTGGTGGCTGGATGTGCTGGAAAACGGCCCGGCGTCGGTGTATGCCGGCTACTTCGACATCGACTGGCAGCCCCTGAACGCCCAGCTGCACGGCAAGGTGCTGCTGCCCATCCTGGGCGACCAGTACGGGGTGGTGCTGGCGCGCGGCGAGCTGACCCTGACCTTCGACGCCGCCCGTGGCGAACTGAGCGTCCGCTACTACCAGCACCAGCTGCCCATCGACCCGGCCACCTACCCGCGCGTCGCCGGCCATCACCTGGAGCAACTGGCCGCGGCCCTGGGTACCGAGCACGATCACCTGGCCGAGCTGCAGAGCCTGCTGACCGCCTTCGGCCACCTGCCGCCGCGCGACAGCGTCGAGTCACGCCTGATCACCGAGCGCAACCGCGACAAGGAAGTGCACAAACGCCACCTGGCGGCGCTGTGCGAGGCCCAGCCGGCGGTCCGTCAACACATCGAGCGCAGCGTGGCGGAGTTCAACGGCCGCCCCGACGACCCCGCCAGCTTCGACCTGCTGCACGGGCTGATCCGCGCCCAGGCCTGGCGTCCGGCCTTCTGGCGCGTCGCCTCGGACGACATCAACTACCGGCGCTTTTTCGACATCAACGACCTGGCGGCGCTGCGCATGGAAAACCCGGCGGCGTTCGACGACACGCACCGGCTGGTGCTGGACCTGATCGCCGAGCGCAAGCTCGACGGCCTGCGCATCGACCATCCGGACGGCCTGAACGACCCGCGCGGCTACTTCGAGCGCCTGCAGGCGGCGGTACGCGAGCGGGCCAACGGCGCCACCGGCACCACCGGCGACCCACGCCCGCTGTACCTGGTGGTGGAAAAGATCCTCGCCGAGCACGAACACCTGCCGGACGACTGGCCGATCCACGGCGCCACCGGCTACCGCTTCGCCAACCTGGTCAACGGCCTGTTCGTCGACCCTGCCGCCGAACGGCGCATGTCGCGCATCCACGCCGACTTCACGCACGCCGGCGGCGACTTCGACGACCTGGTCTACGCGTGCAAGAAGCTGATCCTGCGCACCGCCCTGGCCAGCGAGCTGAACGTGCTGGCCAACCACCTGGCGCGCATCGCCGCCGCCAGCCGCAACACCTGCGACTACACCGTCAACGGCCTGCGCGCCGCGCTGACCGAGGTCATCGCCTGCTTCCCGGTGTACCGCACCTACATCACCGAAGCGCCGATCGCCGCCGACGACCGCCGCCACATCGACTGGGCGGTGGCGGTGGCGCGCCGGCGCAGCCGCGCCGCCGAGGTCGGCATCTTCGACTTCCTGCACGACGTGCTGACGCTGGACATCGCCACCGGGCGCGGGCCGTCCTACCGCGACCAGGTGCGCACCTTCGCCATGCGCTTCCAGCAGCTCAGTGCCCCGGTCATGGCCAAGGGCCTGGAAGACACCGCGTTCTACCGCTACCACCGGCTGACCTCGCTGAACGACGTCGGCGGCGAGCCGCGCCGCTTCGGGCTCTCGGTGGCGGCATTTCACGGCGCCAACCGCAGCCGCGCGCGCCAGTGGCCGCACAACCTGCTGGCGACCTCCACCCATGACAGCAAGCGCGCCGAGGACGTGCGCGCCCGCATCAACGTGCTGTCGGAACTGCCGGCGGCCTGGAAGCTGACGGTGCAGCGCTGGCGGCGCATGAACCGTCGCCGCAAGCGCGAGGCCGGCGGCCGGCCGGCCCCCAGCGCCAGTGACGAGTACCTGCTGTACCAGACGCTGGTCGGCAGCTTCCCGCTGGGCGGGGTGGACGACGACACGCTGGCCGACTACCGCCGGCGCATCGACGCCTACATGCAAAAGGCCGTGCGCGAGGCCAAGGCCAACAGCAGCTGGATCAACGTCGACGACGCGTACGAGACGGCGCTGTCCGCCTTCGTCGAGTCGCTGCTGACGCCGGGCGAGACCAACCTGTTCCTGCCGGACCTGCGCGCCGTGGTGCAGCACCTGGCCGGCCACGGCCTGCGCAACGCCCTGGCACAGACGCTGCTCAAGCTCACCGTGCCAGGCGTGCCGGACATCTACCAGGGCAGCGAGCTGTGGCAGTTCCACCTGGTCGACCCGGACAACCGCGCGCCGGTGGACTATGCCCGGCGCCGGCACCTGCTGGCCGAGATCAGGGCGCTGCTCGACGCCCCCCCGGACGGCTGGGCGGCCGCGCTGGCGCCGCTGGCGGCGGACCCGGCCGACGAACGGCTCAAGCTGTACCTCACCTGGCGGGCGCTGCAGCTGCGCGCCCGCCGGCCCGACCTGTTCCGCGACGGCGACTACCAGCCGCTGGGCACCGAAGGCGCCAATGCCGAACACCTGTGCGCCTTCGCCCGCCGCCTGGACGGGCAGGTGGCCATTACCGTGGTGCCGCGCCTGCTGGCCAGGCTGTCGGACGAACACGAGAACGCGGTCGACTGGGCCGACACCCGTGTCCTGCTGCCGCCCGGCGACTGGTACGACCTGCTCGGCGGGCGCCGTCACCGTGTCGGCGACCACGGCGTGCCGGCCGGGGAGCTGCTGGCGCCGCTGCCGCTGGCACTGCTGGTCAACGACGCCGAACTGCTGGCGCCCTGAGGCCGGGCGCCGAGGGTCGGCCGGGCCGGCGGGTAGCATGTCGCGGCGAGCCGCGCTCGCCGCCCCCCGAACACAACACCCGAGGAGCCCACCATGAGCCACGTATCCGCCCCCGGTTTCGTCGACGTCATCCGCGCCCGCCAGCCGGAGGTGGGCGACGCGGTGGCGCGGCTGTTCGAGGCGGCCTTCGCGCCCGGCGAACTGCCGCTGAAGATCAAGCTGCTGATCGCGCTGGCCATCGATGCCGCCGGCCGTCACCCGAACGGCTGCCTGCACATCGCCGACATGGCGCGCGAGGCCGGCGCCACCGAGCGCGAGCTCGACGAGACGCTGGCCGTCATCGCCGCGCTGTGCGGCACCGGCGGCCTGGCCACGGCGTCCGGCGTGTTCCCGCAGCTGCGCGGCGCCGGCTTCGGCGGCCTGTGAGCAGGGCAGGGGAGATCGCCATGAGCGACGCCGTCACGCCCTTCACCCTGCACGTCGACGACGCCGTCATCGCCGACCTGCACCGGCGGCTCGATCACACCCGCTGGCCGGAGCGCGAAACCGTCGACGACTGGTCGCAGGGCACGCCGCTGGCCTACGTGCAGGCGGTGTGCCGCTACTGGCGCGAGCAGTACGACTGGCGCGAACGCGAGCGGCGCCTGAACCGCTTCCCGCAGTTCCTGACCACGCTCGACGACCTGCCGATCCACTTCATCCACCAGCGTTCGCCGCACCCGCAGGCGCTGGCGCTGCTGATCACGCACGGCTGGCCAGGGTCGGTGGTGGAGTTCCACAAGGTGATCGGGCCGCTGGTCGACCCCGTGGCACACGGCGGCCGGGCCGAGGACGCGTTTCACGTGGTGTGCCCGACGCTGCCGGGCTACGGATTCTCGGGCAAGCCCACGCGGCCCGGCTGGGGCGTCGGCAAGATCGCCGAAGTTTGGGACCGCCTCATGCTGCGCCTGGGCTACGGGCGCTACGTGGCGCAGGGCGGTGACTGGGGCGCCGCCATCACGGCGATGATCGGCCAGCAGAACCTCGGCCACTGCGCCGCCATCCACGTCAACATGCCGATCGTGGAGCCGGACCCGGCCACCCTGAACGACCTCACGCCGCTCGAACAGGACGCACTCGAAGCGTTCCGCTACTACACCGAGCAGGACTCGGGCTACTCGAAGCAGCAGAGCACCCGCCCGCAGACCCTGGGCTACGGCCTCACCGACTCGCCGGCCGGGCAGGCGGCGTGGATTCTCGAGAAGTTCCGCGCCTGGACCGACTGCGACGGCCACCCGGAAAACGTGCTCACGCGCGACGAGATGCTCGACGACATCATGCTGTACTGGTGCACCGCCAGCGCCGCCTCGTCGGCGCGCCTGTACTGGGAAAGCTTCAACAGCCTCGGCCGCTTCGAGATCGACCTGCCGGCCGGCATCAGCGTGTTCCCGAAGGAGATCTTCCGCAGCTCACGGCGCTGGGCCGAGCGTCACTACCGGCACCTCATCCACTGGAACGAACTGGACCGGGGCGGTCATTTCGCCGCCCTGGAAGTGCCACAGGTGTTCGTGGAGGAAGTGCGCGCCTGTTTTCGGCCGCTGCGGCAGGCGTTGTCTGACGGTTGAGAAAGGGCGTCCTGCCCTTTCTCAACTCGGCTCGTCGCGGCACCTGTCCGCGACGGCCTCCGCAGAACCAGCACTTCAAGTGCTGGTTCTGCGTGCAAGCCATCCCTGGCTTGCGCGGAAGGCCGGCCGCCTCAGCTCACGCCGCCGGTGTTCTCGTCGGTGGCCTTCACGCGCCGCTGCCTGGCCGTCTCGCCGATCTCGTAGTGCCGGCCCTCGACCGCCATCTGCGCCTCGCGCTCGCACTGTTCGGACCAGAAACCCAGGTCGTAGCCGTGCCAGGGGGTTTTCAGCTCCAGCGGCGGCAGGCCCAGCTCCTGCCAGCGCGCGATGGCGTTTTCCATGAAGTCCTTGCGCGGCAGCGCCACCGGCGGGTAGGCCCACGGCCGGCAGGCGTTGATGAGAATGGCCGACGAGCCGTTCGGCTCCATGTACTTGAAGCCCTCGGCCTCTTCCGCCTGGATGGCCGAGAAATCCATGGCCGACATGCGGCCGTCGATGATGCGCATGTCCCGGTGCGGCATGGCCCGCGTGGCCACCGCCCACAGCATCATCTCCGGGTTGTGGATGTCCACGTCCTCGTCGGTGACCACGAACACCTTCACGAACGGGTCGTACGCCGCCGCCGCGTGCAGTGCCTGCCAGGGATCGGCCTTGGTGTTGCGCCTGATCTTGATGAAACAGGTGTAGTACGCCGAGGTCTGCTGCGGGAAATGCACGTCCAGCACGCCGGCCAGGTTGCAGTCGTACTTGAGGTGCTTGTAGAACGACGCCTCGAACGAGATCGACCGCAGGCGCGTGCTCTCCGACGGCGGGAACTGCGACAGGATCGAGCACCAGGTCGGCCGCTTGCGGTGGGTGATGGCGGTCACCTCCATGAAGTACGCGTTCACCGGCTGCGACATGAAGCCGTGCGTCTCGCCGAACGGCGCCTCGGGCTCCAGTTCGGTGGTGGAGATTTTTCCTTCGATGACGATCTCGGCGTAGGCCGGCACCAGCAGGTCCACGGTTTTGGCGCGCACCACCGGCAGCGGCTTGCCCGACAGCGCGCCCGCCACCTGCAGTTCGTCCGCCTCGTAGGGGATCTTGGCGTTGGCGGCATAGGACACGTACGGCGGCACGCCGATGACCAGCGCCGCCTCCAGCGGGATCCCCAGGCGCTTGCACTTGACCCAGTGCAGGCCCAGGTGCTGCGGCGGGAACGTGAAGCAGCCGATGCGGTCCGGCGCCTTCACCTGGCCACGGTAGTTGCCGATGTTGTAGATGCCGGTCTCGGGGTCCTTGGTGATCCAGTGCGAGAAGGTGGTGTAGGGGCCGTTGTCGTAGCCCGGCGTGGAGACGGGGATCGGAAACTCGCCCAGGCCACCGTGCTCGGTGAGCGAGTCGCCCGTGTGCACTTCCTCCTGGCACGGCCCCTGCTCGAGCACCTGCGGCGGCAGCGGGTTGCGCAGCGCGTGCGCCACGCGCTCGAGCAGGTTCTCGCCCTCGCGCAGGCCAAGACCGGTCTCGAAGATCTGCCGCGAGGCGGCCAGGCAGCCGATGGCCAGGTCACCCTCGAAGCGGCGCCCGTCGACGCTGTGCGGGTTCTTGATCAGGAAGCCGCGCCGCTGCTCCTCCGGCAGGCCGCGGAACTGCAGGCGCACCAGCGGGTGGGCTTCGGTCTCGATGGCGATCGGCGCGTCGATGTCCCACAGCAGGTCGCGGGCGCGCAGGTTCTCGATGTGCTGGCGAAAATCGATGGGCGCCTGGGCGCCGGCAACGGCGGACTTCGGTACCGCGGACATGGGCTTCTCCTCCTGCAATCTGTGTCGGGTGGTCCGGTAAGGGCGGCCATCCGTGGCGCGGCGCAGCGGGCCGCACCCGGGCGGCCCGGCAACACCGGTGCGGCCAGTATGAAACAGCTGGCGCGAAAAGACGCCGGCGGAACACGGCCGTGCCGACCGGGCATTACCCCAACGACGGCGCCTTGCGTCACCATACGCGCCCCCTTCCCCGTTCCAGCCGCCCGCCCGCATGAGCCTCGACGACACCATCGAACGCCTGCCCCTGAAGTCCTTCACCGAGAAGGCGTACCTCGACTACGCGATGTACGTCATCCTCGACCGCGCCCTGCCGCACCTGGCGGACGGCCTCAAGCCCGTGCAGCGGCGCATCGTCTACGCCATGTCCGAGCTTGGGCTGGCGGCCAGCAACAAGCCCAAGAAGTCGGCGCGCACGGTCGGCGACGTGATCGGCAAGTTCCACCCGCACGGCGACAGCGCCTGCTACGAAGCCATGGTGCTGATGGCGCAGGGCTTTTCCTACCGCTACCCGCTGATCGACGGCCAGGGCAACTGGGGCAGCGCCGACGACCCGAAGTCGTTCGCCGCCATGCGCTACACCGAGGCGCGCCTGTCGCGCTTCGCCGAGCTGCTGCTGGCCGAGCTCGGCCAGGGAACGGTGGATTTCGGACCCAACTTCGACGGCACGCTGAACGAACCGCACCTGCTGCCGGCGCGCCTGCCGCACATCCTGCTGAACGGCGGCCACGGCATCGCCGTCGGCATGGCCACCGACATCCCGCCGCACAACCTGCGCGAAGTGGCGGCCGCCACGCTGGCGCTGCTGGACGATCCGGACACCGATCTGGAGGCCCTGTGCCGGCTGCTGCCGGCGCCGGACTTCCCCACCGGCTGCGACATCATCACCCCGCGCGCCGAGCTGCAGGACCTGTACCGCAGCGGCCACGGCAGCGTGCGGGCGCGGGCGCGCTACGAACTCGACGACGGCGACATCATCATCACCACCCTGCCGCACCAGGTGTCGGGCGCCCGCGTGCTGGAACAGATCGCCGCCCAGATGCAGGCCAAGAAGCTGCCGTGGCTGGAAGACCTGCGCGACGAGTCCGACCACGAGAACCCGACCCGGCTGGTGCTGGTGCCGCGCAGCCGGCGTATCGATGTCGATGCCCTCATGGGCCACCTGTTCGCCACCACCGACCTCGAGAAGAGCTACCGGGTCAACCTGAACTGCATCGGCCTCGACGGTCGACCGGGCGTGCGCGACCTGCGCGGCCTGCTGCTGGAATGGCTGGAGTTCCGCACCGTCACCGTGCGCCGGCGCCTGCAGCACCGCCTCGACCGCGTGCTCGAACGCCTGCACATCCTCGACGGCCTGCTGATCGCCTTCCTCAACATCGACGAGGTGATCGCCATCATCCGCTTCGAGGACCGGCCGAAACCGGTCCTCATGGAACGCTTCGGCCTCACCGACACCCAGGCCGAGGCCATCCTGGAACTGAAGCTGCGCCACCTGGCACGGCTGGAGGAAACCCGGCTCCAGGGCGAGCGCGACACGCTCGGCGCCGAACGCGACTCCCTGCAGGCCACGCTCGGCTCGGATGCGCTGCTGCGCGGGCTGATCCGCGGCGAGATCGAGGCGGATGCCGAGAAGTACGGCGACGCCCGCCGCTGCCTGCTGGTCGAACGTGGCGCCGCGCGGCCGCTGGCCGAGGCCGATCTGACGCCCAGCGAACCGGTCACCGTGGTGCTGTCCGGCCACGGCTGGGTGCGCCTGGCCAAGGGCCACGACATCGACCCGCAGGGCCTCACCTACCGCTCCGGCGACGGCTTCCTGGCCGCCGCCCGCGGCCGCAGCAACCAGCAGGCGGTGTTCCTGGACTCCACCGGCCGCGCCTACACCCTGCCGGTACACACGCTGCCGTCGGCACGCGGCCACGGCGAACCGCTGTCCGGCCGCCTGACGCTGGAGGCGGGCGCCCGCGCGCTGCACGTGGTGCTCGGCGAGCCGGCCGAGCGCTACCTGCTGGCCAGCGACGCCGGCTACGGCTTCCTGACGCCGCTGGAGTCGCTCATCTCGCGCCAGCGCGCCGGCAAGACGGTGCTGACCGTACCGGCTGGCGCACTGCCGCTGGCGCCGCTGCCCGCGCACGGCGACGACACGCTGCGCCTGGCCTGCGCCAGCACGGCCGGCCGGCTGCTGGTGTTCCCCCTCGACGAGTTGCCGCAGCTGCCGCGCGGCAAGGGCGTGAAACTGCTGGGCATCCCCGGCCGGCTGATCGCCAGCGGCGAAGAGAAGCTGGCGGCCGTCACCGTGCTGCCGCCCGGCGCCGGACTGAAGGTGTGGTCCGGCGGGCGGCACCTGACGCTCAAGGGGAGCGACCTGGACGCCTACGCCGGCCATCGGGCCGATCGCGGCAAGCCGCTGCCGCGCGGCTTTGCACGGGTGCGCGAGCTGAGCGTGGAGAATTGAGAAACCGCTGACCGACGTCCGTGCCGTTTCTCGCGTCGCCGCGACGCGCCCATGAACCAGGGACCTGCGCCCTCGCTTCATGGCCGGCCGTCGCGCCCCGGACGGGGCGCCCGACGCCGGCCGGAAGGTGTCTGAGGCACCGTCGCCGCCATCGGCGCAACTGCCTGCCCGGACAGCGAAAATCCGCCATACTGTGACCGCGTCGACAACGGACAACCACTTCACAGGGAGCATCATGCGGTTTTTGCAGTCCGCCGTTCTGTTGTGTGCCGCGCTGCTGCTGACGGCCCTGGCCCGCCCGGCGGCGGCCGCTGCGCCAGTCGCTTTGCCCGACATTCGCTCGCACGCCGCGCTGGTGGTGCGCACCGACACCGGCGCCGTGCTGTACAGCAAGAACGCCGACGACACGCTGCCCATCGCCTCCATCACCAAGCTGATGACCGCCATAGTGGTGCTCGATGCCGGGCAGTCCATGGACCAGATCCTCACGCTGACCGATGCCGATCGCGACCGCCTGCGCGGCACCGGCTCGCGCCTGCCCATCGGCACCCGCCTGTCGCGGCGCGACCTGCTGCGCCTGGCGCTGATGTCGTCGGAAAACCGCGCCGCTTCGGCTTTGCTGCGCAACTATCCCGGCGGCACCGCGGCCGGGGTGGCGGCCATGAACCGCAAGGCGCAGGCACTGGGCATGACGCACACCCGTTTCGTGGAGGCCACCGGACTGTCCGGTGACAACCGCTCCACACCGGCCGACCTGGTGCGCCTGGTGGGCGCCGCCACCCGCTACGGCACCATCCGCAGCTTTTCCACCACACCGAAGTACACCGTGCAGGTGGGCCGTTACCCGGTCGAGTACCGCAACACCAACCCGCTGGTCCGCAACCCGGCCTGGGACATCGGCGTCACCAAGACCGGCTACCTGAGCGAAGCCGGCCGCTGCCTGGTGATGCAGGCCAACGTCACCGGCGTGCCGGTGGTGATGGTGCTGATGAATTCCTGGGGCACGCTCACCCGGGTCGGCGACGCCAACCGGGTGCGCAAATGGATGGAGGCGCAGGCACGCGGCGGTCAGGTCACCGCCAGCCGCTGAACGCGGCCGGCGCGCGCCGGCGGCTCCCGGGACGCAAGCGGTCCCTAGTTCCCTAGCCCGGCGACAGCTCCGGCAGCTGCGTCGCCACCCAGGTGCGCTGGCGCTCGCGCGCCCGTTCGGCCGCGCGGGTGATGGCGCACAGGTCGTCCAGCGCCGACTCGAAGCGGTCGTTGACCACCACATAGTCGAACTCCGGCCAGTGGCCAAGCTCGGCCAGCGCGTCGCGCATGCGCCGCTCGATCAGCGCCGGGTCGTCGCCACGGCCGCCCAGGCGCTCGCGCAGCACCGCCACCGACGGCGGCAGCACCATCACCGTCACACAGCCGGGCAGGCGGGCGCGGGCCTGGCGGGCGCCCTGCCAGTCGATCTCCAGCACCACCGAGCGTCCGCCCTGCAGCGCCTGCGCCACCGCCGGCGCCGACGTGCCGTAGTGGTGATCGAACACCTGCGCATGCTCCAGAAACTCGCCGGCCGCCTGCATGGCAGCGAAACGCCCGGCAGTCACGAAATGGTAGGCCACACCGTCCTGCTCGCCGGCCCGCGGCGCGCGCGTGGTGTAGGACACCGACAGGCTCAGCGCCGGGCGCCGTTCCACCAGCGCGCGCACCAGGCTGGTCTTGCCAACCCCGGACGGGCCACAGACGACGTACAGGAGACCGGGATTCGAAGACATGAAAACGTTATCCGAAGCAGGTGACGGCAGACCGTCCCAGTGTAACCGTGAGGCCCGGGCGCTTTGCCGGCGCCGGCCGGCGGCCCGAGAATAGCCGCCGCCATGAGCGCCGACTCCCACAGCCTGTCTATCGACCCCGTCCTGGGGCTCGCGCGCGGCGTGCCGTTCCTGGCCTCGCCGCACTGCGACGAGCGCCCGCCCGGCTGCGCCGTCGAGCTGCTGGTGATCCACGCCATCAGCCTGCCGGCGGGGCGTTACGGCGGGGACGACGTGGCCGCGCTGTTCCTCGGCCAGCTGGACTGCCGGCGGCCGGACTATGCCGGGTTGGCGGGCCTGCGGGTGTCGGCGCATTTCTTTATCCGGCGCGACGGCCGGCTGGTACAGTTCGTGCCCATCCAGCGCCGCGCCTGGCACGCCGGCGCGTCCCGGTTCGGGCAGCGCGAGCGCTGCAACGATTTCTCGGTCGGCGTCGAACTGGAAGGCTGCGACCACGACCCCTTCAGCGCCGACCAATACACCACGCTGATCGCCCTCACGCGGGCGCTGCGCGCCGCCTGTCCGGCCATCAGCGCCGACCGCATCGTCGGTCACAGCGACATCGCCCCCGGTCGCAAGACCGATCCCGGCCCCCATTTCGACTGGGCCCGCTACCGTGCCGGCCTGTTGCACACGCCATGAACACATCGACCACCTACATCGACCTGCTGCGCCACGGCGAACCGCAGGGCGGCCGCCGCTTTCGCGGGACCGTCGACGACCCGCTGTCCGACACCGGCTGGGCACAGCTGCAGGCAGCCACCGCCGACGAGCAGTGGGACCGCGTCGTCTGCTCGCCGCTGCGCCGCTGCCGGGACTTCGCCCAGGATCTGGCCACCCGCCTGGGCGTGGCCTGTACCGTCGAGCCCGACTTTCGCGAAATCAGCTTCGGCCTGTGGGAAGGCCTGACCGCGGTCGAGGTGCAGGCCCGGTACGGGGCGGCACTGACGCGGTTCTGGCAGGACCCGGTGCGCCATCCGCCACCGCAGGCCGAGGCGGCCGCCGATTTCAGCGCCCGTGTCGACGCCGCCTGGCAGCGGTTGATCACCGACACGGCCGGCCAGCGCGTGCTGGTGGTGGCCCACGGCGGCACCGTCGCCATGCTGCTGCGCGGTGTGCTCGGCATGCCGATCAGCCATGCCTGGCGTATCCGCCTGGGCTACGCCGGCCGCGCCCGGCTGCGCCTGGATCACACCGAACACGGCCTGCTGGCGGCGCTGCTGCGGCTCGATCCAGGCGGCTGAGACGAGCGCGCATCACCTGCCACCACGGGCTGGCGATCGACGGACGATGGAAAGGAAAATGGTGGCCAGGGGCGGAATCGAACCACCGACACGTGGATTTTCAGTCCACTGCTCTACCGACTGAGCTACCTGGCCGGACGTGAAGCGCCGCGCCGCCGTTGGAAGCGGTGCCGGGGCACCGCGGGCGCGGGGGTGCGTATTAGATGCGCGTGGTCCGCATCGCGTCAAGGCGCGCGCTACCATCGAGGCATCGAAGCCGGCCGCGGCCGGCCGTTTTTTCGCCACCAGGAGGCGCCATGCGCATTCTGCACACCATGCTGCGGGTCGGTGACCTGGACCGCTCGATCGCCTTCTACACCGAGGTGCTGGGCATGCGCCTGGTGTCCCGGCGGGACTTTCCGGGCGGGCGTTTCACGCTGGCCTTCGTCGGCTACGAGGACGGCGCGATCAGCAGCCCGTCGGCGGCCGGGACACCGCTGATCGAGCTGACCCACAACTGGGACACCGCGGCCTACGAACTGGGCGACGGCTTCGGCCACGTGGCCATCGAGGTGGACGACGCCTACGCCACCTGCGATGCCATCCGGGCACGCGGCGGCAAGGTGGTGCGCGAGGCCGGCCCGATGCAGCACGGCACCACGGTGATCGCCTTCGTCGAGGATCCGGACGGCTACCGCGTCGAACTGATCCAAAAGCACGGCTGACGCCCGCGCCGGTCGGCAGCGGGCGGCGGCGGTATCATGCCGCGCCGTGCCCGCCGTCATCGAGCCCACCGTGAAGCCAACCTCGCCGGCCGCCGCCACGGCCGCCCAGACCGGCCTGTCCGCCCGCCAGCTGTTTGCCCTGGCCGGGTTTTTCATCGTGTTGCGCCTGGCCCTGGCCGTGCTGGCCGAGCCGATCGTCGACGAGACGTACTACTGGCTCTACGCGCAGCACATGGAGCTGGCCTTCCTGGACCACCCGCCGCTGGTGGCCTGGCTGAACGGGCTCGGCACCGCGCTGCTGGGCGACACATCGGCCGGCGTGCGGCTGGGGGCCATCGCCTGCGGGCTGATCGCGCTCGGCTATGTGTACCGTCTGACGCGGGCGATCGGCGGCGACCGTCGCCAGGCGCTGGCGGCGGTGCTGCTGGGCTGCGCACTGCCGGCGTTTTTCCTGTCGGGCCTGCTGATGACGCCGGACGCACCGCTGGTGGCCGCCTGGGCGGCCGGCCTGTACTACCTGCAGCGCGCGCTGGTGGCCGGCCAGAGCCGTGCCTGGCTGGGTGTGGGGGTGGCCTTCGGCGTCGGCCTGCTGGCCAAGTATCCGATCGTCCTGCTGGCCGCCGCCGCAGGCGGCTTCCTGCTGAGCGACGCCGTCGCGCGGCGCTGGCTCGCCCGCCCGCACCCGTACCTGGCGGTGCTGCTGGCGGTGGCGCTGTTCTCGCCGGTGCTGATCTGGAACGCGCAACACGACTGGGCTTCGTTCGCCTTTCAGGGCAGCCGGCGCATGCAGCAGGCGTTCGAGTTCTCGACCCACCTGCTGGTCGGCCACGTGCTGGTGTTGCTGTTTCCCACCGGTGCGCTGGCCGCCTGGGGCATCGCCAGCCGGCCCGCCTGGCGGGCGCAGGCGGTGACCGAGGCACGCAACCGGCGGCTGCTGCTGTGGTCGGCGGCGGTGCCGTTCGGCGTGTTCGCGGTGTTCAGCCTGTTCAATTACCCGCACTTCCACTGGACCGGCCCGGCCTACATCGGTCTGCTGCCGCTGCTGGCGGCAACGCTGACCGTGCCGGCGATGCCGGGGGACCGGCTGCGCCGCCTGCTGGACCGGCTCTGGCGACCGACCGTGTACCTGCTGGCCGCCGGCTATGCCGTGGCGGCGACGTACATCGTGTTCGGCCTGCCGGGGGTGCCGTACCCGACGCACAACGTCGCCTACCTGGCCTGGCAGCCGGCGGCGCGGGCGGTGCATGCGCTCGAGCAGCAGGTCGAGCGCGACACCGGCCAGCGGCCGCTGGTGGTCGGCATGAGCAAGTGGTCGATCGCCGCCGCCCTGGCGTTTCACGATGTCGACGGCCGGCGCGACAACATCACCTCGCGCAACCTGTACGGTCGCACCGGGGCCATGTTCGAGTACTGGTTCGACGACGACAGCGACGGACAACGGCCGGTGCTGCTGGTCGATTTCGAACGCAAGGACCTGGAGGACCCGCGGCTGGACACGGCACTGGTGAACGTCGGCCCCATCCGCGAGCAGACCATCCGCTGGCGCGGCCAGGTGGCGCGCCACCTCTATTACCGCGTGGCCACCGGCTACCGTCCCGACGCCGTGCGCAGGACACGGACGGAGCGCTGAGCATGCGCCTTCTGCTCCATTTCGCCCGTGCCTATCCGGCCCGTGGCCTGCTGACGCTGCTGGCCCTGCTGCTGGCCGGGCTGCTGGACGGGCTTGGCCTGTCCTCGCTGCTGACCATGCTGGTGTCGGTGTCGGACGACGCCGCCAGCCTGCCGCTGCCGGCGCAGCAGGTGACACAGTTCCTGCAGGCGCTGGGCATCCCGCCGCAGCTCGGCCCGCTGCTGGCGCTGATGGTGCTGGCCATGCTGGCCAAGGCGCTGCTGACGCTGGCGGCCAACGCGCAGGTCGGCTACACCGTGGCGCGGGTGGCGACCGACCTGCGCCTGTCGCTGCTGCGGGCGGTGCTGGCCAGCCGCTGGGAGTACTACCTGCACACGCCGGTGGGGGCGCTGTCGAACGCCATTTCCGGCGAAACCAACCGTGCCGCCAATGCCTATTTCAACGCCGCCCAGATGCTGGCGCTGCTGGTGCAGGCGCTCATCTACTCGGCGCTGGCGATGATGGTGTCCTGGCAGGCCACACTGGCGGCGCTGGCCGTGGGCGGCCTGCTGATGGGCGCCATGGGCGGCCTGGTGCGCCGCGCCCGCCAGGCCGGCAAGCGCCAGACGCAGCTGACCGGCGCGCTGGTGACGTACCTCACCGACGTGCTGCAGTCGGTCAAGCCGCTCAAGGCCATGGGCCGCGAGGACCTGGCCGACGGCATCCTGGCCCGCCAGACGCGGCAGATCGACAAGGCCCTGCGCAAGCAGGTGATCGCCAAGGAGGCGCTGCCGGCGGTGCAGGAACCGCTGCTGGCCTCGCTGGCGGCGGTCGGGCTGTACCTGGCCATCGCGCACCTGGGCATGTCGCTGGCCTCGGTGATGGTGGTGATCTTTCTGCTGGCGCGTGTGCTCGGCTACTTCACCAAGGTGCAGCGGCAGTATCAGCACATGGTCAGCTCCGAGGCCGCCTACTGGCTGCTGCACGACGCCACCACCAAGGCACGCGCCGCCGCCGAGCCGCCGGCCGGCGGCGACCCGCCACGCCTGCGGCAGGGCATCGCCCTGCGCGGCGTGCGTTTCGCCTATGGCGAGCGGACGATACTGGACGGCATCGACCTGGACCTGCCGGCCGGCCAGCTGACCACCCTGATCGGTCCGTCCGGCGCCGGCAAGACCACACTGGTCGACATCGTCATCGGCCTGCTGCAGCCGCAGGCCGGCACGGTGCTGATCGACGGCGTGCCGCTGGAGGCGCTGGACCGGCGCGCCTGGCGACGCCTGATCGGCTACGTGCCGCAGGACACGCTGCTGCTGCACGACAGCGTGCTTGCCAACGTGACGCTCGGCGACCCCGACCTGTCGCGCGCGGACGCCGAGCGGGCGCTGCGCCAGGCCGGTGCCTGGGAGTTCGTGACGGCGCTGCCGCAGGGCCTGGACACGACCGTCGGTGAGCGCGGCGGCAGGCTGTCCGGCGGCCAGCGCCAGCGCATCGCCATCGCCCGCGCGCTGGTGCACGAACCGACGCTGCTGATCCTGGACGAGCCGACCTCGGCACTGGATGCGGTGGCCGAGACGGCGGTACGCGACACGCTGCGCACGCTCAAGGGCCGCTACACACTGCTGGCCATCACCCACCGGCCGGCGCTGCTGGACGTGTCCGACCGGGTCCACCACATGGCCGGTGGCGCGCTGCGCCCGGCCGGGACGGCGACGCTCTGATGGCGGCCCGCCACCGGCGCCTGCTGCGACCGCTGCGCCGCGCCTGGCGGCGCGCGGTGTTCCGCGCCCTGCGCCGGCTGGCGCTGGCCGTCGCCGGCCGACCGCGCCTGACACGCGCCATCGGGCGGACCGTCGGCCGCCTCAACTGGGCACTGCGACCGCTGGCGCGCCGGCGTGACCTGGCCAACCTGCACCTGGCGCTGGCGGATCGCCCGCCGGCGGAACTGGCCGCCATCGGCCGCGCGTCGCTGTGCGATACCAGCGTGGGCGCGCTCGAGTTCCTGCAGGTGGTGGACGGGGCCATTGCCGCCGGACAGTTCGTCGGCCCGGTCAGCGCCCACGGCCGCGAGCACCTCGACCAGGCCCTGGCCGCGGGGCGCGGTGTGCTGGCCGTGAGCCTGCACCTGGGACATTTCGCCAAGGTGCCGCTGTGGCTGGCGCAGGCGCGGTACCTGGTCACCATCGTCATCCGCGAGGCCCGTCAGGTGCCGCGCGGGTACTACATCGATGCCCTGCAGCGGCTGGGCATCGAGGCCATCCGCATCGAGCCCGACCAGCCGGCGGCACCACGCGTGCTGGACGCCCTGCGACGCGGGCGGGTGGTGATGATCTACCTCGATCAGGGGGTCAAGGACGATGGCGGGGTCGATATCGAGTTCCTCGGCAAGTCGGTGCCGATGCCGGCCGGGCCATTCGTGCTGGCACGCCGGGCGCGCGCGCCGCTGGTGCCGGTGTTCCTGCACCCGCGCGATCAGGACGTGGTGATCCACCCGGCGCTGGCACCGGCCGCCGGCCGCCCCAGCGCCACCGACCCCGCCGTGCAGGCGCTGTACCGGCTGGCAGAGTCGGAGATCCGCGCCTATCCGGAATACTGGCAGTGGCGCTACCGGCGCTGGGCGCGGCTGTAGCGCTGCCGGACGGGCGTCAGCGAACCGCCTTCAGCCAGGCGTGAAAGGCCGGTCGCTCCCGCGACAGGCCTCCGTCGACCCAGTAC
Source organism: Immundisolibacter sp. (assembly GCF_041625615.1). Classification (GTDB taxonomy): domain Bacteria; phylum Pseudomonadota; class Gammaproteobacteria; order Immundisolibacterales; family Immundisolibacteraceae; genus Immundisolibacter. The sequence goes on along the minus strand of NZ_JBFJTF010000002.1, from coordinate 13,338 downwards.
GCCACGTAGATACGGCCATCCGGGCTGCGATCGGCGGTCCAGATGAAATTGACCCCGCTGCCGAACACCGGATCGATGTGCCGCCCGTTCCGGGCCACCGGCTCCAGCAGGGACGCGGCTTCCTCGGCCGTCGGCAGACGCCAGTCGCGGTGACCGGCGTAGGCCTGTTCGTTCATGGTCTTGAGCGCCGATTCGGCCGCCGCGTAGGTGAGCCCCGCGCTGCCGCCCGCCTGCCAGACCAGACCGGTCGCGGCATCACGGATGATGGCGTCGTCACCGTGCAGCTCGGTGGCAAACCGATTGGCGACGCCCGCTCCCGCCGGGTTGAGCATCCGGTCGAACAGGCCGCGTTGGGCGAACGCCCTCGCCAGACGCTCCGGAGTCAGCGTGGTTGCCACGCCACGCAAGGCCAGCGGCGCCGGTCCGGTGTCCGGTGCCGCTTCGATGCCTGGCGGCTGCGCGGGCGGCTCCGGTGTCGAGACGCCGATCAGGCCACTGTCGCGAAACGCCAGCAGGAGTCCGCCCAGCGCCGTCAGCAAGCCGGCCAGCGCGGTCAGGATTCCCGGCAGACTGGACCAGAACGATCGGCCTTCGGCCACGGTGATCTCAGAACGGGTTGCGCACGATGCCACCGTCCACACGCAAGGCGGCGCCGGTGGTGGCGCTGGCCAGCGGGCTGACCACGTAGGTGACCAGGGCCGCCACCTCGGCCGGCTCGGCAAAACGACGGATCAGGGAGCTCGGCCGCGCGCGCTCGAAGAATTCCTTCTCGATGGTCGCCACCGGCTGGCCCGACTCGGCAGCCATTTTTTCCAGAAATCCCGCCACGCCACGCGAGCGCGTCGGTCCCGGCAGCACGCTGTTGACGGTGATGCCGGTGCCGGACAGCGACTCGGCCAGACCACGGGCCACCGACAGCTGGGCGGTCTTGGTCATGCCGTAGTGCACCATCTCGGCCGGGATGTTGATGGCGCTCTCGCTGGAAATGAACACGATGCGGCCCCAGTCGCGTGCGCGCATGGCGGGCAGGTAGGCGCGCGCCAGGCGCACCCCGGCCATGACGTTGACGTCGAAAAAGCGTTGCCAGTCCGCGTCCGGAATGTCTTCGAACGGCTTGGTGTCGAAGATGCCGAGGTTGTTGACCAGGATGTCCACGTCCGGATGCTGCGCCGCCCGCGCGGCGCAGGCGTCCGCCGTGCCCAGATCGCCGGCGAAGCCGGTCGCCAGCACGCCGGTGTCGCCGAGCAGGCTGCCGAGCGCCTCGTCGACGCCCGCCTGCGTGCGGCCGTTCAGGATGACCTCGGCGCCTTCGCGCGCCAGGCTGACGGCGATGGCATAACCGATGCCGGCGGTGCTGCCGGTGACCAGTGCGCGCTTGCCGGTGAGTTGCAGGTCCATGGGGCCTCCTTGTAGTGGGGCGCGTTGAAACGGGCGGCAAGAATGCCCGTTTTCAGCGACCCTTCAAACCGCGACCGCCGCCGGCGTGAGCTCGAAGCCAGCGTAGCCCTGGGCCGCCACCTGGTCGCAGCGCTGCCGGTACGGCCCAAGACCGCCGAGGTAGGCCATGAACACACGCGGCTTGCCGGGCACGTTGGCGCCGACGTACCAGGAGTCGGCCTGCGGCATGAGCGTGGCGTCGGCCACCGCCGCGACGTGCGCCTCCCACTGTGCCTGCGCCGGCGCGCTGGCCTCGATGCTGCGGATGCCGCGGGCACGCAGGTGGGCAAGGCAGTCGGCAATCCAGTCCACGTGCTGCTCGATCGACATCACCATGTTGGTGAACACCGACGGACTTTGCGGGCCGGTGATCAGGAACAGATTCGGGAAGCCGGCACTGGCCAGGCCCAGGTAGGTGTGGGGGCCGTCCGCCCATGCCTCGCGCAGGCTGCGACCGTCGCGCCCGCGAATGTCCATGGCCAGCAGGGCGCCGGTCATGGCATCGAAGCCGGTGGCGAGAATCAGCACGTCGAGCCGGTGCTCGGCGTCGCGGGTGCGCAGGCCGTGCTCGGTGAGCGTCTCGACGGGCGTGGCGCGCAGGTCGACCAGCGTCACGTTGTCGCGGTTGAAGGTCTCGTAGTAGTCGGTGTCCAGACACAGGCGCTTGGTCCCCAGCGGGTGGCTGGTGGGACACAGCAGCTCGGCCGCCCTGGGGTCGCTGACCGTGGCGCGGATCTTGCCGCGCACGAACTCGGCCACCCGCGCGTTGGCCTCCGGGTCCACCAGCACGTCCGGCGCGGCGGCCAGCAGGCTCATGGCGCCGCCCTGCGCCCACAGCGTTTCGAGCGTCTGGTTGAGCTCGGCGGGCGGAATGTCGCGCGTGCGCCGTGGCGTGTCCGGGAGCGCGACGGGAATGCCGAACAGCGATTGGCGGCTCAGCGCGCGGCGATGGGGGTAATCGGCCTTGACGCGCTGCTGTTCGGCCGCCGCCAGCGGCCCGTTGCGCGCCGGCACGCTGAAATTGGCGGTGCGCTGGAACACCGTCAGGTGCTCGGCCTGGCGGGCCACCTGCGGGATCACCTGGATGGCCGTGGAGCCGGTGCCGATCACGCCCACGCGTTGGCCGGTGAAGTCGACGCCGTCCCTGGGCCACGCCGCGGTGAGGTAGGTGGCGCCGGCGAAGCGTTCGATGCCCGGCAGGTCGGGCGCCTTGGGTACCGACAGACACCCGGTGCCATCACGCAGTACTGCGCGGTGCAGCGCCCGCCACGGTGGTTCTCGACCCGCCACAGGCCGGCGCCCTGGTCGAAGTGCGCGGCGGTGACGCGGGTGTTCAGGGCGATGTCACGGCGCAGGTCGAACCGGTCGGCGACATGATTGAGGTAGGCGAGGATTTCCGGCTGCCGCGGGTAACGTTCCGACCATTCCCACGCCTGCTCCAGCTCGGGCGAGAACGAGTAGGAATAGTCCACGCTTTCGATGTCGCAGCGCGCGCCGGGGTAGCGGTTCCAGTACCAGGTGCCGCCGACACCGTCGCCGGCCTCGAACACGCGCGCCGTGAAACCGGCCTCGCGCAGGCGGTGCAGCATGTAAAGACCGGCAAAGCCGGCGCCGACGATGACGACGTCGAAATCCGGCCTCGTGGGGTGCGGACGCGGGTGGTTCATGGGCGCTCCTCCAGGCGTTTTTGACCGGTCGGTCAGGCCTACCGTGCACCGCAACATACACCCGCCGGCGGCGCGCCGGAAACGGCGGCCGCCAAATCTGGCCGCGACCGGCCTATTTGCCGATGCAGAACGTGCTGAAGATGCGCCCGAGCAGATCGTCGCTGCCGAACTCGCCGGTGATCTCGTCCAGCGCCCGTTGTGCCTGACGCAGCTCCTCGGCCGCCAGTTCGGCGCCACCGGCCAGCAGCCCGGCCGCCCGGGCGGTGGCGCCGGCGGCGGCGCGCAGCGCCTCGACATGACGGCGCCGGGCACTGAACAGGCCCTCGCCACCACCGTAGCCGGCGCAGGTCTTCAGGTGCTGGCGCAGCAGGTCCAGGCCGGCGCCGCTGCGTGCCGAAAGATGGATGTCGGTCCAGCCGGCGCCGGCTTCGCGGCGCGGCGCACCGCCGGTAAGGTCGATCTTGTTGATGACACGGGTCACCGCGGCGGCCTGTGCCAGCAAGTCGGCCGGCGGTGGCGGCGGATCGCCGGCCTCGGTGACGAACAGCAGGTGATCGGCACCGGCGATCTCGGCGCGGGCGCGGCGCACGCCTTCCTGCTCCACCGGATCGGTGCTGTCGCGCAGGCCGGCGGTGTCGATCAGGTGCAGCGGCAGACCGTCGATGGCCAGGTACTCGCGCAGCACGTCGCGCGTGGTGCCGGCAATGGCGGTGACGATGGCCGCCTCGCGCTCGGCCAGCGCGTTCAGGAGGCTGGATTTGCCGACGTTGGGCGCGCCGGCCAGCACCACGGTCAGGCCCTCGCGCAGCAGACGACCCTCGCCGGCGCGCGCCACCAGGGCCTCCAGTTCGCGCGCCAGGGCATCCGCCGCCCGAGTCAACGCGCCGTCGGCGTCGAGTTCGAGCTCCTCGTCCGGAAAGTCGAGTCCGGCCTCGATCTGCACGCGCAGGCTGATCAGGCGCTCGGTGAGTGCCCGCACGGTGTGCGAGAAGGCACCGTCCAGGCTGCGCAGGGCGGCGCGCGCGGCGCTGGCACTGGCGGCGACGATGAGATCGGCCACAGCCTCCGCCTGCGCCAGGTCCAGCTTGTCGTTCAGAAACGCCCGCTGGCTGAACTCGCCCGGCGCCGCCTGGCGCGCACCTAGCGCCAGCACGCGCGCCAGCAGCAGGTCCATGACCACCGGCCCGCCGTGACCGTGCAGCTCCACGACATCCTCGCCGGTGAACGAGCGCGGTGCCGGGAAGTACAGGCACAGGCCGTGATCGATGGCTTCGCCGCCGGCGTCGCGAAACGTCGCCAGCTGCGCCTGGCGCGGCGGCGGCAGACGGCCGGTCAGGGTGCGGCAGATGGTGGCGGCGGCCGGCCCGGATATCCGCACCATGCCGACACCGCCGCGCCCGTGCGGCGTGGCGATGGCAGCGATGGTGTCGGCAGGCACGCTCAGGCCGCGGCCTTGCGCTCCAACTGGTGGTTGATGAACCACTGCTGGGCGATCGACAGCACGTTGTTGACGAACCAGTACAGCACCAGACCCGCCGGGAACAGGGCAAAGAACACCGTGAACACCAGCGGCATGGCCAGCATGATGCGTCGCTGCATCGGTTCCATGCCGATCATCGGCGTCATGCGCTGCTGCACGAACATCGACACGCCCATCAGCACCGGCAGCACGTAGTACGGGTCGGCACCGGACAGGTCCTGGATCCACAGCATGAACGGCGCATGGCGCAGCTCCACGCTTTCCAGCAGCACCCAGTACAGGGCGATGAACACCGGAATCTGCACCAGGATCGGCAGACAGCCGCCGAGCGGGTTGATCTTCTCGGTGCGGTACAGCTCCATCATCTTCTCGTTGAGCTGCTGGCGGTCTTCCTTGTAGCGCTCGCGCAGCGCCATGATCTTCGGCTGCACCTTGCGCATGTGGGCCATGGACCGGTAGCTGGCCGCCGACAGGCGGTAGAACGCCAGCTTGATCAGCAAGGTCACCAGGATGATGGCCACGCCCCAGTTGCCGACCACGCCGTGAATGGTGCTCAGCAGCCAGAACACCGGCTGGGCGATGACCGTCAGCTTGCCGTAGTCGACGGTCAGCGCCAGGCCCTCGGCCACGTCCTCGAGGCGATCCTGCGCCTTGGGACCGGCGTACAGACGGGTCTGCCAACTGCCCGACTGGCCGGGCTCTATACGCAGCGGACCGCTGATGCAGCCTGCCAAATAACGCTCCTCGGCCAGCGCCTTGGTGTAGCACTGCGCCGGCCGCTCGCCATCGAGCAGCACGGCCGCCAGGAAGTAATGCTCGCTCAGGCCGATCCAGCCGTTGTCGAGCGTGGCGGCCAGCGGCGCCTGGCGCATGTCGTCGTAGCCGACCTTGTTGTACTTGTCGACAGTGCTGTAGTAGACCGCGCCCTGGAACGAAGCCGGCATGAAGATGCTGCCCTGGGCGTCCGCCCCCTTGCGGCGCAGCAATTGCGCGTACGGCTGGGCCTGCCAGGGCTGCGCACCGTCGTTGCTCACTTCGTAGCGCAGCTCCACATCGTAGGCACCGCGACGGAAGGTGTAGACCTTGCGCACCGACACGCCGGCGCCGGCGTCCTGCCAGGTCAACGGCACCTCGAGCCGGTCCTGCCCGGCATCAAGGCGGTAGCTGTCGGCGGCGGCGTCAAAGGTCGCCTCATGGGTGGGCGCCGGCGCGCCATCGCCGGAAAGCAGGCCCGATTGCGGGTAGAACAGCCGCGGCGAGGCGGTGTCGAGCATGGTGTAGGGCGGCGACCGGTCGCGGGCATTGGCGCGGTAGTCGGCGAGCTCGAGCCGGCTGATGTCGCCACCAGCGGTATTGATCTGCACCGTCAGGACGTCCGTGCGGACGTCGATCGTGCGACCTGTCGGCACCGCGGCGGCCTGCGGCATGGTCGGTGCCGGCTCGGCGGCGGGCGCCGTTACCGTCGCCGCTGGCTCTCCTGTCGGAGTCGGCACGGTGCTTTGCTCGGCCACGGGTAGCGGCGCCGGCTGCGGGCGCTGCGCCTGCCAGGCCTGGTAGATGAAGAAGGTGATGACCAGCAGCAGGGTCACCAGCACGAGCCGCACGGTTTCCATGAGAGTTCCGGATTGATTCAGCGACGTGTCGGGACGAGGCGCGGTGGCCAGTGCTCGGGCACCGGATCGACGCCCCCCGGGTGCCAGGGATGACAGCGCAACAGCCGGCGCACCGTCAGCCGACAGCCACGCCAGGCGCCGAAGCGGCGTATGGCCAGCAGGGCATAGCCCGAGCAGCTGGGGTGAAACCGACAATGACGGCCCAGGAACGGGCTCAGCAGCATTCTATAGAGATGGAGGACGACCAGCAGCAGCCGACTCACGACGAGCCTCCGCACAGCCGCTCGAACGCGGCGTCCACCTGGTCGTGTGTCAGCGCGGCACCGTGCACGCGAACCACCATGTCGGCGGCCGGCAACCGCAACTGATGGTGGCGGAATGCCTCGCGTATCCAGCGTTTCAACCGGTTGCGGTCTACCGCCAGACGCACCTGACGCTTGGGAATGACCAGCCCCAGACGTGGCCATCCCGTGTCGTTGTGCAGGGTGATCACTTCAAGGGCACCGAAGCGCTGACGCCGACCACGCCGGAACACGGCCTGGAACTGGCGCGGCGTCAACAGTCTCTGCTGGCGGGTGAAACGGCCGCCGCCAGGCGCCGATCCGGTCAGCGTCAGACGCTGCTGATGCGATGGCGACCCTTGGCGCGGCGGGCATTGATGATTTTACGACCGCCGACGGTCCGCATGCGGGCGCGAAAGCCGTGCGTGCGGGCCCGACGCAAGTTGCTGGGTTGGTAGGTGCGCTTCATGACCGCGACATCCGGACTGGGCTGACAAAAGGCGCGAAAGCATAGCCAGCACACGCCACCCGGTCAACTGCCAGCATGGCGGCGCGGGGGGGCCGGTTGTGGGTAAACTTGGCGGCCGTCGTACCGGACCGAAGAACCGGGTCGGCATCTGTGTCGAGGAATTCCTTGAAGAACACGTGGCAGGGCTGCCTGAACCAGCTCGAGCGCGAGCTGTCACCGCAGCATTTCAATACCTGGATTCGGCCCTTGCAGGCGAACCTGGTCAACGGCACGGTGCACCTTCTGGCGCCCAACCGTTTCGTGCTGGATCAGGTCAACAACCTGTTTCAGGAGCGCATCCGCGAGCTGCTGGCCGAACGGGGCCTGACGCTGGCGCTGGAGATCGGCAGCAGCGCGCCGGTCGACACGTCGTCTGCGGCACCCGCGCGGCAGAAGGGCGCGACAACACCCCGCAAACGCAAGGCGGCCCCCGTGGTCGACCCCGGCCTCGCGTTCGACAGCTTCATCGAGGGCAAGTCAAACCGGCTGGCTCGGGCTTCCTCGCTGCTGGTCAGCGAAAACTGCGGCGGCATGTACAACCCGCTGCTGCTGTATGGCGGTGTCGGGCTGGGCAAGACCCACCTGTTGCACGCCGTTGGCAATGCAGTGCTCAAGGAGCGGCCCGAGGCGCGCGTGGTTTACGTGTCCGGCGAACGGTTCGTGTCGGACATGGTGTCCGCCCTGCAACAGAACCGCATCGACGCCTTCAAGGCGTTCTATCGCGACCTCGACCTGCTGCTGGTCGACGACATCCAGTTCCTGGCCGGCAAGGAACGCTCACAGGAAGAATTCTTCCACGTCTTCAACTCCATGCTGGAGAGCAAGAACCAGCTGGTGATGAGCTGTGATCGCTACCCCCGCGACCTCAAGGGTCTGGAAGACCGTCTGAAGTCGCGGTTCGGTTGGGGGCTGTCGGTGGCGGTCGAGCCACCGGACATGGAAACACGCGTCGCTATCCTGCTCAGCAAGGCGCAGCAGGCCGGCAAGGTGATCCCGCAGGACGTGGCGTTCTTCATCGCCCGACGCGTGCATTCCAACGTGCGCGAGCTCGAGGGTGCCCTGCGTACGGTCATCGCGTACGCCACGCTCACCCACGCGCCGATCAGCCTGGAACTGACGCGTGAGGCCCTGAAGGACATCGTCAAGGCACAGGACCGGCAGGTGACGCTGGAGGCCATCCTCAAGACGGTGGCCGAGTACTACCGTATCCGCACAGCGGACCTGACCTCACGCAGCCGCAAGCGCACCTTCGTGCGACCCCGCCAGCTCGGCATGGCGCTGGCCAAGGACCTCACCTCCAGCAGCCTGCCCGAGATCGGCGCCGCATTCGGGGGACGTGACCACACCACGGTGATCCATGCCTGCGAGCGCATCGCCGCGCTGCGGCGCGATGATGACAACATCGGCACGGACTACACCAACCTCACCCGCATCCTCACCAGTTGATGGGCTGTGGATAAGGTGTGGACGGCGCGTTCGCAAGCTGAGCACCCAAAACCAATGGTCAGCAAGAAAGGGCGAGTTATGCCTTTTTCCTCAGCCGAGTGTCAATTATAAGCCGCTGATTTTCCGATTGGATTTATACTTATCCAGTTTTCCACGCGACTAATAATTACCAGTCTTAGTAAAAGAAAATAGAACTCTGAACCCGACCCCGAGGCCCGGATCATGAAAATCAGCGTTCAGCGCAACCAGCTTCTGGCTCCCCTGCAGGTGGCGCACGCCGTGGTTGAGCGTCGACAGACCCTGCCGATCCTCGCCAACGTGCTGGTGACCGCAAGCACTGAAGGTTTTCGCATGTCCGCGACGGATCTGGAAGTGGAGCTGTCGGTGCCCGGTGAACTGGAGGCGTGTGTGACGGCGGGATCCACCACGCTGCCAGCACGCAAGCTCCTCGACCTGTGTCGGGCCATGCCGGACGACACAGTGTTGACACTGGAGGTCAGCGGCGAGCGCGCAGCCGTTCGCGCCGGACGTTCGCGTTTCAGCCTGGCGACCCTGCCTGCGGCGGAGTTCCCGGGGATCGACGTCAAGGGCGACGCCTTTGAAATTGAATTGCCGCAGCGCGACCTGCGCCGGGCGATCGAGGCCACGCACTTCGCCATGGCGCAGCAGGACGTGCGCTATTACCTGAACGGCATGCTGCTGGAAATCAACGGCGGCCGGGTACGGTTGGTGGCAACCGACGGTCACCGTATGGCCGTCACCGATCTCGCGCTGACCGTGTCGTCGGAACTGAGCCGGCGCATCATCGTGCCGCGCAAAACGGTCATCGAGGCGTTGCGTCTGCTGGCGGATGAGGACACCCCGGCACGGCTGGCCGTGGGTGATGATCATCTGACGCTCGCCGCCGCCGACGTGGTATTCAAGTCCAAGGTGATCGACGGCAGTTTCCCCGACTACGAGCGCGTGATCCCCCGCAACCAGGACAAGGTGGTGGACATCGACCGGCTGACCTTGCGCGACGCGTTGGGGCGGGTCGCCATCTTTGCCAACGAGAAGTATCGGTCGGTCCGGGTGCAGCTCGAGCCCAACCTGCTGCGTCTGTCAGCCAACAACGCCGAGAACGAAGAAGGCGAGGACGAGCTGGAAGTGGCATATGGGGGCTCGACGCTGGAGATTGGTTTCAACGTGAGCTATCTGATTGATGTGCTGACGGCGCTTCGAAGTGACAAGGTGCGTCTGCACCTGTCCGATGCCGGCAGCAGCTGCCTGATCACGGAGCCCGAAGGTGGCGCGCACCGGTATGTGATCATGCCGATGCGGCTGTAGCCGGCTTTCCGAGTGAGGCTGACCCGACTGATTGTTCGCGACGTGCGCAGCGTCGAAGCCGTGGATTGGCGGCCAGTGGCCGGGGTAAACGTCCTGGTGGGGCCAAACGGTGGCGGCAAGACGTCGATGCTCGAGGCGATTCATCTGGCGGTCGCGGGGCGCTCGTTTCGGACACGCGATACGGCGCAGGTGATCCGGCGTGGTGCGTCGGGACTGCGTGTTGGCGCGTGGTTTGAGCTGGACGACGGGCGCCGGGCACACATTCGGATGGAGCGCGACGCGGCAGGGACACGGCTGCGGCGCGATGGCGAGGTGGTTCGCAGCGCATCGCAACTCGCGCGGGCGTTTCCCGTCCTGGTGCTTTCGCAAGACGGTGTCAGACGGTTTCGAACTGAACGAGCCGAGCGCCGTGGGGTGATGGACTGGGGTGTGTTTCACGTGAAACCGGAGTTTCACGCGGTGTGGTCCCGCTACCATGCGGCGCTCGCTCAGCGCAACGCAGCGCTTCGCCGCGGACAACCGGTTGAGCCGTGGTTGGGGCCGCTGGCGGAGGCGGGTGGAGCCATGTCCGCCTATCGCGAGGGGTACTTATCCCGCCTGCAGGAACACGTGACGGCGGTGGAAAGCGAGTTCGGGTTTTCGGGCGCATTGAAGATTGAGCTCCAGCGCGGGTGGCGTGAGGGCGTGGAGCTGGATGCGTATTGGAGGCAGAGCGAGTCCCGGGATCGGCGCCTGGGGTACACCGGGGGTGGTCCGCATCGGGCGAACCTGTCGCTCGGCTACGGGAACGGTATCGGCTTGGAGCAGTGCTCCTCCGGGCAAGTGAAGATTGCCTACCTGACGTTTCGGTTGGCTCAGCTACGTGAGTTGCTCGCGGCTCGCCCGGATGTCGAACCGATGGTGTTTTTCGACGACCTCACGGCCGAGTTGGATGGGGACCATTTGGCGGGAATCCTGGGGGGGCTCGTTCGGCAACCGCTACAGCGTTTCGTGACGTCGCCCGTGCTCACGGCGGACCTGAACGAACACGCCGATGCCGTGTTTCACGTGAAACACGGCGCCATTACCACGGCAACCAATTGAGAGTGCCATGACCGACGAAAAGATTTATGACTCCTCCAGCATCAAGGTTCTGAAAGGCCTCGATGCGGTGCGTAAACGGCCCGGTATGTATATCGGTGACACGGATGACGGCAGTGGCCTCCATCACATGGTGTTCGAGGTGGTCGACAACGCAATTGATGAGGCGTTGGCCGGGTATTGTCGGAACGTGAAGGTTGTCATTCACGCCGATGGAGGCGTGAGTGTGGAGGACGACGGGCGTGGGATTCCGGTCGACATCCATCCCGAAGAAGGTTGCTCTGCGGCGGAAGTCATCATGACCACCCTGCACGCCGGCGGAAAGTTCGACGACAACTCGTACAAGATCTCCGGTGGCTTGCACGGTGTCGGCGTGTCGGTGGTCAACGCACTCTCGGAGCACCTGCGGCTCACTATTCGACGCGGTGGGAACTTGCACGAGCAGGACTACCGCCACGGGGAGCCTCAGGGACCGCTGGCTATCAAGGGCGTCACCGAAACCACCGGCACCCACGTCTATTTCCGGCCCAGTCAAACGATCTTCTCGGACATCGAGTTCCACTACGACATCCTGGCCAAGCGACTTCGGGAACTCTCGTTCCTCAATTCCGGCGTGTGCATCGAACTGGTGGATGAGCGCGTCGATCGGCACGAGGTGTTCGAGTACGCCGGCGGCATCAGCTCGTTCGTCGAACACCTGAACCGCAACAAGACGCCGCTGCACCCGACCGTGTTCCACTTCCAGGAGCAGCGCGGCGATATCGGCGTCGAAGTTGCCATGCAGTGGAACGATTCCTATCAGGAAACCACCTTCTGCTTCACCAACAACATCCCGCAACGTGACGGCGGCACGCATCTGGCTGGGTTCCGCAGTGGGCTCACCCGCACCCTGAACCAGTACATGGAGCAGGAGGGCCTGGCCAAGAAGGCCAAGGTCGAGACCAGCGGCGAGGACATTCGCGAAGGCATGACCTGCGTGTTGTCGGTGAAGGTGCCAGACCCGAAGTTCTCGTCGCAGACCAAGGACAAGCTGGTGTCGTCGGAGGTCAAGGGCGTGGTCGAGGCGGCAATCGCCGAAAAATTCGGTGAATTCCTGCTGGAAAACCCGGCCGAGGCCCGCGCGGTGGTGTCGAAGATCATCGATGCCGCGCGTGCGCGCGAGGCGGCCCGTCGCGCGCGCGAGATGACTCGCCGCAAGGGTGTGCTGGATGTGGCGGGGCTGCCCGGAAAGCTGGCTGACTGTCAGGAGAAGGACCCCAGCCAGTGTGAACTGTATCTGGTGGAGGGTGACTCCGCCGGCGGTTCCGCCAAGCAGGCGCGTGATCGCCGCACGCAGGCCATCCTGCCGCTCAAGGGCAAGATCCTGAACGTCGAGAAGGCCCGTTTCGACAAGATGCTGTCATCGGCGGAGGTGGGTACGCTGATCACCGCGCTGGGCTGCGGTATCGGCCGCGAGGAGTACAACCCGGACAAGCTGCGCTACCACCGCATCATCATCATGACCGATGCCGACGTGGACGGCGCGCATATCTGCACCCTGCTGCTGACCTTCTTCTATCGGCAGATGCCCGAGTTGATAGAACGTGGTCATTTGTACATTGCTCAGCCGCCGCTGTATCGGGTGAAGAAGGGCAAGCAGGAGCGTTACCTGAAGGATGATCGGGCGCTGAACCTGTATCTGCTGGAACTGGCGCTGCAGAACGTGGCCTTTCATCCGACGGCGGAGGCGTCCGCGCTGCCGGCCGAGGATTTCGAAGCCCTGGCCAAGGACTACACGGCGGTCCTGGAGCTGATCGAGCGCGCGGCGCGCCGCATCGACCGGCGAATTCTGGACGCCCTGTTGTCGCTGCCACGGGTGACCGACGAACGCCTGGCTGACGATGCGCAGATGGCTGCACTGGCGAGCCGGCTCGAGAGCGCCCTGACCACCCAGGACGGCGGTCAATTCGCTGCGCACTGGCTGCCGGCGACGCAGGAGGGCGCCACCGGCGTTCTCCAGGTAGCGCGGCGCGAACACGGAGTCCACGTCACCTTTTCCCTGGACGCCGCGTTTTGGCACGGTGTCGAATACCGCGGCATCGGTGGCATGGCCGAGCGGCTGGCGACGCTGATCGGCGAAGGCGCCTGGCTGCGCCTGGGAGAGCAGGTTCGGCCGGTGAATTCCTTCGGCCAGGCCCTGCAGGCGCTGTTGACCGAGGGTCAGCGTGGTGTCGCTGTGCAGCGCTACAAGGGCCTGGGCGAGATGAACCCGGAGCAGCTTTGGGAAACCACCATGGACTTCGGCACCCGTCGTCTGATGCGCGTGCGGGTCGAGGACGTGGTGGCAGCGGACCAGATGTTCACCACCCTGATGGGCGACGAGGTGTCCCAGCGGCGCGAGTTCATCGAGTCGAACGCGCTGGCAGTGGCCAATCTGGACGTGTGAGCGAGGGGAGGCACGCGGCGCTCGGCGCCGCGTGCCTCAGGCGTTCTCGGCCGTTTCGCTGGCCGGCGCCGGCTC
>NZ_JBFJTF010000001.1:0-42217 GCF_041625615.1 Immundisolibacter sp. | reverse complement strand
TTGACGCAAGCCGAACGGGCAGTACTGAATCTCGGCGGCATGGCCAACGTCTCGCTGCTCGGTTCCGCCGGCCACCCCGTCAGGGGCTGGGACACCGGACCCGCCAACGTGCTGCTCGATGGCTGGGCATCGCGCCACCTTGGCCAGAACTACGATCACAACGGACAGTTCGCGCGCGGTGGCCATGTCAATGACGCACTCTTGGACGCGCTGCTGGCGCATCCATTCATTGACCGTGCGCCCCCCAAGAGCACCGGGCGCGAGATGTTCAATCTGGCCTGGCTGGATACCGTGCTGTCCGGCCTGCCACCGCTGCCACCGGCCGATGTCCAGGCGACGCTGGCTGAATTCACGGCGGTTAGTGTCGCCACCAACCTGCGACAGCATCGCTCCCTGCGCGATGTACTGGTCTGCGGCGGTGGCGTGCGCAATGTCGATCTGATGGAGCGCATCGCCCGCCAGCTGCCGTGGCTCAAGGTGCGTTCGACAGCCGACGAGGGCATTGATCCACAACACGTGGAGGCGCTGGCCTTTGCCTGGCTGGCGCGCCAGCGTATACACGAGGCCGCGCTGGATCTGCGTCACCTCACCGGCGCGCACCGCCCGGCCGTTCTGGGCTGTGTCTACCTGCCCTAAGGCGCGCTGAACCCCGGGCCGTCGGCCATCACACGCTGAACGACGAACCGCAACCGCAGGTGGTGGTGGCCAGGGGGTTGCGGATGACGAACTGAGCGCCCTGGAAATCTTCGCGGTAGTCGATTTCCGCACCTTCCATGTATTGCAGGCTCAACGGATCGATGAGCAGCGTGACCCCCTCCGTGGTCACGGCGCAATCGCCGTCATCCTGGGCCTCGTCGAAGGTGAAGCCATACTGGAAGCCAGAACAACCACCACCGCTGATGAACACACGCAACTTGAGTTGGGGGTTGCCTTCCTCGGCAATCAGCTCACCGACCCGCCGGGCCGCGGCTTCCGTGAAAAGGACTTGAGACAGGTTCGACATCGAAACCTCCAGAAAAATGTTCCACGCCCAACGGGCATATTCCCTGAGACTTTATCAGGGCGGCGAAGTTGCGCGCGCCGCCAGGGCCTCGCGCCAGGGAAACTCAAACCGGCGCGGCGCCTGTCCCTTCGGCTCCAGGTCAACGCGCAACCGTTGCGGGGCGAACGTTGCCGCCACGGGACCCGCTCCCGACAGCACCTGCAGGCGACTGAGCGACAACGACTGCTCGGCCAGGAGCAATGCGGGCTGCGCATCACCTCCCGCCTCCTGACCCAAGAGCCAGAGCCGCACGCGCCCAGCCAAGGCCGGCGCATCGTCACCGGCAGCCACCCGCACCAACAAAACGCGGTAGGCGACCTCGCCCGCGTGCCGGGTCAGCGTTACCTCACCAACACCCAGATCGGGGGTGCGTCCGTGCGGCAACAAGACGCCACGCAGGAGATCCAGGCGACGTTCAAGGTCCGCGTTCCGGGCATTCAGGTCCACCATCTGCCCACGCAACACGACCAGCGCTTCGCGGTCCACGAGCTGCAGCTGCCGGAGCAGCGCGTTTTGCTCACGCAGTGCCACCAGTGGCTCGGCATCGACCGGCGACGGCGTCTCGACGCCGCGCAGCCCCGTTGCCCAGCCGGCAAGCTGTCCCGCCACCACTCCGACGAACACCCCGGCCAGAAAGCGACCTGGCCGCGAGGGAGTCTTCACGGCGCCAGAGCCGGCTGGCGCAAGCCACAGGTCTCGTCGAGCCCAAACATGAGATTCATGTTCTGGATCGCCTGGCCCGCGGCCCCCTTGACCAGGTTGTCGATCACCGACAGCACCACCACCCGGCGGCCCTCGCCATGCACGGCCATCACGCAGTCGTTACCCGCCCGCACGGCGCCGGTCTGCGGGTGTCCGCCGGCGGGCAGAACCCGAACGAAAGGCTCGTTGCGATAACGCGCCTCGTACACCGCCTGCAGATCGGCGGCCTGGGTGAGCCGCGAATACAACGTGACGTGTATCCCCCGGTTCATGGGCACCAGGTGTGGCACGAAGGTCAGATCCACCCCCCCGGCACCCATCCCGTTGAGCGTCTGCGTGATCTCCGGCTGATGCCGGTGCGCGAACACGTTGTAGGCACGAAAGTTTTCGTTCACCTCGCAGAACGCCAGATCCGCGCGCACGTGCCGGCCGGCACCGCTGACGCCCGACTTGCAGTCGGCCACCAGGTCGGCCGGATCCACCAGGCCCGCCTCCACCAGGGGCAGGAATCCCAGCGTGACGGCCGTCGGGTAGCACCCCGGGTTGGCGATCAGACGCGCGGACGCGATCCGGTCGCGGTTGATCTCCGGCAGGCCATACACGGCCTCCTCCAGGAACTGCGGACAGGCATGCGGCATGCCGTACCAACGCTCCCACACAGCCGGATCGCGCAAACGGAAATCGGCCGCCAGATCGATCACCCGGGCACCGGCGTCCAGCAGCGTCGGCACCTGCTGCATGGCCACGCCGTTGGGCGTGGCGAAGAACACCACATCGCAGGTGGCCAAGGCACGTACGTCGACGTCACTGAACGCCACATCCACCCGCCCGGCCAAGCTCGGAAACACGCTGCTCACCGGCTGTCCGGCCTCGCTGCGCGAGGTAATCACGCTCAATTCGGCCTGCGGGTGATGACACAGCAAACGCAGCAGCTCGACACCGGTGAAACCGCTCCCGCCGACAATTCCAACCTTGATCATCACCGCATCCCCCGCACGCCGCCGACGGCGGTCGTGCCTTTGACACACAAAAAAAGCCCGGCATGACGAGCAGGCCGGGCTTCCCAAATTTGTCCAGCAAAAATGGCTGGGGGACTAGGATTCGAACCTAGATTGACGGAGTCAGAGTCCGCTGTCCTACCGTTGGACGATCCCCCACCCGAGCGCTCCAGCGCGGCTCAGCGCTTGGAGAACTGGCTGGCGCGCCGCGCCTTGTGCAAGCCGACCTTCTTGCGCTCCACCTCGCGCGCGTCGCGCGTCACATAACCGGCCTTGCGCAGCACCGGGCGGAACGTCTCGTCAAACTCGATCAGCGCCCGCGTGATGCCGTGCCGAATCGCGCCGGCCTGGCCGTTCGGCCCGCCGCCCTTGACCGTGATCTTCAGATCGAAGCCTTCCGACCGCTCGACAGCCTCCAGCGGCTGGCGCACGAGCATGCGCGAGGTCTGGCGCCCAAAGTATTCCTCAAGGCTGCGGCCGTTGATGGAAATGGCGCCGCTGCCCAGGCTCAGGATGACACGCGCCGAGGCCGACTTACGCCGACCGACCGAAATGGGTTTTTGCACTACTGGCATGACGGAATCCGAACTGCGTTGATCAAATGTCCAGCGCCTGCGGCTGCTGGGCCGTATGCGGATGCTCCGCGCCAGCATAAACCTTCAGCTTGCGGAACATGGCGCGACCGAGCGGGTTCTTTGGCAGCATGCCCTTGACCGCCTGCTCGAGCACCAGTGCCGGCCGGCGGGCAATGCGGTCGGCGAACGTCTCGCTGCGCAAGCCACCGATATAGCCGGTGTGATGATGATAGACCTTGTCGGTCTGCTTGCGGCCGGTCACACACACCTTCTCCGCATTGATCACGACGATGTAATCGCCGGTGTCCACGTGCGGGGTGTACAACGGCTTGTGCTTGCCGCGCAGACGGCGGGCAATCTCGGTCGCCAGACGCCCAAGGGTCTTCCCCTCGGCATCAACGAGATACCAATCCTGGCGCACGGTGCTGGGGGTGGCGCTGACAGTCTTCATGCCGAATTCGCAAATGGCCCGCAAAAAGGGCGTGCATCCTATGTGGCGCCACCGGTACTGTCAAGGCACCGCCCGCCACAGGGGCTCCCAGAACGCCTGTGCCGCCTCGCGCAGCGGCGTGAGACGGCCATGAAAAAAATGATCGGCATCGTCGATCACCGAGAGCGGCGCCAAGGGGTCGACCGTCTGCAGCCAGCGCTGCAGGACGTCCAGCGCGATCAGCTGATCATCGCGCCCGTGAATCACCTGCCAGGGCACCTCCGGGGCAGCAGCCGGCTCCAGGTACCCCATGCCCGCCGGTGGCGCCACCAGGAGCAGGCTCTCGGCACCGACAGCGGCATGCCCGCGCAAGGCCACCGCCGCACCGAAGGAGAACCCGGCCACGTGGACGGGCCGCTCCGGCCATCGCGCGCGGGCGAACGCGGTCACCGCAAGCAGGTCGTCCACCTCGCCGACGGCGTTGGCGAAGGCACCCTCGCTGCGCCCGACGCCGCGAAAGTTGAAACGCACCGCGGGCGCACCGAGCCCCTGCGCCGCCCGCGCCAGCGTGTACACGACCTTGTTGTCCAGGGTGCCCCCGTACTGCGGGTGCGGGTGGCATATCACGCACACGGGCCCGGCAATCTGTGGCGGCGCCTCCACCAGCACCTCCAGTGCACCGGCCGGGCCGTCGATGAGTTGGCGATGTTGCGGCGGCAAAGTCATGTAGCGGCTGCCTGCTTGAGCTGAAGGGCGAGTATAGACTTGACCCACGACCCCATCCGCGACGTCCGCCATGTCCGAGATCCGCTATCGCCCAAGCGACCGCTTCCTGCTGACCGTCGACCAGCTGCTAAGACGCCTGCCAGCCGGCGGCCAGCGCCCCGCATCGGGTCCCGCCGACGATCTGCCGGAGCCGGACGGGCTCACATCGGCCGAGCGGCGACGCGCCGCCGCCCTGATGCGCGTCAACCACGCCGGCGAGCTGGCCGCCCAGGGCCTGTACCTGGGGCAATCACTGGCCGCCCGCCAGCCGGCCACACTGGCGCATCTACGTGCGGCCGGAGACGAGGAAGCGGCACACATCACCTGGTGCCAGGAACGCCTGCGCGCGCTCGGCGGCCGACGCAGCCTTCTGGACCCGCTGTGGTTCGGCGGCGCACTGGGTATCGGCACCCTGGCAGGCCTGGCCGGGGACACCTGGAGCCTGGGCTTCGTGGCGGAGACCGAACGTCAGGTGGAGCGGCACCTGGACGGCCACCTGGCGCGCCTGCCGGCCGCCGACCGGCGCAGCCGCGCGGTGCTCGAACAAATGCGCCGTGACGAGGCCCGCCACGGCGACAGCGCCCGCCGCGCCGGCGGTCGTGAACTGCCGGCGCCGCTGCGCGGGTTGATGCGCCTGGCGGCCAAGGTCATGACCACCACCGCCTACCGGCTGTAGCGATCAGTGCCCGCCGGGGCACGGCTCCCACCGCGTCACTTCATGTTGGTGGCGTAGAAGATTTCCTGGATCTCGCGCTCCAGGCGCGCCGCCGTCGCCACCCGCTCCTGCGGCGGCAGGTCCCCGGCATTGACGCCGAACAGGTAGTTGTCGAGGTCGAATTCCCGCACCCGAAGCTTGGTGTGGAAGATGTTCTCCGGATACACGTTCACGTCCACGGCGTGGAAGCGCGTCAACGTATCGGCCTCGATGAAGCTCTGGATGGAATGGATGTTGTGGTCGATGTAGTGCTTGAAGCCCCGCACGTCGCGGGTGAAGCCACGCACCCGGTAATCCATGATGACGATGTCGGACTCGAAGCTGTGGATGAGGAAATTCAGCGCCCGCAGCGGTGAGATGTGACCGCAGGTCGACACGTCGATGTCGGCGCGGAAGGTGCTGATGCCGTTATCCGGGTGCTGCTCCGGGTAGGTGTGCACGGTGACATGGCTCTTGTCCAGATGCCCTACCACCGCGTCCGGCCGCGGGCCGGGGCCCTCGCCGGTGGCGCCTTCGGGCGGGTGGGCGCCCTCGGAAATCAACATGGTCACGCTGGCACCCTGCGGGTCATAGTCCTGGCGGGCTATGTTCAGGATGTTGGCGCCGATGATGTCGGCAACGTCGCTCAGGATGCGGGTCAGGCGCTCGGCGTTGTACGTCTCGTCGATGTAATCGATGTACTGCTGCTGCGCTTCGCGCGTCAGCGCGTACGAGATGTCATAGATATTGAAGCTCAGCGTCTTGGTCAGGTTGTTGAAACCGTGCAGCGTGAGCTTGTCGTTCAGTTCGGGCATGGCAATTACCGCGGCGGGCGCACGGCGCCGGCCAAGGGAGGATGGAAGATGATTTGCACCCGGTTGCCTGCCGGGTCCAGGCAGTAGAAGCTGCGCGCACCATCGCGGTGCGTGCGCGGCGCGGCGACGATGCGGACGCCATTGTCACGCAGAAAGTCATGCCACGGATCGACGTCTTCGATACGGCGCAACACGAAGCCGATGTGATCCAGGCGCTGCCCCTGCTCGGCCGTCCGCGGCCCGCGGTGCAGCGCCAGGTTGTCGTGGCCACCGCTGAGGTACACGTTGTCCGGGTCCGGACGCCATTCCACGTGCAGGCCGAGCAGATCGACATAGAACCGCTCGCAGGCCTCGAGGTTCTCGACGAACAGCGCCACGTGGCGCAACCCGGCGTGCGGCGGCGGACGCTCGGCCACGCTCAGGCCTCGACGGGAAACAGTTCGGCCAGGCGCGCGCCGGGATCGGCGGCGCGCATGAAAGCCTCGCCGACCAGGAACGCGTGCACGTCGGCACTGCGGATCAGCGCCACGTCGGCGGCGCTGTGAATGCCGCTTTCCGCCACCAGCAGGCAGTCGCGCGGCACCCGGCCGGCCAGGCGCACGGTGGTGTCCAGCCGCGTTTCGAAGGTATGCAGGTTGCGATTGTTGACCCCCAGCAGGCGCGGCGACAGTGCCAGCGCGCGGTCGAGCTCGTACGCATCGTGCACTTCGATCAACGCATCCAGGCCCAGTTCCGCCGCCGCGGCGTAAAGATCGGCCAGCCGGGCGTCGTCGAGCGCCGCCACGATCAGCAGGATGCAGTCGGCGCCGGCCGCGCGCGCCTCATACACCTGGTACGGATCGAGCAGGAAGTCCTTGCGCAGCAACGGCAGCTCCACCGCCGCGCGCACGGCGCGCAGGTGGTCGAGGCTGCCCTTGAAAAACGGCCCGTCGGTGAGCACCGACAGGCAGGCCGCGCCACCGGCCAGATAGCTGCGCGCGATGGCCGGCGGGTCGAAGTCGGCCCGCAGCAGGCCCTTGCTTGGCGAGGCCTGCTTGATTTCGGCGATCACCGCTGCCTGCCCGCGCGTCACCCGCGCCGCCAGTGCGGCGGCAAAGCCGCGCGCCGCGGGCATGGCCTCCGCCTCGCGGCGCAGTTCGGGCAACGGACGGACGCGCTGCGCAGCCGCCAGTTCGTCCGCCTTGGCCGCGAGAATTTTCTTCAGTACGTCGGGGGTGTTCATGGCGCCTCCAGGCGCTGACTCAGGGCAGCCAGCTCGGCCACCCGCTGCGCGGCGACACCACCGGCGAGCAGCGCCTGCGCCTGGGCCACACCGTCTTCCAGGGAGCGGGCAAGCCCCGCCACGTACAGCGCCGCGCCGGCATTCAGGGCCACGATGTCGCGCGCCGGGCCCGCCTCGCCGGCCAGCGCACCGCGCAGCATGGTCACGCTGGCCGGCACGTCCGGCACCGCCAGCCGCTCGCTGGGCACGCGCGTGAAGCCGAACTGCTCGGGCTCGATGCGGTAGCAGCGCACCGCGCCGTCCTTCAGTTCCGCCACCTGCGTGGCGGCGCCCAGGCTGATCTCGTCCAGCCCGTCGTCGGCGTGCACCACCAGCACGTGGCGGCTGCCCAGGCGCGCCAGCACCTGGGCGATGGGCTCCACCAGTGCCACCGTGTACACGCCCACTACCTGACAGGTCGGACGCGCCGGATTGGTCAGCGGCCCCAGCAGGTTGAACAGCGTGCGGATGCCAAGCTCGCGCCGTGGTCCCAGCGCATGGCGGGTGGCGCGGTGGTGCGCCGGTGCAAACATGAAACCGAAACCGACCTCGTCGATACAGCGGGCGATTGCCTCCGGCGGCAGCTCGATGCGCACACCGAGTGCCTCCAGCACGTCGGCGCTGCCGCTGGCACTGGAGACCGAGCGGTTGCCGTGCTTGGCCACCCGCCCACCGGCAGCCGCCACCACGAAGGCGGCTGCGGTGGACACGTTGAACAGGCCGGCACCATCGCCACCGGTGCCGCAGGTGTCGACCAGTCGCTCCGGGGTGACGTCCACCTTCAGCGCGAACTCGCGCATCACCTGCGCCGCGGCGGCGATCTCGGTCACCGTCTCGCCCTTCATGCGCAGCGCCACCAGCAGGCCGCCGATCTGGGCCGGTGTCGCCTCGCCGCTCATGATGGCGCGCATGGCCTCGGCCATCTGCGCGCCGTCCAGATCCTCGCCCGCCACGGCGCGGGCGATGGCCGCCTGCACGCTCATGACCGACCGGCCGGCATGGCCAGGAAATTGGCCAGCAGGGCGTGGCCGTGCTGGGTCAGAATCGATTCGGGATGAAACTGCACCCCGACCACCGGCAACTCGCGGTGGCGCAGGCCCATGATCTCGTGCCGGCTGCCGTCGGCGTGACAGGTCCAGGCGGTCACTTCCAGACACGGCGGCAGGCTCGCCCATTCCACCACCAGCGAGTGATAGCGCGTGGCGGTGAACGGATTGGGCAAGCCGGCGAACAGCCCCTGACCGTCGTGGTGCACGGGCGAGGTCTTGCCGTGCATGACCTCGTCGGCGCGGATGACGCGCCCGTCGAACGCCTGGCCGATGGCCTGGTGCCCCAGGCACACGCCAAGGATCGGCACCCGCCCGGCGAAGCGGCGTATCAGGTCCAGCGAGATGCCCGCCTCGTCCGGCGTGCATGGCCCCGGCGACACGACGATGCGCTCCGGCGCCAGGCGCTCCACCTCGTCCAGGCTGATGCAGTCGTTGCGGTGGGTGACCACATCCACACCCAACTCACCCAGGTACTGCACCAGGTTGAAGGTGAACGAGTCGTAGTTGTCGAGCATCAACACCATGCGCGCGCTATTCCGTCGCCAAGGCAGCCGCTGGCTGGCAAAAAGACGCCTATTGTCCGTCGATCGGGGGCAACTGCGAAAGCCGGGATGGAACCGGCCGGCACTCAGGCGGCCCGACCGGACCGCAGACAGCGCAGCAGGCAGGGCGTGAAGGTCAGCGTCACCAGGGCGGAGAACAGCAGACCGAACAGCAGCACGATGCCCAGACCCCGGTACAGCTCGGTGCCCTCGCGCGGCAGGAACACCAGCGGGAACAGACCGAACAGCGTGGTCAGTGTGGTCATCATGATCGGCCGCAGGCGTGTCCGGGCGGCATCGAGCAGGGCCTGCGCGGGTGCCACGCCGGCCGCCAGGCTTTCCCGATAACGCTCGACCAGCAGGATCGGGTTGTTCACCACCACACCGATCAGCACCAGAAAACCCAGCACGGTGATCATGTCGAAGCCGGCGCTGATGCCCACCGCGTTCATCAGCCTCAAGCCGAGCACGCCGCCGGCGTAACCCAGCGGCACCGTCAGCATGATCACCAGCGGATAGCCCCAATGGCGCAGTATGGCCGCCATGACCAGGTACACCAAAGCCAGCGCCAGCAACATGTTGTCCGCCAGCGCGGCGCGGGTACTGGCCAGCTTGTCGCTGGCGCCACCGATGGCGATATGCACGCCGTCCGGCACGTCACCGGCTGCCCGCAACGCACCCACCACCTCGGTCTGCACCTTGTGCACGGCGGTTTCCAGCGGCATGTCGGTGGGCGAGACGATATTCAGGGTCACCGTGCGCTGACCGTTCAGGCGACGGATGGTGTCCGTGTCGACGGTTTCGCGCAGCCGCGCCAGCGCCGACAGCGGCACGATGCCGCCGCGTTCGGTGTACAGCGGCAGCGCCGCCAGGTCGGCCGGCCGCCGCGGCGGCTGCGCGCTGCCGTACAGGAACAGATCCACCTTGCGGTCGCCGAGATAGAAATCGTCGTGGTAGGCGCCGTCGGCCAGTGCCCACACCAGGTAGCCCAGTTCGTCGGCGGCGAGGCCGAGCTCGGCCGCCCGCTCCCAGTCCGGACGCACCTCGATGAACGGCTGGCCCAGACTCAGGCTCGGCGGGTCGGGCAGGATCTGTGGATCCCCCAGCACCTCACGCGCCTTCAGGAAGGCCTTCAGCCCCACCTCGAACAGCGGCTGCAGTTCCTCGCCCGAGATATCGAGCTCCATGCTGCGCGTGCCGCCTTCGTTGCCGGAAAAGATCGACCCGCGCGCCGAGAACGAAATCATGCCCGGATACTCGGCCAGGCGCCGTCCGAGGGTGTCGATCAACGGCGTGACGTGGGCACGATCGCGCGTGCCGGCGATGATCTGCAGGCCACCGGCGCTGGTGCTGGTCATGAACCAGCGCAGCGGTGGGATGACATCACGGTCCGGATCGTAGTCCGCCGGGTCCCGCCCCAGGTGCGGCCCGAAAGCGGCATCGATCTCGCGGCCGATGCGATCCATGGTCGCCAGGTTGTAGCCCGGCGGCGGGAACAGCATGGAAAACGTCACGGCCTCCTCGCCTTCGGGCAGGTACTCGGCGCGCGGCGTCAGCAGCAGCCCCACCGTCCCGGCCGCCAGCACCAGGAGCACGGCGTAACCGGCACTGCGCAGGCGTCCGGCCAGCAACCAGCCGAGCACACGGGTGTAGGCCGTGGCAAAGCGGGCACCCATGCGGGCCAGCAGGCCGCTGCCGGGTGCCTCGGCGGCGGAACCGACCAGGCGGGCCTCCGCCACCGGCACCAGCGTCAGCGCCACCAGCAGCGAGGCGACGATGGCGGCCGCAATGGCCACCGCGATGTCCGAGTACAGCTGGCCCGCCTCCTGGCGCACCAGCAGCAACGGCAACAGAACGATCACCGTGGTGGCAGTCGACGCCAGCACCGCCCCCCACACCTCGCGTGTGCCGGCCAGCACCGCCTCCAGCCCGCGCCGTCCGGCGGCGCGATGGCGGTGGATGTTTTCCAGCACCACGATGTTGTTGTCCAGCGTCATGCCGATGGCCAGCGCCACACCGGCCAGCGACACCACGTTGATGGTGCGCCCGGCCCACAGCAGGCCGATGAACGCCGCCAGCGTCGCCACCGGCAGACCGAGCGCGCCGATCAGTGTCGGGGCCGGCCGGCGCAGGAACAGGTACAGCGCCAGCAGCGCCAGCAGGGCGCCCGAAACCAGGTTCTGGCGCACCACACCCACCGCCTGGCGCACGTAGTTCACGTCCGAGTGCATCAGGAACATGTGCAGGCCGGCGGCCGGCAGCACGGTCTTGTGCAGGCGTTCGGCCGTCGCCGTGACGGCCCGCTCGACCTCCACCACGTTGGTGCCGCGCTGCTTCTTGATGCTCACCATCAGGCCCGTCTCGCCGCCGAAGCGCGTGTGCGAACGCAGCTCGGCGTGCGTGAGCTCGACCCGCGCCAGATCGCGCAGGTACACGGGCGCGCCGTCACGTTGGGCGACGATGGCGTCCTGCACCTCGCCGACATCGGCGAAACGGCCGAGCGTGCGCACCAGGTAGCGGCGCTTGCCGGCGTCGATGTCGCCGCCGGACAGGTCGCGGTTGCGTGCCAGCAGCGCGTCGCGCAGCTCGCTGAGGCGAATGCGGCGCTGCGCCAGCTGCGCCGGGTCCACGTACACCCGCAGCTGGCGCTCGGCACCGCCTTCCACCCGCACCTCGGCCACACCGGGTGTGCGTTCGAATGCCGCCTTGACCGTGTCCTCGACGAAGTCGAACTGCATCTCGATGTCCAACCCGCGCGGGTTGCCCGGCGCCGGCTGGATCACATAGAACATGAAGTAATTGTCGGAGAACGCCGTGGTGAAGATGCGCGGCCGATCCACGTTGTCCGGATAGCGCGGCACCTGCGAGAGGGCGTTGTTGGTCAGCGCCAGCACCTCGCTCAGGCTGCGACCGATCCCGAAGTCGAGCTCGATGGTGGCGTTGCCGGTGGTCGCCTCGGCGGTCATGCGCGACAGCCCCGGGATCGAGCGCAGGTACTCCTCCTGCTCGATCAGAATCTCGCGCTCGACATCCTGCGGCGCCGCACCCGGCCATTGAGTGGCCACGGTGAGCGAGGTGATGTCCATGTCCGGGATCATCTGCACCGGCACCCGGAAGATCGCGGCGATGCCCAGCAGGCACACCACCAGTGCCGCCACTGCCACCACCATGCCGTGCCGCAGGAGTCCCTCGAACATGGCTACCTCAGGGCACGTCGACCACACGCAGCGCCTGGCCGGGCCGCAAGCGTTCGTTGCCGTGCACCACCACCCGGGCACCGGCGCTCAGGCCATCGGCGCTCACCTCGAGTCGGTCCCCCAACGCACGGCCGGGCCGCACCGGCAGGGCCACCGCGCTGAGCCCACCGTCCTGCTCGCGCGCCAGCCACAGCAGGGCGCTGCCGTCGGGCCGCCGTACCAGGGCATCCCGCGGCACGGTGGTGACCGTAGCGCCGGCGGCGGGCATCAGCGTCGCGTCCACCGACATGCCGGGGGCATAGCGGTATCGCGGGTTGGACAGCTCGACCTGCACCCGAAAGGTACGCGCTGCCGGCTGGCCGACCGCAATCAGGCGCGCCACCGTGGCCTGGAGAGGGTCGCCGGGGATGGCATCGAAACGGAGCTGAACCGGCGTGCCGGGTTCGACCAGCGGGTAGTGCGCCTGCGGCAGGGCAAACTCGACCCGCAACGCCGCCAGTTCCACCAGGCGCAGCACGGCGTCGCCCGGCCGCACCCAGGCCCCGAGTTCGGTCAGCTTGCGGTCGATCACGCCATCGAACGGCGCCTTCAGGGTGTGCCGCGCCAGTTCGTCTTCGAGCAGCGCCACCCGGGCTTCGGCGGAAGCCAGTTCGGCCGCGGCCTCGCGGCGCAGCGCCAGCGCCTGGTCGTAGCTGTCCTGGGGGGTCATCTGCCGACGCAGCAGATCGCCCTGCCGGCGCGCCTGCACCGTTGCCAGCTCGGCCCGCGCCCGGGCGCGCTGCACCTCGGCGCGCGCCGCTGCCAGCGTCAGCTCCTGCGGGCGCTGGCGCAAGCCCAGCAGCACGTCGCCGGCCTGCACCCGATCGCCCGCATCAACCGCCAGTTCGGCGACCAGGCCGGCCACCTCCACCGACAGCTCCGCCTCGCGACGGGCAATGACGGAACCCGGCAGGGTCAGCGACACCGTCGCCGGCACCTGTTCCACGGCCGCCAGGGTCACCGGCGCCGCCGGTTCGCCGGCCCGGGCCACGCCCGCCAGCAGCAGTCCGGCCATAGCGGCGGTGAACAGCCATGCACGCATGTCTCCCTCCACTTTGCGAGCCGGCCACCGGCGGCCGTTCAAAATCATGTCCGGCTACAGACGGCGATTGTTGCAGAACGCACGCCCGGGGAAAGGCCGACTCAGTCAGCGCTTCCGTCGAAGGCAGGACGCCCCGACGTCCATCAGGCGCGTGAACCCGTGACGGGCGGGCACCGCGCCGGCATGGCGGGCTGTCGAGCGTACCTCGACGCAGGCGGCGGTTTCGTGCAGCCGTGGCGTCAGAGCGCCAGGTCGAGCCCACCCTGCGCCAGGTCGGCCGCCCGCAGCAGCGCGCGCGCCTTGTTCTCGGTTTCCTGCCACTCGTTCTCCGGCACCGAATCGGCCACGACGCCGGCCGCCGCCTGCACCGACAGCGCATCGTCCTTGACGATGCCGGTGCGGATGGCGATGGCCAGGTCCATGTCCCCGGAGTAGCTCAGGTAGCCGCAGGCACCGCCGTAGATGCCGCGCTTGACCGGCTCCAGCTCGTCGATGATTTCCATCGCCCGCACCTTGGGCGCACCGGTCAGCGTGCCGGCCGGGAAGGTGGCGCGCAGCACGTCGAAATTGCCGAGTCCGGGCTTCAGCAGGCCCTCGACGTTGGAAACGATGTGCATCACGTGCGAGTAACGCTCGATGACCATCTCGTCGGTGACCTTCACCGAACCGGTCTGCGCGATGCGGCCGATGTCGTTGCGCGCCAGGTCGATGAGCATCACGTGCTCGGCCCGCTCCTTGGGGTCGGCCAGCAGCTCCTCGGCCAGGCGCCGGTCCTCCTCGGGCGTGGCGCCGCGCGGACGGGTGCCGGCCAGCGGACGGATGGTGACCCGGGTGCCCTCGGCGCTGGCTTCCTGACGCACCAGGATCTCCGGTGACGCACCGACCACCTGAAATTCGCCAAAGTCGTAGAAATACATGTACGGCGACGGATTGAGCGTGCGCAGCGCCCGGTACAGCGCCAGGGGCGATTCGGTGAACCGGCGGCGGATGCGCTGGCCGACCTGCACCTGCATCATGTCGCCGGCGGCGATGTATTCCTTGGCCTGCCCCACCGCCGCCAGGAAGTCGGCCTTGGCGAAATCGCGCTGTTCGGGAGCGATGCGCCCGGCCGGGCTGGCCGGTGGCGTCAGCGGGCTGCGCAGGCGCGCCAGCAGCGTCGCCAGCCGCGCCAGGCCGTGGGCATGGGCTCCCGGCTGCGCCGGGTCCACGTAGACGATGAGATAGATCTTGCCGGCCAGGTTGTCGACCACGGCCAGTTCTTCGGTGTGCAGCAGCAGGATGTCCGGCGTGCCCAGCGTGTCCGGCAGCGGACACTCGGCCAGGCGCGGCTCGATGTAGCGCACTGCGTCGTAGGCGAAGTACCCGGCCAGCCCGCCGCAGAACCGCGGCATGCCCGGCGGCACGAACACCCGCTCGCGCTGGCGGTAGCGCTCGATGAAATCCAGCGGGTTGCCGTCGTCGGTTTCCACCACCTCGCCGTTGTCGACCACCTCGGTGTGAAAACCGCGGCTGCGCAGCCAGCGCCGCGCCGGCAGCCCGATGAACGAGTAACGCCCGAAGCGCTCTCCGCCGACCACCGACTCGAGCAGGAAGCTGTTCGGCCCGGCCGCCAGCTTCAGGTACGCCGACAGAGGCGTGTCCAGATCGGCAAACGTCTCCAGCGTCAGCGGGATGCGGGTGTACCCCTCGGCGGCGAGGGCGGCGAAACGGGCTTCATCCATGGCGCGGGCGACGGGTATGGGAAAAGGGCCGGCAATGTTGGCTGCTTACCGCACCGTTGAAAAGTCTTGTCAACGATGCGGCGCCGCGCGCCCGGGATGGCGGAGGCGTCCACCGGTCGCCCCAGCTGCCCACTGGGTGGCACCGGTCACCGGCAGGCACCGCGACCGGACGACCTGAAGAACGGGCGCGAACGCCCTTTCTTTGGGCCTTCCTCAGCCCCCACCGCCAAGCTCGGCGCGCATGGCGGCAAGGGTGGCGTTGTAGTCGGACGTGCCGAACACCGCCGAGCCGGCGACGAAGGTATCGGCCCCGGCCCGTGCCACGGCCGCGATGTTGTCGATCTTGATGCCGCCGTCGACCTCGAGGCGGATGTCCCGCCCGCTGGCATCGATGCGTTCGCGCACCTGCGCGATCTTCGGCAGCGCCGACGGGATGAAGCTCTGGCCACCGAAACCCGGATTCACCGACATCAGCAAGACCAGATCCAGCCGGTCCATGACGTAGTCCAGGCACGCCAGCGGCGTGGCCGGGTTCAGCACCAGGCCCGCCTCACAGCCGTGCTCGCGGATCAGCGAGAGCGTGCGGTCGACGTGCCGCGAGGCCTCCGGGTGAAAGCTGATCAGGCTGGCGCCGGCGGCAGCAAAGGCCGGGATCAGCGCATCCACCGGCTCGACCATCAGGTGCACGTCGAAGAAGGCCTGCGGCGCGTGGCGGCGCAACGCCTCCACCACCAGCGGCCCGATGGTGAGGTTCGGCACGTAATGGTTGTCCATCACGTCGACGTGAACCCAGTCCGCGCCGGCCGCCAGCACGGCGTCGATCTCGGCCCCCAGGCGCGCGAAATCGGCCGACAGGATGGACGGCGCGATACGGTACTGGCGGCTCAAAACGGCAGCTCCAGCCCCGGCCGCACGCGCGCGAACAACGCCCGGAAGGCGTCCTGGATACGGACAAGCGCGTCCTCGTCGTCGGCCTCGAAGCGCAGCACCAGCACCGGCGTGGTGTTGGACGGGCGCACCAGACCGAAGCCGTCGGCGTAGTCGGCGCGGATGCCGTCGAGCGTGCTCACCTCGGCGCCCGGGAAATCGGCCGCGTCGATCAGCTCCTTCATCAGCGCGAAGTGCTCGCCTTCCCTGAGCTTGATCTGCAGCTCGGGCGTGCTGGCCGAATCCGGAATCGCCGCGAAGACCTGCTCCGGCGTCTGGTCCTGGCGGCTGAGGTACTCCAGCAGCCGGCAGGCGGCATACACGCCGTCATCGAAGCCGTACCAGCGTTCCTTGACGAAGATGTGCCCGCTCATCTCGCCGGCCAGCGCGGCGCCGGTCTCGGCCATCTTGGCCTTGATCAGCGAGTGGCCGGTCTTCCACATCAGCGGCTTGCCGCCGGCGGCGTCGATGGCGCGCGGCAGGTGACGCGTGCATTTCACGTCGAACAGGATGGTGGCGCCCGGCACGCGCGAGAGCACGTCACGCGCGAACAGGATCATCAGCCGGTCGGCGAACACCACCCGCCCGCTGGCGGTGACCACGCCCAGGCGATCGCCGTCGCCGTCGAAGGCCACGCCAAGGTCAAGCCCGCGCGCGCGCACGCTGGCGATCAGGTCTTCGAGGTTCTCGGGCTTGGTCGGGTCCGGATGGTGGTTGGGGAAGGTGCCGTCCACCTCGGCGAACAGCGGCACCACCTCGCAGCCGAGCGCTTCCAGCAGATCCGGGGCGCTGGCGCCGGTGACACCGTTGCCACAGTCGACGCCCACCTTGAGCGGCCGCGCCAGCTTCACGTCGCCCAGAATCCGCTCGCGATACGGCGTGAGCGCGTCGGCCTCGCGCACGTGGCCGAAGCCGGACTCCAGATCGTCGGCCTCGATCAGGCGACGGATGCCGAGGATGTCGTCACCGGACAGCGTCTTGCCGGCAACGACGATCTTCAGGCCGTTGTAATCGGGCGGATTGTGGCTGCCGGTCACCGCCACGCCGCAACCGGTGTCGAACGCGAAGCTGGCGAAATACACCACCGGCGTCGGCACCATGCCGACATCGATCACGCCGCAGCCGGTGGCCGCCAGGCCCCGCGTCAGCGCGTCGGACAGCGCCGGACCCGACAGGCGTCCGTCACGGCCGACCACCACCTCGCTGCAGCCGGCGCGGCGCACCAGCGTGCCGATGGCGCGACCGATCTGGTAGACACCGGTCTCGGTCAGGCTCTGCCCGACCACGCCGCGGATGTCGTAGGCGCGGAAGATTTCCTCCGGCGGCAGGTAGCGTTCGCTCATGGCAACCTCATTGTCTGGGGCCGCTCAGGCGCGGCCTGTGTGTCCGAATCCCCCGCCACCGCGGGCGCTGGGGGTGAAGTCCTGCACCACCTCGAAACGCGCCTGCACCACCGGCACCAGCACCAGCTGGGCAATACGCTCGCCGGGCTCGATGGTGAATGGCGCCGCGCCGCGGTTCCAGCACGACACCATCACCTCGCCCTGGTAGTCGCTGTCGATCAGCCCGACCAGGTTGCCCAGCACGATGCCGTGCTTGTGCCCGAGTCCCGAGCGCGGCAGCAGCACGGCGGCAAGACCAGCATCTGCGATGTGTATTGCAAAACCGGTGCCGATCAGCGCCGTGTCACCCGGCGCCAGCGTCAGCGGCGCGTCCAGGCAGGCGCGCAGGTCCAGGCCGGCGGCGCCGTCGGTGGCGTACTGCGGCAGCGGCAACTCGGCGCCAAGACGCGGATCGAGAATCTTCAGCTCAACCGCGCGCATGCAGCCGCTCCGCAATTTCCGCAATCAGCGCGCGCGCCAGCGCCGCCTTGGAGGCGCGCGCCAGCTCGCGCTGCCCGCCCGGCCACAGCAGCGTGAGCGCGTTGTCGTCCGTTTCGAAGCCAAGGCCGGCGCCGACCGTGTTGGCGGCGATCAGATCAAGGCGCTTGTCGTCGAGCTTGCGCCGCGCGTAGGCGAGCACATCGTCCGTCTCGGCGGCGAAACCGACCGTGAACGGCCGGCGCTGCAGCGCGGCGACCTCGGACAGGATGTCGGGGTTGCGGATCAGCTCGACACTGAGCGCATCCCGGTCCTTCTTGATCTTGCGCCCGGCCGGTGCCGCCGGGCGGTAGTCGGCCACCGCGGCGGTGCCGACGTAGACATCCGCGGTGGCCACCGCCGACAGCACGGCATCGCGCATCTGCAGCGCCGAGCGCACGCGCTGCACCGCCACGCCGGACGGGTCGGCCAGCGCCACCGGACCGGTGACCAGCGTCACCTCGGCGCCCGCCTCGCGCGCGGCCTGGGCAATCGCGTAACCCATGCGCCCGGAGCTGCGGTTGCCGATGAACCGCACCGGGTCGATGTCCTCGAAGGTCGGCCCGGCACTGACCACCACCCGCCGTCCGGCCAGCGCGCCGGCACCGAACTGCGCCGCGCACCGCGCCACCAGTTCCAGCGGTTCGAGCATGCGCCCCTCGCCGACCTCGCCACAGGACTGGCTGCCGCTGGCCGGACCGAACACGCGCACCGCGTCGTCGACGAGCTGACGCAGGTTGCGCTGCGTGGCCGCGTTCTCCCACATGCCGGCGTTCATGGCCGGCGCGATGGCCAGCGGTGCCCGGCTCGCCCGGCAGCAGGCGGCCAGCAGGTCGTCGGCAAAGCCATGCGCCAGGCGCGCCATGAAATCGGCCGTGGCCGGGGCAATCAGGATCAGGTCCGCCCAGCGCGCCAGCTCGATGTGGCCCATGCCGGACTCCGCCTCGGCACTGAGCAGCGCCTGGTGCACCGGCCGACCGCTGACGGCCTGCAGCGTCAACGGCGTCACGAACGCCGCCGCAGCGTCGGTCAGCACCACACGCACGTCGGCGCCCGCGTCGCGCAGGCGGCGCACCAGCTCCGGTGCCTTGTAGGCGGCGATGCCACCGGTCACGCCGAGCAGGATGTGTTTGTTAGCGAGTGCGTTCATGGTTGCGGCGGCAGTTTAGCAGCGCCATTTCGCCGGCCGCTCGAAAGCGGCACCGGTCACTGCAGCCCCAGGCCCACTCGCGGTACAAGCGTCACACGCCCGGATCGACGCGGCGCCGGCGGCGCCCATCCGGCGGGCAGGCCCGCCGTGACCCGCCCTCGCGACGGGTATGTCGGCCGGCCAACCCGGCAACGCGTTCAACTGGAGATGCAGCATGGGAATCCTCGACTGGCAGCCCGACGAGCGCCCGCGCGAGCGACTGCTGGCCAGCGGCCCGGGCGCGCTGTCCGACGCCGAGCTGCTGGCCATCTGCCTGCGCACCGGCGTGCGGGGTGAATCGGCCGTCGACCTGGCGCGCAACCTGCTGGCCGAACACGGCGGCGTGCGCGGGCTGCTGACCGGCGACCGCCATGCCCTGCTCGCCCGCAAGGGCCTGGGCGCCGCCAAGTACGCGCAGCTGCTGGCGGTGGCCGAACTCGGCCGCCGCTACGCGCAGGAGGTGCTGCGCCGCGGCGAGGCGCTGACCTCGCCGCAGGCGGCGCGCGACTATCTGGCCGTGCAGCTGCGCGACCACCCGCAGGAAGTGTTCGGCTGCCTGTTCCTGGACAACCGCCACCGGGTGCTGGCATTCGAGGAACTGTTCCGCGGCACCGTCAATGCCGCCAGCGTCTACCCGCGAGAAGTGGTACGCGCGGCGCTGCGCCACAACGCGGCGGCGCTGATCCTGGCCCACAACCATCCGTCCGGCGTGGCCGAGCCCAGCGACGCCGACCTCACGCTCACCCGGCGGCTGAAAACGGCGCTGGAACTGGTCGACGTGCGGGTACTGGACCACATCGTCATCGGCGACGGCCAGCTCACGTCACTGGCCGAGCGCGGTCAGGTGTGAGGAAGCGCCGGCCGGCGGCCCTGGTGTCGACTCACAGGAAACCACCATAGCTGCGCCGACGGCGCGGACGCAGCAGCGGCAGGACCAGCCCCAGCACGACGCCACCGGCCAGCACCCCGGCGCCGGTCAGAAACCAGCGCCTGCGTTCCTCGCGCCGCAGCTGACCTGCCTCGTCACGCAGGCCGTCCACCTGCGTCTGCAGTGCCTGCACGTGCTGCTGCAGCTGCGCATTCTGTCCAACCAGCTCCGCCGCCTGCGCGGCCGCCTCCTCCAGCGCCGGCTGGCGCGCCAGCAAGGCATCGTGCTCACGCTGCAGCCGGCGCAGCTCCTGCGCCGGGTCCGGTGGCACCCTTTCCGTGCGGGTGGCTTGTGCGGCAACACACGGCAACGCAAGCGCCGCGGCCAACGCAAGCGCTGGCAGGCGTCGGATGAAACTCATAGGCAGCAGGTCTCCGGCAGGCTCGACGGCATTCTAACAACCCGCCCGAAGCATCCAACGGCACCGTACAATGCCGCCGCTTCGCCCGCAGCCGCGGCCACCGCATGATCCGCCACGCCACGCTCGACGATCTGGACGCGCTGGTCGCCATCGAGGAGCGCTGTTTCGACAGCGACCGCCTGAGCCGGCGCAGCTTTCGTCACCTGCTGACCCGCGGCCACGCCATCACCCTGGTGATCGAGCGCGACGCGCACGTGTGCGGCTACGGCATGGTGCTGTGCAACACCGGCACCTCGCTTGGCCGGCTGTACTCGTTTGCCGTCGATCCCGGGCGCCGGGGCCAGGGCCTGGCGCAGCACCTGCTGCTGGCCTGCGAGCAGGCGGCGCTGGCGCGCGACTGCGTGACCCTGCGCCTGGAAGTGCGTCCGGACAACGCCGCCGCCATCCGCCTGTACGAGCGCAACGGCTACCGCCGCTTCGGCGTGCACGAGGATTACTACGAGGACCACGCCGAGGCACTGCGCTACGAAAAATCGCTGGCGCCGCACCTGCAGCCGGACCTGGCGGTGGTGCCGTACTACCAGCAGACGCTCGACTTCACCTGTGGCCCG
Source organism: Immundisolibacter sp. (assembly GCF_041625615.1). Taxonomy (GTDB): domain Bacteria; phylum Pseudomonadota; class Gammaproteobacteria; order Immundisolibacterales; family Immundisolibacteraceae; genus Immundisolibacter. The sequence continues at coordinate 21,470 of NZ_JBFJTF010000001.1, read as the reverse complement.
GCGGCGCTGCTGATGGCCATGAAGGCGCTGCAGCCACGCCTGCACCTGGACCGCAAGCTCGAACTGCGCCTGTGGCGCGAGTCGACCACCGTGTTCATGACCTCCGGCCACGGCGGCTGCGGACCGTACGGCCTGGCGCTGGCGGCCTGGCAGCGCGGCTTCGACGTGGAAGTGTTCGTCAACGACGAGGGGGCGCTGTTCGTCGACTCGGTGCGCAGCCCGGACAAGAAGGCGGTGATCACCCTGGTGCAGGAGGACTTCCTGGACCAGCTGCGCGCGCTGCCGGTGCCGCTGCATCGCGGCGCGGCCAGCCTGGACCAGCTGCAGGCGGCCTTCGCCGGCGGCGGCATCCCCATTGTGCTGATCAGCTCGTATCGCATTTACCGCGAGAAATTCCCGCACTGGGTGGTGGTCACGGGCGTCGATGACCGCTACGTCTACGTGCACGACCCATTCGTCGACGAGGAGGCGGGCAAGACCCGCATGGACTGCATGAGCATGCCGATCCTGAAGAAGGACTTCCAGCGCATGGCCCGCTACGGCAAGGCCGGGCAGCGGGCGGCGCTGGTGATCCGCCGCCGCGCGCGGCGCCGCACCGTCCGGAGCTGACATGTCGGTGCACCTGGTCGTGGTCGAACACCGCCGTGACTGGCCGGCGCATTTCCCGCCGGCCCTGGTGGTCACCGTGCAGGACTACCTGGCCACCCCCGAATACCAGAAGCTGCGCGACGTGCGCGTGCTGAACCTGTGCCGCGGCTACCGCTACCTGAGCCTGGGCTACTACTGCTCGCTGCTGGCCGAGGCCCGCCGCCACCGGGTGATTCCGGCCATGCGCGCCATCACCGACCTGTCGGCCAAGGCCATCTACAGCCTGGGCGCCGAGGACCTGGACGCGCAGGTGCACCGCTCACTGTCGCGGCGCATCGCGCGCGAGGCCGGGCGCAGCGCATTCGAGATGGACATCTACTTCGGCCGCTGCGCCGACGAGGCGCTGCAGGACCTGGCCGAGGAAATCTTCGACCTGTTCCCGTGCCCGCTGCTGCGGGTGCAGTTCGAGCACGACAGCAAGTGGCGCATCAACGCCATCCGCCCGCTGACACTGCCGGCGGTGCCGGCCGAGCGGCACGAGCTGTTCGTGGCTGCCTTCGAGACCTACGTCAGCAAGCGCTGGCGCACGCCCAAGGTGCGCGAGACGGCGCGCTACGACGTCGCCATCCTGCACGATCCGGCCGAAAAGTTGCCGCCGACCAGCGCCCGCGGCCTGCGCAAGTTCGTGCGCGCCGGCAAGAAGCTCGGCCTGTCGGTGGACCTCATCACGCGCAAGGACTACGGCCGCCTGGCCGAGTACGACGCGCTGTTCATCCGCGAGACCACCGCCATCGACCACCACACGTACCGCTTCGCCAAGCGGGCGCAGGCCGAGGGCATGGTGGTGATCGACGACCCCGACTCGATCGTCAAGTGCACCAACAAGGTCTACCTGCACGAACTGCTGTCCGCCAATCGGGTGCCGGTGCCGCGCTCACGCGTGCTGCAGAAGGGTCAGCTCGAGCACCTGCCGGCCGATGCCGTCAGCTACCCGGCGGTGGTGAAGATTCCGGACGGCTCGTTCTCGCGCGGCGTGCACAAGGCCGACAACCGCGAGCAGCTGGAGCAGTTCGCGCGCGCGCTGCTGCGCGAATCGGACCTGATCCTGTTGCAGGAATTCGTGCCGACCGAGTTCGACTGGCGCATCGGCGTGCTCAACCGCGAGCCGGTGTTCGCCTGCCAGTACTTCATGTCCAAGCACCACTGGCAGATCGTCAAGCACGGCGAGGGCGGACGCTTCACCGAGGGCGGCGCGCGCACGGTGGCGATCGACGACGCGCCGGCCATGGTGGTGAAGACCGCGCTGGCGGCCGCCAACCTGATCGGCGACGGCTTCTACGGCGTGGACCTGAAGCAGTTCGGCGAGCGGGTGGTGGTCATCGAGGTCAACGACAACCCCAACGTCGACCCCGGCGTCGAGGACGCCGTGCTGGGTGACCGCTTGTACGAACTGATTCTGGCCGACCTGGCCCGGCGCCTGGACGGTCGGCGAACACGCTGACCGGCCGGCGCGTCAGCGCAGTGTGAGCCCGCCGTCGGCGACGATGACCTGGCCGGTGATCCAGCGCGCATCGGGCGAGCACAGCAGGGCGATCACGCGGGCGATGTCGTCGGCCTCGCCGACCCGCCCGGCCGGCGTGCGACGCGCCCAGTCCTGCGCCGCTGCGGCGTAGCCCCCGGCCTCGTGCGCGTCGGCCCACAGGCGCGCCGAGTCAGTGGCGACGAAGCCCGGCACCACGCAGTTGGCGGTGATGCCCAGCGGCGCCAGTTCCGCCGCCAGGTAACGTGTCAGCGTCTCCACCGCCGCCTTGGCGGCGCCCAGCAGGCCGTGCCCCGGCAACGCACGCAGGGTGTCGAAGCCGGACACGGTGACGATGCGGGCGGCGCGCTGGTGCATCAGCGGCACGGCCGTGCGCACCAGCGTCAGCAACGACTGCACACTGGTGTCCAGGGTCATGCCCACGTGATGCGGCTGCAACTCGAGCAGGGGCTTGAAGGCCGTCGACGCCGCATTGGCAATCAGCAAATCGAGCCTGCCGAAGGCTTCACCCACCCGCTGCACGGCGCCGGCGACCGCCGGTTGATCGCGCAGATCGGCGCACACCGCCAGCGCCCGGCGTCCATGGCCGCGGACGGCCTCGCACACCGCCTCGGCGGCCTGCGCGTCGCGCCGGAAGTGCACCGCCACATCGGCCCCACGCTGCGCGAGCAACACGGCCGTGGCGCGGCCGATGCCGCGTGAGCCACCGGTCACCAGCGCCACCTGCCCCACCAATGGCTGTCCGTCCATTTCGCCCCCCTGGGGAACCGATGATTTATTCAGCGGTTCCCCAGGGGGCAGGATGCCCCGGCATGAATCGACGGCGCAAGGCGTTGATTCACGGAGCGCTGCACGGGCGTCTACCGCGCAGCGACAAGCCCAAAAATTTCCGGGACCGAATTTTTCAGCACGTCCCTGGCGCCGCATCGCCAGACAGGACGGTGCCGTGTCATTGCCGCCGCTGCAGGGCGAAGTCCGCCAGCTGGCGCAGCCGCGCGGCGGCCGCGCCCAAGGGCGCCAACGCCGCCACGGCGCGTGCATGCGCCTGCCCGGCACGGTCGCGGGCACCGTCCAGCCCCAGCAGCGCCGGATAGGTGGCCTTGCCCCGGGCGACATCGGCGCCGGCGGTCTTGCCCAGCGTGGCCGTATCGCCCTCGACGTCGAGGATGTCGTCCTGAATCTGGAAGCACAGGCCCAGCGCCTGGCCGTAATCGGTCAGCGTCGCCAGCATCGGATCATCCGCCGCCAGCACCGCCAGGGCGCCCATGCGCACCGAGGCGGCAATCAGCGCACCGGTCTTGCCGCGGTGCACGGCCTCCAGCTCGGCCACCGACAGCTGCCGGCCCTCGGCGGCGAGGTCCAGTGCCTGGCCGCCGGCCATGCCGCGCACGCCACCGGCCACGGCCAGTTCGCGCACCATGGCCACACGCGCCGCCGGCGCCAGCGCCTCCGCGGCGGCCAGCACTTCGAACGCCAGGCTCTGCAGGGCGTCACCGGCCAGGATGGCCGTGGCCTCGCCATAGACGCGGTGACAGGTGGGCTTGCCGCGGCGCAGGTCGTCATCGTCCATGGCCGGCAGGTCGTCGTGAATCAGCGAGTAGGCGTGGATCAGCTCCACCGCCACCGCCGGCGCGTCCAGCGCGTCGGGTTCGGCGCCCACCGCCTCGCCGGCGGTGTACACCAGCGCCGCGCGCAGGCGCTTGCCGCCGCCGAGCGCGGCGTAGCGCATGGCGTCGGCCAGACCCGCCACCGGCAGCCCGGCCGGCGGCAGCAGGCGATCGAGGCCCGCCTCGCTGCGCGCGCGCAGCGTGTCGAGCGCCGTGTTGAGCGACACCGCGGCGACTTACTCGGTCGGATCCAGGCCGTCCAGACGCAACTGGCCGTCCTGCTCGACCAACTGCTGGACCTTCAATTCGGCCTCGCGCAGGGCCAGCTGGCAACTGCGCGCCAGCTGCACGCCGCGCTCGAAGTCGCGCAATGAATGTTCCAGGCTCAGTTCGCCGCGCTCGAGCTGTTCGACGATGGTCTCCAGCTCCGCCAGCGCGGTCTCGAAATCCGGCGCCGGCGCCACGGCTGCGCTGGGCGCTTCGGGCTTACGCTTGCTGCTCATAGTGGCTAGCATAGCGCACCCGTCGGCCGCCTCGGCCGGTCCGTTACACCGCGCCGAGCCCGCCTGCCCACACCTGCATGAACCCGATCTACGACGCCGCTTCCATTGAGGTCCTGACGGGCCTCGAGCCGGTGCGCAAGCGCCCCGGCATGTACACCCAGACCGAGCGCCCCAATCACCTGGCGCAGGAAGTCATCGACAACGCCGTCGACGAAGCCCTGGGCGGTCATGCCCGGCGCATCACCGTGACCCTGCACGAGGACGGCTCGCTGTCGGTGCGCGACGACGGCCGCGGCATGCCGGTGGACGTGCACCCCGAGGAGGGCCTGCCGGGCGTCGAGGTGATCCTGACCCGGCTGCATGCCGGCGGCAAATTCTCGAACAAGGCCTACGGCTTCTCCGGCGGGCTGCACGGCGTCGGCGTGTCGGTGGTCAACGCGCTGTCGTCGCGCCTGACGGTGCGCGTGTGGCGTGATGGGCGCGAGTACGCCATGGAGTTCGCCGACGGCGAGAAGCGCAGCGAGCTGACCGTGCTCGGCGAGGCGCCGCGCCGGCAGACCGGCACCGAGGTGCGCTTCTGGCCGGACGCGCATTTTTTCGACACACCGACCTTCCACCTCGGACGCCTGAAACACCTGCTGCGCGCCAAGGCGGTGCTGTGCCCGGGCCTGGAAGTGAGCTTCACCGATGCCGCCGGCAGCGAGACCTGGCACTACCGCGACGGTTTGGGCGAGTACCTGGCCACCACCCTGGTGGACCTGCCGTGCCTGCCGGCGACGCCGTTCACGGCCAGCTTCGCCGCCGAGCACGAAGCCGCCGACTGGGCCGTCACCTGGCTGCCGGAAGGCGGCGAGTCGGTGACGGAAAGCTACGTCAACCTGATCCCGACCGCCCAGGGCGGCACGCACGTCAACGGCCTGCGCAGCGGCCTGACCGACGCCATTCGCGAATTCTGCGAGTTCCGCAACCTGCTGCCGCGGGGCCTGAAGCTGGCGCCCGAGGACGTGTGGGAAAACGTCGCCTACGTGCTGTCGGTGAAGCTGCGCGAGCCGCAGTTCACCGGGCAGACCAAGGAACGGCTGTCGTCACGCGAGTGCGCGGCCTTCGTCTCGGGCCTGGCCAAGGACGCCTTCAGCCTGTACCTGAACAACCACACCGAGATCGGCCAGCAGTTGGCCGAGCTGGTCATCAGCCGCGCCGCACGGCGCCTGAAGGCCGCCCGCCAGGTGGTGCGAAAGCGCGTCACGCAGGGCCCGGCACTGCCCGGCAAGCTGGCCGACTGCACGCTGCAGGACCCGGCGCGCACCGAGCTGTTCCTGGTCGAGGGCGACAGCGCCGGCGGCAGCGCCAAGCAGGCGCGCGAACGTGAATTCCAGGCGGTGATGCCGCTGCGCGGCAAGATCCTGAACACCTGGGAGGTCGAGGGCAGCGAGGTGCTCGGCTCGCAGGAGGTGCACGACATCGCCGTGGCGGTGGGCGTGGACCCGGGCTCCAGCGACCTGTCCGGGCTGCGTTACGGCAAGGTGTGCATCCTGGCCGACGCCGACTCCGACGGCGCCCACATCGCCACCCTGCTGTGCGCGCTGTTCGTGCGCCATTTCCCGGCGCTGGTGGCGGCCGGCCATGTCTATGTCGCCATGCCGCCGCTGTACCGCATCGACGTCGGCCAGAACCAGTTCTACGCGCTCGACGACACCGAGCGGCAGGGCGTGCTGGACCGCATCGCCGCCGAAAAGCTCAAGGGCAAGGTCAACGTGCTGCGCTTCAAGGGGCTGGGCGAGATGAACCCGCCGCAGCTGCGCGAGACGGTGATGGCGCCGGACACCCGGCGCCTGGTGCAGCTGACCGTCGAGGACGGCGACGAGACCGGTCCGCTGCTGGACATGCTGCTGGCCAAGAAGCGCTCCCAGGACCGCCGCCGCTGGCTCGAGGACAAGGGCAACCTGGCCGAGGTGTGAGCCGCGGCCGGGATGTCCGCCGCGCCGCGCGGCGCCTGCCCGGACAACCGCTGATCGACGCGGCGCCTGCCTAGCCCTCCCCCAGCCACTGCACCCGGTACAGGTCGCGGCGGCGGTCCAGGTAATTGCGCACCGAACCCTCGTTCTGCAGCAGCTGCAGCTTGTCCAGGTCGACGTCGACGATCAGCGTCATTTCGGTATTGGGCGTGGTCTCGGCCATGATGGCGTCGTGCGGGAAGGAGAAATCCGACGGCGAGAACACTGCCGTTTGCCCGTACTGGATATCCACGCTGTCCACCTTGGGCAGGTTGCCGATGCTGCCGGCGATGGCGACGTAGCACTCGTTCTCGATGGCCCGCGCCTGGGCGCAGCGCCGCACCCGCAGGTAGCCGTTCTTGGTGTCGGTCCAGAACGGCACGAACAGGATCTGCATCTCCTGCTCGCCGAGCAGGCGCGCCAGTTCCGGGAACTCCACGTCGTAGCAGATCAGCACGCCGATACGCCCGAAGTCGGTGTCGAACAAGGCCAGGCGGTTGCCGCCTTCCATGGCCCAGTCGCGCTTCTCGTGCGGCGTCGGGTGCAGCTTGTACTGGGCGTCGATGGAGCCGTCGCGGCGGCACAGGTAGGCCACGTTGTACAGCTCGCCGTCCTCGACCAGCGGCATCGAGCCGGCAATGATGTTGATGTTGTAACTGACCGCAAGGCGCTGGATGTCGTCGCGGATGCGGTCGGTGAACTGCGCCAGGAAACGGATCGCCTCGGCCGGGTTGCGATGCTTGGCCAGGCCCATCAGCGGCGCGTTGAAGAACTCCGGGAACAGGGCGATATCGCAGCGGTAGTCCGACAGCGCGTCGACGAAATACTCGACCTGCTCGACCAGTTCCTCGACGCTGCGCATCTCGCGCATCTGCCACTGCACGCAGCCGATGCGCGCCACCGTCTTGCGCGCGCCGAACAGCTTCGACGCCTTCGGCTCGTAGTAGATGTTGAACCACTCCAGCAGCGTGGCGTAGCCCTGGGACTCCTTGTCTTCCGGCAGGTAACCCTTGAGCACCCGCTTGACCTCGAAGTCGTTGGCCAGCTGGAAGCTCAGGATCGGGTCATACACCTCGCGCCGGCGCACCGCCTCGATGTACTCCTGCGGCGTCATGCGCTCGGCATATTCGCGGTAGTTGGGGACGCGCCCGCCGGCGATGATGGCGCGCAGGTTCAGGTTCTTGCACAGCTCCTTGCGCGCCTCGTACAGGCGCCGGCCCAGGCGCAGGTTGCGGTAGTCCGGGTCGACGAACACGTCCACGCCGTACAGCACGTCGCCGTTCGGGTCGTGCGTGGTCAGGTAGGCGTTGCCGGTGATCTCGTCGTAGGTGTGCTCGTCGCCGAACTTGTCGTAGTCGACGATCACCGAGAACGCCGCCGCCACCGGCACACCGTTGTCCTCGATGCAGATCTGCCCCTCGGGGAAGGTCTTGAGCATGGCCAGGTACTTCTTGCGCGGCCAGGCGCCACCCATGCCCGGGTAGACCCGGTCCATGATCTTCTTGATCGCCGGATAGTCGTCCGCGGAGAGGTTGCGCAGGCGCAGCTTGATGTCGGCGCCGGTCGAGACGGCGTTGGTGTCGTCGGTCATGCGGGTATTTGCCAGGTTGGGGAGTGGGTCGCTTCGTTCAGGATGCCTGCGCGCCGGGGGCGTGTTCCGCCTCCGGGCCGGTCGGTTGATCTGCCGCCACCATTTCCAGGGCGCCGGTCGAGGTGCGCACCAGCGGCACGAAGTGCGCCGGTGCATCCACGATGCGATCGACACGGCGGCGAATCTGCCACAACGCGAAGGCCGCCAACAGCACGCTGGTCAGCAGAAAATGCAGCGGCAGCGCCGCCGCCCCCAGCACGGCCATGGCGGCGCCCACCAGCAGCGGGCCCAACGCCGCGCCGGCGCCGTGCACCAGCAGCAACGCGGCGTTGCCGGCGAGGATCTGCTCGGCGTGGAGGTGGTCAATCAGATGCGCGACGGCGATCGGATACACGGAAAACGCGGCGCCGCCAAACAGAAACGCGGCCACCAGCAGCAACACCGGGTGGGCACCGGCCAGCAACAGGGCGATGGCCGCCAACGCAGCAGCGACCGCCACCCAGGCCAGGGTGCGCCGCCGGTCGCTGCCATCCGAGAAGTGGCCGATCGGCCATTGCAGGGCCATGCCGCCGACGATGGCGGTGGTCATGAAGTCGGCCACCAGCGCCGGGTCGGCGCCGAGCCGGCGCACGTACACCGCCGCCATGCCCCAGAAGCCGCCCATCGCCAGCCCGGACAGCAGCGCCGCAGCAGCCGCCACCGGCGCCGCCCGCCAGCAGGTGCGCGGCGACATGGCCCTGAACGCCGGCAGGCCCGGTGGCGCCAGACGTGTTGCCATCACCGGCATGGCCGACACGCACACGAAAATCGCCGCCAGCGCGAACAGCACGAACCCGGCCGGCGAACCGAGCGCCAGCAGCTGCTGGCCGAACGCCAGCGCGCCCAGATTGCACACCATGTACACCGCGAACACCTTGCCGCGCTGCGACGGCTCGGCCTGGCCGTTGAGCCAGCTCTCGATCGTGATGTAGAGGCCGACCAGCGCCACCCCGGTCACGACCCGCAGCGCAATCCACGACGGTGCCGTGATCAGCAGCAGGTGACCGAGCGCGCAGGCCGCGACGGCGGCGGTGAAAAACGCAAAGGCACGCACGTGGCCGATACCGGCCACCAGCCGCGGGCACAGATAGGTGCCGAGCAGGAAACCGGCGAAGTAACACGACCCGAACAGGCCCAGCGTGGTGTCATCGAACCCTTCCAGCGCGCCACGCAGCACCAGCAGCGTGTTCAGCAACCCGACACCAAGCAATAACAGCACCGTGCCGCCGAGCAGGGCGGCCACTTTCAGAAGCATCGAAACCATGAGCAAACCGAATGAAATGGACGGGTGCAACCCCGCGCAGCGACGCGGCGGCACCGTGACGGTGTCAGGACGTGGGCGCTGGAACCGGCCACCGGCAGCCGTTAACCCGGATGAAATGTCTGGCCGGTAGCGTCCTTGGCCGATTCCGCCACCCGACCGCCAGGGAGATCCCTACCGTGAATGACAACGCTTTCACCGACGACATGATTAGCAACAATTCCGCCAACCAGGCGTTTGCCGACATTTTGCAGGCGCGCGTCGAGCGCCGCCAGGTGCTCAAGGGCGGGCTTGCCGTCGCCGCCACGTCCGCACTGGCAGGCACCGGCATTCCGTTTGCCGCCAATGCCCGCCCGGGCCTGCCGTCGCCGCAGATCAACTTCACCCCGGTCGCCATCGCCGACGGCGGCGGGCCGGTGCCGGCCATCGCGCCCGAATACCAGTTCGACATCATCCTGCCCTGGGGCGACCCGCTCGAGCCGGGCGGCCCGTCCTACAGCTGGCCGCCGACCGCCGCCGATCAGGCACAACAGCTGGGCATCGGCCACGACGGCATGTGGTTCTTCCCGGTGCGCGACGCCGGCGCGGCACGCGCCGGCTGGAATGAAGCCATCGAGCGCAACCCCTGGCGCGGGCGCGCGCTGGCCTTCGGGCCGGTCAACAGCCACGGCGTGCTGTGCCTGAACCACGAGTTCGGCGGCAACGGCCATGTGCTGGGCAAGGCGGCGCCGCAGAGCCTGGACGACGTGCGCGCCTCGCAGCATGCCCACGGCGTGTCGGTGGTCGAGCTGCGCCGGTTCCCGCGTGCCGGCAGCGGCCAGTGGCAGCCGGTCAGCAGCAAGCTGGCGCGTCGCGTCCATGTCAACACGCCGGTCACCTTCAGCGGCCCGGCGGCCGGCCACGCGCTGCTGCAGACCGGCAACGGCAACGTGCCGCTGGGCACCGTCAACAACTGCTCGAACGGCTACACGCCGTGGGGCACCTACCTGACCTGCGAGGAAAACTTCCACGGCTACTTCGGCACCGAGGACGCGTCCTGGGTCCGCACCGACGCCCAGGCGCGATACGGCTTCAGCAGCGGTGGCTTCGGCTACGGCTGGCACCGCTTCGACAGGCGCTTCGACCTGGCCGACGCCGACTACCGCAACGAGGAACACCGCTTCGGCTGGGTGGTGGAGATCGACCCCTTCGACCCGACCCACACGCCGGTCAAGCGCACCGCGCTCGGGCGCCTGAAGCACGAGGGCGCCACCGTGCACGTGGACGACCACGGCCGGGTGGTGGTGTACACCGGCGACGACGAACGGTTCGAGTACATCTACAAGTTCGTGTCGGCCGAGGACTGGCGCACGATGCGCGCCCGCGGCCAGAGCCCGCTCGACCACGGCACCCTGTACGTGGCCAGGTTCAACGACGACGGCAGCGGCCAGTGGCTGGAACTGAGCATGGACGTGCCGGCCCTGGCGGCGCAATTCGCCGACCTCGGCGCGTTGCTGGTCAACGCCCGCCTGGCGGCCGACCTGGTCGGCGCCACCAAGATGGACCGCCCGGAGTGGATCACCGTCGGTGCCGACGACAAGGTGTACTGCACGCTGACCAACAACAGCCGGCGCACGGTGGCCGATGCCGCCAACCCGCTGGCGCCGAACCCGGACGGCCACATCATTCGCTGGAATGAAACGTCCGGCTTCGCGGGCACCACGTTCGCCTGGGACATCTTCCTGATTGCCGAGGACACCCACGCCGCCGACCGCGAGGACACCTTCAGCGATCCGGACGGCATCTGGGCCGATCCGGAAGGCCGCCTGTTCATCGAGACCGACGGCGGGCAGAAGAAGGGCCTGAACGATCAGCTGCTGGTGGCCAACATCTACACCGGCGAGCTGCGGCGCCTGTTCACCGGCGTCACCGACTGCGAGGTCACCGGCCTCACGGTCACGCCAGACCGCCGCACGCTGTTCGTCAACATCCAGCACCCCGGCGACGGCGACCCCAGCGCCACCAACTTTCCGCTGCTCAACGCCACCCCGGACGGCACCACCGTCCCGCGCGACGCGACGGTGGTCATCACCCGCAAGGACGGCGGCATCATCGGCTCCTGAGGCCGAAGGGTCGGTGGCGCCGTCCGCGGACGGCGCCACCGGTTGCCTGCAACCGGTCCGTCAGACGGCCTGCGGCGTGGCCGACACATCGTCGGCCGCCGCCTCACCCAGCCAATCCGGCCAGCCCGCCTTGCGGTTGGCCTCGCGCGCGATCTCCCGCTCGGCCGCATCGGCGAAGCGCAGATCCCAGTCCTTCAGGCGTGGCATGGCCACGTACTTGAACCACAGCGGCGGAATGAAGGCGCTGACGGCGCACACGAACAGATTCGGCATCTGCGGCGCGTCCGGGTGCGGCACCAGCTGGTCGAAGCGCAGGTCCGGGTCGATGTGGTGGTCGACGTGGGTGGTGATCTCGTAGCCGATGGTGCGGTCCAGCCAGCCCAGATGATTCCAGGTGTGGTGCAGCCTGGTCGCCGAACCGGGCACCCGCACCAGGCCGTAGTGCTGCAGGTAGTTGAGCGCCTCCAGGAAGAACTTGGCGATCACCTGCGCCCCCAGGGTCAGCAGGCCCGCCAGCAGACCGCCATACAGACCCACCGCCAGCGGAATCGCCACCAGCAGGGCGACCTCCCAGAACAGGAAGTTGCGCGGCGACCACAGCCCGGCACCGGTCACGTCGCGCCGCTTGCGGGCGGCGGCGAGCAGCTCGTCCACGTTGCGGCGCGTGCAGCGCCACATGAACGGATACACGGTGGTACCCCGCGGCGCGTAGTCGGCGTCGGCGTCGGTATCGAAATGGATGTGGTGCGTGTACAGGTGCGGGATGTCGCGGTGGGCGTCGGCGAAGAAGGCGCACATCACCTTGGCCAGCCCGCGCGAGAACCAGTCCTTGCGGTGCATCAGCTCGTGCGCGATCGGCACGTTCGGGACGGCATTCAGCCACACCAGCGAGCCGACGGCGCCCAGCAGCACGACCGCCTGCGCGGCCAGGCCCTCGACGCCGATGCCGGCGTGCATGCGCCAGGCAAAGGCACCGTACAGGGCCACCATCAACGCCCCGTGCAGGTACAGCGGCACGTCGGCCAGAAGCGGGTAGCGGAAACGACGCGGGCGGTGGTCACGCGGCGACACCTGGGCCACGGCGGCCAGCACGAAGAACGTGCCAAGACCGGCCAGCATCCACCAGCCGCCGGCCACGAACCCGGCGATGCCGACCAGCACCATCAGCGAACACAGGTAATAACGCAGGTAATCCATCATGGGAACAATCCTTGTAATCGAAACGGCGTACTGCCGACGGAGGCCCGCAACCGGCCGCCCGAGTCCGTCCCTGGACTGCGGACGGCGGCCGGTCACGGAAAAACGTTGAGGCTCTTGCTCAGGAAGATGTTCTGCTGGACGGTGAGCAGGCGCCGGGCGATGCGCAGCTGGCCGTCGACCCGCCGCAGCAGATCCTCGCGGTGGCAATAGAGGGTGTGTTCCTCGTCCTCGTTCATGTTGCGGTACACCACCGAGATGGAATACACGCGGTACTCGTCCGGGTTTTCGGTGTGCTCGACCTCGACGTTGTGCACCAGGTGCGCGGTGCGCGTGCGTGGATCCTCGCTCCAGCAGGTGCCGGTCTCCAGGCGCTTCAGGCGCCGGTCGATGTCGTGCCTGTCGTCGTTGTAATAGGCGCTTTCGAACACGCAGGGCGCGCGCTCGTCGCGGCGAAAGCGCTGCACGCGCGCCGGCATCCAGTAGTGGATGTCGTCGGTCAGCAGGTCCATCCAGGCGCGGTAGTCCTGGCGGTCCTTCAGGCGCGCCTCGCGGTAGTAGAACTGCTGGACTTCATTGAGCAGTTCGAGGGACGGCGGTCGGGCGGCCGCCTGGACGTCCTTGGCGATTGCGTTCATGGCGTGCTCCTCAACGCGTCGGCCGACCGGCGAAACGCGGCGTGTAGCGCTGCGGCACGTCAGCCCAGGTGCGCGCGTTCATCAGGTCGGCCCAGCGCTGGTAGAACAGGCGCTGGTTGGCGTCGTTGACCTGACCGGTGTGGATGATGCCGGGCAGCTGCGGATGCTCGACGCGACGGCTGCGGCCGCAGCCGTAGTGCAGCTTCTCGTGACGGCTGATCCAGCCGGCGTTGGTGCGGGTGTTGCCCTCCCAGTTCTCGCCGTCGTCCATCTCCAGCGTGCCGGCCGGATTGAAGGTCAAGTTGCAGGCCTTGTTGATGGCCTGCTTGACCGACTGCGGCGCGTCCTTCGGCACCACCGTCCAGATGCGCAGTTCGAGCTTGCGCGGACCGCGCGGCAGCCAGGTGCGGAAGGTGTGGATGCCCGGCAGGAAGGTCATGTTGGGAAAGATCGCCGCCGAAGCGAGCGAGCCGAAGATGCGCGAACGCAGCTCGCCCACGCGCGCCGCCATGTGCGCCTTGCGCTCGGCGTAGTAGTCCAGCACCTCCTGCGAGCCGAGAATGGCGATGTCGCCGAAGCCATCGAGCGAGAATTCCCAGCCGTGCCCGTTGACGCTGGCGTGAAAGGTGTCCTTGGGGTCATACGGCGGAAACGGCCCGCCCATCATGGCCTTGCCGCCGGAGTCGTGGTTCCAGAACGCGTGGTAGGCGTCGCCGATGAAATTCTCGACACCGAACTTCCAGTTGGCGCTGGCGTAGGACTTGATGAGACCCGGCAGGAACTCGATGCCGCCCTCGTCGTTGTCGACAAAGGCATCCAGATACCAGCGGTAGTCGCCCAGGTACTCCTCCAGCGACGGCGCCGTGGCATCGAACGTGGCGAAGATCAGGCCCTTGTAGCTTTCCACCCGGGCCTGGCGGGCGCCCCACTGGCGCTTGTCGATGTCGCCGGCGTCGTACGCTTCCTGCTCGCTCGGCAGGCCGGTCAGCTCCCCGGCGGTGTTGAAGGCCCAGCCGTGGTAGTTGCAGGTGAAGCGACGGGCGCTGCCCTCGTCGGCGAAACAGAGTTTGTTGCCGCGGTGCGGACACGCGTTGAGGTACACGTACACCTTGCCGTCGGTGTGGCGGGACACGATCACGCCGTCCTCACCCAGGTACGTGGTCAGGAAATCGCCGTTTTTCGGCAGCTGTGATTCGTGCGCCACGAACTGCCAGCAGCGGGCGAAGATGGCTTCGAGCTCGCGCTCGTAGATGGCCTGGTCCCAGAAGATGCGCCGATCGACCCACCCCTCTTCCAGGTCCATGTAGCGGGAGTAGTCCTGCGGCGGCTGCGTGGCCTCGTACGGTTTCATGGCACCTTCTCCTAGAAGAACACGTTGAGGTTGCTGTCGATGACCACCGGGTGATCGAAGCGGATGTCCCGCGCCACCAGCCGCCAGTGGCCCTGTGTGTCGCGCCAGCGGTCGGTGCGGGCGGCGGTCAGGCGCCGCTGCTGGGCGTCGATGCGGCTGCGGTGGATTTCCAGCACCGAGTGCACCACCGCCTCGCCGTCGCCATCGGCGCGGTAGATCTCGACGTTGCTGACGATGCGCCGCACCGCGTTGCGCGGGTCCTCGGCCCACACCAGGCCCGACTCCAGGCGCTGCACGCGCAGCGTCAGGCGGCCCTTGTCGTCGTCGAACACGTAGCCCGGCCCCTCGGCCAGCGCCGCGCTGCGGTCGGCGCGAAAGCGCCGCGACGCGAGCGGCAGGCGGTAGCGCACGTCGTCGGCCAGCAGGGCCAGCCAGTCGGCGTAGCGCTCCTGGTCCAGCAGGCGCGCCTCGCGGTACAGCGCCTGCGTCAATGCCAGGTGCTGCGCGATGGGCAGCATGTCGAGGCCTTCGTCAGCCGACATGAGCCACCTCCTGGTCGCCGGAAAGCGGGTTCAGGTTGTACTCCGGCACCGCGCGCCAGTCGGCGGCCGCCATGTGCTCCTGCCAGCGGCGGTAGAAGTAACGCTGGTTGTGCTCGCTGACCACGCCGACGGCGATGTCGCCGGGCAGGCCCGGGCGGCTGCCGCTGCGGCCCTGCGCCATGTTGGTGTGCACGTCCATCTGGCGCGTGCGCCAGCCACGCGACTGCTCGGTGCAGGCGGCCAGGTTGTCGCCGTCGTCGTTGTCGAACAGGCCGGCGGGGCCAAAGGTCAGCAGCTGGTTGTCCAGGATGCGCTGCTTGATGGCCTCCGGCATGGCCTGCTCGGCCATGGCCCAGGTCCACTGCTCGATGCGTCCCGGCCCCTTGGGGTGGTACACGCGAAACCAGTTCAGACCCGGCAGGAACTGCAGGTTCGGGAAGATGGTGAAGTTCAGCTGCGAGCCCCACAGACGCTCGCCGCGCATGCGGCCGAGGCGCTCGATCACCGTCGGCCGGTTGCTCTCCAGCCAGTGCATGATGTCGCCGTTGTCCGGATAGAAGCTGTAGCCGGACACCCCGTCCAGCGTCGCCAGCAGCGAGTGGCCGTTCAGGCCGGCGATCGACAGCCCGCCTTCCAGGTCGACGCTGGCGTTGCCCACCGTGAAGCCCGAGAAGTCCATGCTCTGCACGGCCTTCATGGCGCCGGCGTGGGCCCAGCCCAGGTGGTAGCCGTCGCCGCACACGTTCTCG
Organism: Immundisolibacter sp.; assembly: GCF_041625615.1. Classification (GTDB taxonomy): domain Bacteria; phylum Pseudomonadota; class Gammaproteobacteria; order Immundisolibacterales; family Immundisolibacteraceae; genus Immundisolibacter. The sequence continues at coordinate 5,768 of NZ_JBFJTF010000001.1, read as the reverse complement.
ACCGGCAGCTTCCAGTTGGTGGGGATTTCCACCTTCTGCGCCTCGCCCAGCAGCACACTGCCGCCGGGCAGGGCGTCCAGCCAGACGTCCAGATACCACTTCATGTCGCCCAGGTAATCGGACAGGCTCGGCGCGTTCCGGTCGAAGCAGCCGAACACCAGGCCCTTGTAGGACTCGACCCGCTCGACCCCGACCAGCCCGAAGCGGGACTTGTCCAGCGCGTTGAAGTAGGCGTCCTTCTCCAGCGGCACGTTCACCAGCGCGCCGTCGGTGCCGAAGGCCCAGCCGTGGTAGTTGCAGGCAAACGCCCGGGCGTTGCCACGATCGGCCCGGCACAGGCGGTTGCCGCGGTGGGTGCAGGTGTTCAGGAAGGCCTTGATCGAACCGTCGTGCTGGCGCACCACCAGCACGTCGTCCTCACCCATGAAGGTGCGCACGAAGTCGCCCGGCTTGGGGATCTGTGATTCATGCACCAGGAACAGCCAGCAGCGGCCGAAGATGCGCTCGAGTTCCTGCTCGTAGACAGCGGGATCGGCATAGATCTGGCGGCGTTGCGCGCTGCCTGCGCCTGTCACGAAACCGGCGTAGTTGGTCATCCCTGACTCCTCCTGCGAAAAAACCGAGCCGCCGCGTCAAAGGCCGCAGTTCGATCATCAACTGGCGAAAGTGTCATTGCACCCGCCATGCCAAGCCGCCTAAATGAAACACAACCGCTCGTTTAATAAGGCTTTTATTCTTTTTCCGTTTCGCAAAATCCGTTCGCGCGGAATGACGTACACGTCACTTTGAACCATAATCCATCGACCATCAGTGACCCTGGCGTCGAACATGCCCAAAGCGAAACCCGCCCCCAACCTGCCCGACATCCGTGACCTGGCCGAGCAGGTGCGCTTCACGCCGGACACCGGCCGCATCTGGGTGCGCGACCAGCGTGGGGTGCTGCTGACCGCCAGCGTCTACGGCGCGCTGCGGCGCGAGCTGATCGACCGCCTGGGGCCGGCCGTGGCGCGCGAACTGCTCTCGCGCATCGGCTACGCCGAGGGTGGACGCGACGCCGACACCGCCCGGCGCCTGCGCCCGAACGTGAGCTACTTCGACGCCTTCGCCGTCGGCCCGCAGGTACACGCCCTGGCCGGCTTCGGCTGGTCGGAGGTGGTGCACCTGCACGCCGACCCGGAAAGCGGCGCCTTCGCCGGTGAATTCCTGGTGCATGACTCGCTGGAAGCGACCACCCACCTCGACGCCTACGGCACCAGCCCGGAACCGGTGTGCTGGATGCAAAGCGGCTACGCCAGCGGCTTCGCCAGCGCCTTCGCCGGCCGGCCGATCCTGATGCGCGAGGTGGAATGCCGCGGCATGGGCGACGAGGCCTGCCGCCTGATCGGCAAGCCGCTCGACGACTGGCTCACCCAGGCGCCGGACACCCGCTATTACCAGCCGGAAGCGTCGGTGAACCGCTTCGCCGATCTCGACGCCGAGGACGACAACGGCGTGGTCGGCATCTCCGCCGGCTTCGGTGCCGCCATGCACCTGCTGCGCAAGGCCGCCGACAGCCGCGCCACGCTGCTGTTCGTCGGTGAGACCGGTGTCGGCAAGGAAGTGTTCGCCCGTCTCGGGCACCGCATGAGCCGCCGCCACGACGGGCCGTTCATCGCCGTCAACTGCGCGGCGCTGCCGGAAACGCTGATCGAGACCGAGCTGTTCGGCGTGGTCAAGGGCGCCTACACCGGCGCCAGCAAGTCACGCGCCGGCCGGTTCGAGCGCGCCGACGGCGGCACGCTGTTCCTGGACGAGGTCACCAGCCTCAGCCTGGCCGCCCAGGGCAAGCTGCTGCGGGTTCTCCAGGAACGCGAGATCGAGCGTGTGGGTGACAACCAGACCCGCCGCGTCGACGTGCGCGTCATGGCGGCCTGCAACGAGGACCTGCGCCAGGCGGTGGACGCCGGGCGCTTTCGCGAGGACCTGTACTTCCGGCTCACCACCTTCCCGGTGCCGATTCCGCCACTGCGCGAACGGCGCGACGACATCCCGCTGCTGATGGCCTACCTGCTGCGCCGCTTCTGCGCCGTGCACGGCAAGAGCGTGCCGGGCTTCACCGCCCGCGCGGTGGAGGCGCTGTTCGCCTACGACTTCCCCGGCAACATCCGCGAACTGGAGAACCTCATCGAACGGGCCGTGCTGCTGGCCGGCGACGGCGAGGCCATCGACCTGCCCCAGCTGGCCCTGCGCGGCGGCACTCCCCGGCAGCCGGCCTTCGCGCTGGACACCAGCGGTCGTCTCAGCGACGACGGCGCCAGCCTGCGCGAGCAGGCAGCGGCACTGCTGGCCGCCCCTGCCAACGGCCCGCGCTTCGACGCCATCGAGCATGCCCTGCTGGAACAGGCAGTGGCCGACGCCGACGGCAACCTGGCGGCGGCAGCGCGCACCCTGGGCCTCACCCGCCGGCAGGTGCAGCTGCGCCTGGACAGGTACCGTCGTGCCGGCACGGACGCCCCCGCCCGCCCGGGCGGGCGCGGAACCAAAAAAACGGCGACCGGCCCGGGCGCCTGATCCGCCGCGATACGTCGCCGGGTGCCGGCAACGCGCTGCAGGCGGTAGCGGCCGGGACGGTCCTGGCAGCCTGCCGCAACGGCACCGCGGCGGCCATGTTTCATGGCAAATAATTTTCCATGCCATTGATTAACAATTATATTTTTTTATAGCTGTTATTAAATTTCCTGCCTGGGGTTCCAAAGCCCAACCAAGCTTCGTAAGCCCGGTTGGGCGTGCGTCTGGACCAGGACTGCGCGGTCGCGCACGTGTCGTCGCCAACGACACACACCCCATTACGTGTCGCAGAATTCGAAAACTCGCGACACGTCCTGTTGACCTGTCGTCGGCCGCGACATAAAGTCGCGACGTGTCGCAAAAACTCGAAAATTGCACCATGACCGCCTGGCGCCCGGACCAACCCCACAACGACCTGCCACCCCTGCCGCCGGGCGTGGAGGTGGAAACGCGGCCCGTGCTCAAGCAGTGCATCGCCGCGCGGGCGGCGCTGGCGGAGCTGAAGCAGGCGGCGGAGCTGATCCCGAACCAGGGCGTGCTGATCAACGCCCTGCCGCGGCTGGAGGCGCAGGCGAGTTCCGAAATCGAGAACATCGTCACCACCACCGACCGCCTGTTCCAGTACCAGCACGCCGATGCACAGGCCGACCCCGCCACGCGCGAGGCGCTGCGCTACAGCAGCGCCCTGATGGAGGCGTTCGGTGCGCTCAAACACACGCCCCTCAACACCCGGACCGCCGAGCAGGTGTGCACGCGCATCAAGGACGTGCAGATGCAGGTGCGGCGGGTGCCGGGCACGGCGCTGGCGAATGCCCGCACCGGCGAGGTGATCTACACACCGCCGGTCGGCGAGGACCTGCTGCGCACCCAGCTCGCCAACTGGGAACGCTACCTGCACGAGGCGCGCGATACCGACCCGCTGATCCGCATGGCGGTCGGCCATTACCAGTTCGAGGCCATCCACCCGTTCACCGACGGCAACGGCCGCACCGGCCGGGTGCTGAACAGCCTGTTCCTGATCCAGGAGCAGCTGCTGACGCTGCCGATCCTGTACCTCAGCCGCTACATCGTCCGAAACAGGGCCGATTACTACCGCCTGCTGCTCGACGTGACCCGTGAGCAGGCCTGGGAGCCGTGGCTGCTGTACATGCTGCGCGGCATTGAAGACACCGCCCGCTGGACCACGGCCAAGATCGCAGCCATCCGCGACCTGTCGGCACTGACCGTCGACCACGTGCGCCGGGCGGCACCGAAAATCTACAGCCGCGAGCTGGTCGACCTGATTTTCGACCTGCCGTACTGCCGTATCCAGAACCTCGTGGAGCGCGACATCGCCGCCCGCCAGGCCGCCTCGCGCTACCTCAAGCAGCTGGCAGACATCGGCGTGCTGCGGGAAACGACGCTGGGGCGCGAAAAACTCTTCATCCATCCCAGGCTGATGCAGCTGCTCACGCACGACGACAACACGGTCGCGCCTTACGCGTAATCGAAGCCGACTCTCCTGTGCCGCACAGGGGCCGGCGGCCGCCCCCATCCCGCACTGAGGGCGTAAAGTTCCTCCGCCAACCCGGCACACAGGAGGAGCCGCCATGCAAGGACGCCATTTCATCAACACCCCGCGCGCGGTCGAAAAGCTCAGCGCCGCCGGCTGCGACGCGCTGGTCGGCGCGGACGCCCGCAACGTGCTGTACCTGTCCGGCGTGCGCACCTTCGACACACAGTGGGCGCTGCCGGAGCCGGGCACGGCGGTGATCGTGCCGGTGCGCGACACCGAAGACCGCAGCACGCTGTGCATCGGCGCGCACTACATCCCGTACCTGTTGCAGGAGCCCACCTGGGTGCCGCGTGTGCGCTGCTACGACTGGTTCGGCTACCACACCTACGTGCTCTCGCAGCCGGACCCCGGCACCGCGCACAGCCCGCTGCGCACGGACGTGCAGGCGTTCATCGCCGACCACCACATCGACGAGATCGCCAACGACATCGTCGAGGTCACCGCCAACGCGCTGACCGAGCTCGGCCTCGACAAGGCACGCGTGGCCTTCGACGACCTGCGCCTGGCCTCCCACGTGCAGCGCCGCCTGCCGGAACTGACCGTGATCGACGGCCACGACCTTCTGACCGACATCCAGAAGGTGTCCACGCCGGACGAGATCGCGCTCATGCAGGAAGGCGCCAGCATCAACCAGCGGGCGCTGGAGCAGGTGATCGACGCCGCCCGCCCCGGCGTGCGCTGGGAGGAACTGGCCCACATCTACCGCGTGGCGCTGGCCGAGCGCGGCGCCGTGCCGACCACCGACAAGGGCCTGATGTGGGGCAGCCACTACAAGGGCGAGCACATCGTGGACAGCTTTTATCTCCCGCGCAGCGACTTTGCGCTGGAGGCCGGCCGCGCCTACATCTTCGAGACCTACAGCGTCTACAAGGGCTACACCTGCGACGGCTCGCGCACCCTCTACCTCGGCGACCCGCCGGCCGAGTACCGCAAGATCGTCGACGCCGTGATGCACTGCTACGAGGCCATCGAAACGCACCTTCGGCCCAACCAGGACAGCGGCCTGGTCTACCAGACGGTGATGGAAATCATGGGCAGCGCCGGCATCCCGACGCCGCAGAAAACCACCACCGCCACGCACGGCGTCGGCCTGCAGCCGGTCGGCTGGTACGTGCCGTACCCGGCCTTCACCAAGATTCCGCAAAGCTACATGCTCGAGGGCGGGCAGGTGATGGGCATGGACGTGCTCTATTACGGCCACGCCGTGCACCCGTTCCACTTCGAGAACCAGCTGCTGATCACCGCCGACGGCCCGCGCAGCTTTTTCACCCGGCCGCAGGTGCTGCCCAAGGGCCTGCTGGTACGCGACGGCGAGCGCCTGTCGAACTACTGCCCACCGGTGACGCTCAAGCAGGAACAGGGCATCGACCTGGCCAATCTGCGACTGTAGACGCGGGCTGGCGGCAGGGCAGCGTGCGGTAATCTGCCGGCCCGCTGCGCTGCCCTGGGATCTGCCGATGCCGCAAACCCCTGGCTGGCTGATCCGCTCGGCGCTGTTCGTGCCGGGCGCCGACGAACGCAAGCTCGCCCGCGCCACCACGGCCGGCGCCGACGCGCTGATCTACGACCTGGAAGACGCCGTCGCCGCCGAGCACAAGGCGGAAGCCCGCGAGCGCGTGTGCGCGGTGCTGGTCGGCCCCGGCCCCGCGCTGCGGCTGGTGCGCGT